>JBKPSV010000272.1:0-20074 GCA_046735215.1 Pseudomonadota bacterium | reverse complement strand
GCACAGGGCCGCGTAGCGCGACTTAAGATTTCGGATCGCCTCGGCGTCCTCTAACGCCTGGAGTCGCCGTTCCATCCGTTCAAGCCGTGTCGGGTCGAAAGCATCATGAGTTGGCATTTGTGTCGTCCTCTGAAAGGAGGTGCATTCCACCGTCTCCGCAGAATCAATCAATGACACACGCCCCAGGTCTTGTGAATATTCCGGACGGCGTGTGTCTGACGCGCATAGGGTATACCCGGATGCTTGTGGTGGCTTTCCTGTCTGTCATAGTTGGCGGCTCGTCCGACGCTATCATTCGGTGCGAAGGAGAAGAAGGAGATAGCCATGCCTGCAAGGCGAGCCCACGGTATGGACCAGGACATTTATCCTTGGTCACCGATCGTGGCGCGGCGTGCCCTAAAATGGCCGGACAACGCCCGCGTCGCCCTCGCCGTCATCGTAAACCTTGAGCACTGGGACTGGGAGGTCCCGCCTAATACGCCACTGCCGGTGACCCCCATGGGCGGGCCGGAGGGCCTGTGGACCGGCAACCAGCCGGCCTTTCCAGATATCGGCGGCTACGGCAACCACGAATACGGCAATCGGGTTGGGGTTTTCAGAATTCTGGCCATACTGGACAAGTACGGCATCAAGCCCACTCTGGCTCTCGATAAGGTTGTCGCCGATCACTACCCGTTCCTGATCAAAGAGGGCAAGAAGCGCGATGCAGAGTTCATCGCGCACGGCATTACTCGCCGTCAGATCATCCACATTGGCATGTCAGTGGAGGATGAACGCCAATACATCCGGACCTCGATCGCGGCGGTCCAGAATGCTACTGGCCAGCGTCCGATCGGCTGGTCCGGGCCGGATTTCCAGGAGACACCGAACACACCCAATCTACTCGCCGCCGAGGGCATTCGCTATGTCTGCGATTGGGGTAATGACGAGCAGCCTTATAAGATGTCGCCGATGACCGGGGAACTGTATTCGCTCGGAGTGAACCAGTATCTGGACGACAACTACATCCACCTGCACGGCCGCCGGACCGTCAATGAGGTCAATCTCCTGTGGCGAGACTGGTTCGATGGTCTATATGCTGATGGTGCTACGGCTGGACGCCTGATGGTGTTGCATCTGCATCCTTGGATCATGGGCCAGCCGTGGCGCATCAGACACCTTGACGAAGTGCTCGGCCACATCTGTTCTCACCAAGGCGTCTGGACAGCGACCGGTAGCCAGATTGTCGATTGGTTCAAAGGGCAGTCAGAATAACTGCCCCCTCGTCGTGCAGACTGTATATGCATTGCAGGCTATCGGAGAATAGGCCATGGCCATCGCACCCGGACGATTCGCTTATGCGCCAATCATCGACCGTCCCATTATCAAATGGCCCGGTAATGCCCGTGTCGCGTTTTGGGTGGCGCCAAATATGGAGTTCTTCGAATACCTGCCAGAGAGCAGGCCGACTCAACCCGATGTTCCGTTCTATGCCCGGATGGATTATGGCAACCGGGTGGGCTTCTGGCGCATGCTGGAGGTTCTGAATAAGCATAATGTCCGCGCGTGTAGCTGTCTGAATCTTGAAATTCTCGACCATTTTCCGGAAATTAGAAATGCTATGGTTGCAGCCGACTGGGACTATATGGCGCATGGCCTGTACAACAGCCGACCGATCTACGACTACACCGAAGAGCAGGAGCGCGCGTACTGGCAGGACTTCTCCACGCATCTGAAGGCTTTGACCGGCAAACGCCTGAAAGGCCGGCTAGGTGGCGGGGCGGGCTACACCGTGAGAACTGATGACCTCATGGCGGAGGCAGGATGCCTCTATCACACATCCTGGATCATTGATGACCAGCCGTGGCCGATCAACGTCCGAGGCGGTCAAAAATTCATCTATGTTCCCTATACCGGCCAGACAAATGATGCGGGCATGTTGGCCTGGAACCGGGAGGCAGATTACTTCCTGCAGATGATCAAGGACCAGTTTGACACGCTCTACCGTGAAGGGGTCGAAGGCGGGCGTGTGATGTGTCTGGCTCTGCATCCACACAATATCGGGCGCCCGAACGCGGCAAAATATCTTGACGAGGCGCTGCGTTATATCCTGGGCCACGATGGCGTATGGAACACCACGGCAGACGACATCGCGGAGTATTATATCGCGAACCACTATGATGATGTGGCGTCTTGGATCGCGGCGCAGAGTGCCTGACTTTGTCCACGAGACCGCCGGATTGCTCACTGGACTATCTCCGTCCACGCGGCGAGGGCACGCCGGCTCTAATGCGGTGGCTGAAGCGAGGGTGGCGAGAACAAACCGACTCCGGGTCGCTTGTGGGTTTCGGAAGATGGCGCGTGACGCAGGCCGTGATCCAGTCCAGCATCGATCGAGGTTACCTCATGACCGGTGGAGGAAACCTATGCAGCAGCTGAACCTGCGGAGAAGTCTAGTCGCGCAGCTTTCGTACGAAGCCAGCCCAACGATCGAGGATCGGCAAGATCTGATCGCGACCTTCTGCTGGTAAACTCACGTTCACCCGTGCCGCACCAAGATCGTGGAAGTGCTGCAGTTGCGCAAGGTCCTCCTGCACGCCGCCGATCGTCACCGGCAGCGACTTTGGATCCCGCCCAACCTCGGCTGCCATTTGCCGGAACCGGGGCATGTATTCGTCCGGGTTACCGCTGCTCGCGTTCGGATACCAGCCGTCACCGTAACGGATCGCACGTCGTGCCGCATAGGGAAACGCGCCGCCCAGCAAAATCGGTGGATGAGGCTTCTGGACCGGCTTCGGCCAAGTTTGCATCGATGGGACCTTGACGATCTCCCCGCTGTATGCGGCGGTATCCTTCGTCCAGATCTCTTTCATCGCCTCCATCTGCTCGCGCATCTTTTGCATGCGCGTTGCGAAAACGGTGCCGTGAGATTCGATCTCTTCTGCGTTCCAACCGCCGCCGATGCCGAACAGGAAACGTCCGCCGCTCACCTGATCAATCGAGGCGACCAGCTTCGCTGTCTGAATCGTGTCGCGCTGGATGACTAGGCAGATGCCGGTGGCGACCTTCAGCCGCTTGGTGGCGGCCGCGGCGACGGCCAGGGTGACGAACGGATCCATAACATCGTAGTAGCGCTTCGCCAGTTCGCCGCCCCCCGGTGGAGGCGTGCGCCGAGGCACCGGAATGTGCGAGTGCTCAGCCGCCCATAGCGAGTCGAAACCGCGATCCTCTAGCGCAATGGCCAGTTCAGCGGGCGAGATGGAGTAGTCCGTGAAAAAAATCGATGCGCCGAATTCCATCGTCTCTACCTCCCCGGTGCAGGTGCGGATGCTGGGCGCTTCTGTTCACCCTGGCAATACAGTTTATGTGCACGGAGTCGCCTGCAACAGCACTCGACGTTCTTGAACAGGTGTGGGCCCAGCCTGATCGTTGCCGAACTGCTCGGCAGCTGTTGGATGTCGGCTACAGCTACGTGATTTTGATCCCGTCGATTCCCAGCGTTCCTGCGGTGCTGCGGCAGGATTGGCTGACGCGCTTCGCCTGTGATGTGATGCCGCATTTCCGGCCTGACCGACGTACGGTCTGTGCCACAAGAATGTTGGGGGAAACAATGAAATTGACCGTCTGTCTGCTGTCGCTTCCCCTCCTGCTGATTGTCGGCCCTGTCAGGGCAGCTGACAGGACGGTAAAGATCGGGGTTCTCACAGACATGTCGGGCGTCGCAGTAGACGACATGGGACCGGGGTCAGTGTTGGCTGCGCAGATGGCAGCAGAAGATGTGGGCGGCTCGGTCGCTGGCATGAAGATCGAGGTCGTGTTCGCGGATCACCTGCAGAAGCCGGATGTCGGCGCTACGATCGTCCGACGCTGGTTTGACCAGGAAGACGTGGACGCCGTGACCGATGTACCAAACTCTTCAGTGGCCCTTGCGATCAACCAGATCGCGCGTGACAACAACAAGGTGCTGTTGCCATCAAGCTCGCAGTCGCTGGAACTCACGGGCGCGCAATGTTCGCCGAACACGATCCGTTGGACGATCGACACCTGGGCCACATCGCATAGCTTGCCGTCCGCTCTGATGAAGGGTGGCGCCGGTAAGAACTGGTTCTTTGTGCATATCGACAATGCCTACGGCCGAGACCTGACACGCAATGCCACCGAGGCGGTGACGGCGATGGGCGGCAAGGTCGTCGGCACGGTGGCGCATTCCGCCGGGCTTACCGACTTCTCGTCTTTCATTGTGCAGGCTGGATCGTCAGCCACCGATGTCGTGGGATTGGCGAACTACAGTGCCGACCTAACCAACTTTCTCAAGCAGGCAAACGAATTCGGCCTGATGCAGAGCGGCAAGCGCATCGCGGCATTCGTGCTGGACATCAACAATGTGCGTTGCCGTTGGGCTGAAGCTGACACAGGGGCTGTACACAGCTAATCTCTTCTATTGGGATCGAGACGCCGATACGAGAGCGTTCGCCGTGCGCTTCGTGCAGCGCCACCCAATGCATATCTACGTCAACGAGTTCACTGCGGGTGTTTACGCGTCGGTGCTGCACTACCTCAAAGCGGTCGCGGCACTTGGCGAGAAGAGTGACGGCCGTGCAATTGTCGCGAAGATGAAGGCGATGCCGACCGACGACAAGCTATTCGGCAAGGGAAGGGTCCGTGAGGACGGAAGCGTGATCCACCCGATCTATCTATACCAGGTGAAGTCGCCCGAGGAGTCGAATGGCGAATGGGACTACTTCAAGTTGGTCACGGCTCTGCCTGGAGAGGAGGCGTTTGGACCGATGAACCGAGCTTGTCCTCTGGTTCCGCGTTAGCGGGCCAGCGTTCTCTCCCCCGCATGTCTTGCTGCTGCACTCCGGGATGTTCCTGCCCCACAGCCGATAGGCCTGTCGGGCATCGCGCCCAAACGCTCCGCCATGCGAGCATTTCCGCGGCTATCTGGAAGGCTTGACCCTCCGGTCGAACCCCGCACAGTGCGAGACACGTAGCAAGGACGAGACTCGGGACCATGGACACTATCGAGGGAACGTGGCGTTTTGTGCGCGCAATGGTGCGGGACGACGCTGGCAATCCAAGGCCTTTACCCTATGAGGGACAAGGCATGGGACGCATCGTGATCGGCAGCGGCCGCATGGCGGTCATGATGATTGACTGGCGCCACGATGTGCCCGCCGACCAGAAGAGAGAGTACAGCGGCTATACCGGTTCATACACGTATGACGGCAAGCAGCTTGTCACCGCCGTCGATGCCGCGCCGGATCCGAGCCGGATCGGCACGAAACAGCCTCGGGGTGTGCGGTTCGAGAATGGGCTCATGATCCTGATCCCGCCGCCGCGGGTGGTGAATGGCGTGACTGAACATCGTGAGATCGCCTGGGAGAAGGTTTCGGACGTTTGACCGGAAGTGTTGCGAACAGATGTGTCGGAGGTACGGACGAGTCGGCTGTGCCGCGACCCGATAGCTACGCGTAGTCGTTGCGCGATGCGAGACGCGGCGAGGTTACTTCACGAAGAAGGAAGCGAACGATGAAGGTGGGCGTGGTTTATCCGCAAGTCGAACTTGGCGGTGACACGGGGGCGGTCAAGGCGTTCGCCCAGGCGGCGGAAGAACTGGGATACGATCATATCGTGATCTACGACCACGTCCTCGGTGCCGTTCATGCGGGAAGGGAACCAAAGTTAACCGGCCCTTACAAGGAAACCGATCCCTTTCATGAACCGCTGATCACGTTCGCCTACCTCGCCGGTATAACCAAAAAACTCGAAATGGCGACGGGGGTTATCATTTTGCCTCAGCGACAGACGGTTCTGTTCGCCAAGCAGGCGGCTGACGTCGATCTTTTCTCGGGAGGCCGGCTCCGCCTGGGTGTCGGGGTCGGATGGAACTGGGTGGAGTATGACGGGCTGGAGATGTCTGGACATTTCCGTCGCCGTGGCAAACGGCAGGAGCACCAGGTCGCTCTGATACGCAAGCTGTGGGAGCAAGCGGTGGTTGAGCACGAAGACGACGATCACCGGATCGATAGAGCCGGGATACTGCCGCGCCCAAACCGACAGATCCCGATCTGGTTTGGTGGTTTCAGCCAAGCCGCGTACGAGCGCGCGGCGCGCATCGGGGACGGGTTCATGTTCTCCGGCCGAACTCAGACCGAGGCGGTGAAGATCAAGGCCACAATTGAGAGCAGGCTCGTAGAGTTGGGGCGAGCAAGAGGTTCATTCGGCTTCGAATGCATCCAGCAGTACAGCCGAGGGGACAACCAATGGCCGGGCGACATTGCCGCGTGGCGCGACGCCGGGGGCAGCCACATATCGGTTGTGACGATGGGCGCCAACCTGACCACGGTGGACGGTCACATCGAAGCCATCAGGCGTTGGCGAGAGGTCTACAATTCCGTCGTCTAGCCGGCTCGTGAGCAACATGGATTGAGGGCACCTGACATTTCGCTTGTGCGCAGATGTAGGGGTGCTCGCCAATGTGTCGCCCTAGGCATGGAGACCTTCAGACTTCCCGGCGTGACATTAGCCGGCTCAGTGCCGGGTCGATGCCGCTCGTCGTACTGCCACCGATCGACGGCGCCACAACAGCTGCCTGGCGCAACCCTAGCCGCACCAGAGTTTCCGCTTGCCCAACCGCACAGGCTATCCCGTCCAACAGCGGCACCGGTACTTGCGTCCGCAACCGGTGTGCGATGCCTGCCACCGCTGCGCCCGCCACGACCACCACCTCCGCCCCAGCCCGGATCAGCCGCGCCGAGGCGTCGCTGACTGCCGCGTCCTGTCCACCCTCGCGCAGATAGCTCGCGGAGTCCGCCAATTCGATCGTCTCAAGTGCTACCATCCTCTGCGCCAGGCCGACGCGTTGCACAAGATCCAGGTACATCCAGCGGCTGCTTTGCCCGAAGCTGATCAGTCCGCAGCGGCGGCCTAGCAGGCATGCTGTCAACAGGCTCGCCTCGGTCATGCCGACCACCGGGATCGGCACGATCTGCCGCGCCCCTAGCAGTCCGGTATCGAACGAGATCGCCAGAATGGCGGCATCATAGCCTGCGAAACTGCTCGCGAGCACGTCCAGCACGGCATGGTGGGCGACGTCCTCCTCGGCCTCGGTCGAGACGATGCTGACGCCGAACCGCGCAGTCACGCCGGTGATGGCGGTGCCGGCCGAGGCGCAGCGCGTTGCCTCTGCCACCACCCGATCGGTGACCGCCTGCGTCGTGTTGCCGTTGACCAACAGAAGTTTCATCGCCCGTGCCTATTCAGCGTGTGCCGAGCATCCGACCATCCTGCATTGCCACTTCGCGGGCAACCACTGCCATCGCCGGGGCCGGGCCGTCCGTACCCGGAAATGCATGTAGGCTCCCCTCTCTGGTCGCGAATGCTACGCTACGGAGTTACTTTCTACTGGACGGCCATCGACTATGGGCTTGTTTGAGATCACCGTGGTGCTGCTGCTGGTTGGTGCTGTGCTGTCTGCGTGGGCGCGGCGACTGCAGGCACCTTATCCGGCCTTTCTTGCCATTGCCGGTGCAGTCCTTGCACTAATCCCTGGAACTCCCGCACTCGCGCTGGAACCGCAGCTTGTGATGACGCTGTTCGTTGCGCCAACCCTGCTCGACGCCGCATACGACATGTCGTTGCGCGATCTGCGGATTTACTGGATGCCGATCGCGGCCAGTGCCATTATCGCTGTCGTGTTGACGGTAGCTGCGGTCGCCGGTTTGGCTCGAGTATTGCGGCCGGACATGCCTTGGGCTGTCGCAATCGCGCTTGGCGCCATTGTCTCTCCTCCAGATGCCTCCGCTGCCAACGCCATTCTGCGCTCACTGCGTCTACCGCATCGAGCATTGGTGATTCTCGAGGGAGAAAGCCTGCTGAATGATGCCACCGCACTGCTGATCTATCGCGGTGCCCTTTTTGCTGCGGCAGGGACCTGGACAGGTTTGAATGCCCTGCCAGCCGAACTTGGCGCCGTTCTCTGCAGCGTCATCCTTGGGGTCGCACTGGGGGCCGTTGTTCCGCGTCTCTTGCGGCGTATCGTTGACCTGCCGACAGCCGTGATCGGTCAGTTCACATCGACGTTTGCGGTCTGGATTCTCGCCGATCGGCTGATGCTCTCCCCGATCATCACGTTGGTTTGCTACGCAATCACGCTGGCTCGTATCGCGCCTGCCCGGTTGGATGCGGTCAACCGGATTCCTTCGTATGCGGTCTGGGAGGTTGCAGTATTCGTGCTGAATGTGCTCGCCTTCATCATGGCGGGTCTGCAGCTCCGTCCTATCCTGACTGGCCTGCACAGCATCGTCGGTATCCGCGCATTTGCCTTCGCGGGCGCTGTCCTCGCTGTCGTTGTGGTGGTGCGCGTGGCGTGGGTCATGAGCTACAACACGGTCGCCCGTTGGAGAAACCGTCATTTTCCGACGGCTCTGCGTCCGCATGCCATGCCGCCGACCGTCGACACGGGTCTGGTAATTGCGTGGTGCGGTATGCGAGGGATTGTCACGCTCGCCACTGCGCTGGCTCTTCCCCAGGACTTTCCCTATCGCGACCTCATCTTGCTGTCGGCATATGGCGTCGTGCTCGGCACATTGGTGCTTCAGGGCTTGAGCCTTCGTCCGCTGATGCTACGACTGAAGTCGGCCGAGACTGATGAGATCGAAACAGAGGCGCAGCTCGCACGTCGGCGGACGGCAGAAGTCGCGCTGGATGTGTTGGCGCAATTGGACGGTCCGATCAATATGCTCAGGGAAGAGCATCTGGCACTATTACGGCAAAGCGAAGGACGGCCGGAGAGTGGCGATGCGACGCTGCTGGCGGCTCGTCGCCATCTTGTCTCCGTGCAGCGTCGCGCGCTGATCGAACTACGGAGACGTGGCGCGATCGGAGACGACGCGTTCCATGTGGTTGAGCAGGAGCTTGACTCGTTTGAGTTCTACACAGAGCGGCGGATTGCACGGTTCACAGCTGGTGCGGCAAATGGCGGCGCTTGATCATTCGCTGCGCATGTTACGACATACGCAACTTCAACCGCTGAACATGAACACATACCCAGTCAGCGTCGGACTTTGTTCGGAAGCGACAGGTCTTGCCATGTCGCGGGTGTAAGGACGGCTATTGCGCAGCGGCACGCATTGGCACGTTCGCTCGGAGGAAACGGCGCACCCGCTCGATCGTGCGTTGTTTCAGCTCTTCCGGCCCCTTCCACGGGAAGACGGTGATCTCAGTGTTCGGCCCATCGAGCCGACATCAATGGATGTCTGCAGCGGATGTCCTGGCACATCATCCGGCAGCACCACGCGTCCGGCAGTTCTTGATAAAGTCGCGGGGCACGCCGTACAGGAAATCAGGTTGAACCGCATACAAGTTGTGCAGATATTCCTCGATCAGGTCCTTTGACACTTCCGGCCGCCGCTTCATGAAATCGGGCACCCAGTTTTTCTTGCTGTGCCGGTACATCACGGTCGGGCCTTCCGGCCGGTGGCCGACAGTCTGACATAAGACGGCGGCAACGAAACGGTTGGGCGCTCGTTGCATGAGTTTGTCGGCGAAGCAACGGGACAACTGCGCAACCGTGCGCGATCATCATCTCTTGCGTTACTCCAACGGTGGTGGTCATGGGTAAATGGTCAGCGCCAAGGAATCGCCGACCAGAATCAGATCGACATGGGGGCCCACGAGCTGGCCATCGGCGCCGAGTAACTGGTCAGGCAAACCATGGCCGCATCATTCGGCCGTGTGACGCCGCTCACATGCAGGGCCTAGGGTCGCCGATAGAGTTGCAAGCGAGAAATCCCGCGCCTATTGACGGGAGGACAGGGATGGATCGGAGGACGCCATGTCCGTGGCAAAAGCGAAATGCTAGCGCCTTGATGAGCTTGTTGGGCAAGACTCTCCAATTCCGTCCGTTCACGGTGAGGGCGCGCCGCAACTTCGCGCCGCGCCGCCGAAGCGGGCTTGGTGGAGTGCACTAGGCAAATGGGCAAAGAGCACGATGATTGGCTGAGGCAGGCGCTCGGCCTCGATCCCCAATCCTACGTTACCGACCCGGGTGCAGCTGATGGAGGCGAGGACCAGAGGGACGCGCCCGACGATCAGGCGGCAGGGCAAGCCCAGATCCGGGCGGCGGATCAAAGTCCATCGAATGACCCGAACGCGGATGCGCCGGATGTGTTGCTTGATCCCAAAGCTGGAAAGGGCTCGCCGGGCGGGGGCTTCACGAAAACTCCTGAACAGGTCGAGAAGGAGGTCACCGATAAATTCGGCACGTACATTCCCAAGGGTCAGCTTGATAAGCCTGCTTCCAAAGTGACCAACTTCCAGGATGATACGACATTCCAGAACGAGCTAACCAAGCGTCATCCAGATCTCGCCAAGTACGGGATCGACCCGAAATCTGTCATGGGAGAAAGTTACGACGGGAAGATTTACATAAACAAAGACAAGGCAGATATCGGAACTGCATATCATGAGCAGATGCATCACTATAGTAGCTCGGAATTCATCAAGCAGCTTGGCGTGGTGGGCGGGGTAAAATTCAATGAAGGGGTCACGGAGTATCTCACGCGAGAGACGTATTCTGGCGATCGATCTGGGCACTACGATACCGAAGAGAAGCTGGCCGAAGCAATTGCCAAGAAGGTGGGCGAGGATATCTTAAGGAAAGCCTATTTTCAAGGCGACGCGGATGCAATGAAAAAGGTAAGCGATGCCCTCGCAGGCAAATAGTCGACGAAGCGCTGCTTGGCGCATGATACGAACGAGCGCGGTAGCGGGCGTCGTGGGAACCATTCTTTGGAGCCAATCCGTAGCAGTGTGGGGACGAGAAATGGATCAGCCTCTTCTCGAGAGATTCGCACAGGCGTACCAAGGTTCGACTGCGGATCCCGCGGCAGTGGACGCAGTGTATCAGCGATGGATCAAGTTCAAGTCTCAAAGCCTGGGGAATATACCTGCGTCTCTTCGAGACGAGGTCATGTCAGGCCTCGTCGCCGATCGGACACGCGTTATCGCAGGCAGCTTGCCGGAGGCAAAACCGATGCAGCTGGAATATGACCGCATCTGGACAGAGCTCTGGCCGATCGACAAACAAAGCGAAGAGTTCGCGCGAACGGTGAAACTGCATCGGAGACTGTCCGATGAGGACCGTGCAGCTTTACAAGCAGACCGCAAGCAGCTCTCACTGTTGACTGCGAGAATCGAGAAGTTGCCGCCCGATTTACAAGCACATTTCAACGAGGCTGTGTCCGAAGCGACTCTCGATGTCGCCTATGCCATAAATGACGGCGACGGGCCGGTCAGTATGCGCTTGGGGCGCGACAAGTGAGGTCCGATGCTCGTGTCAGCTCCGGCGAACGAGGGTTTTATCGGGAGAAACTCTCTTCTTGTTTATCCCCGACCGCCAGCACGTCACTCGGCCTTCGTGCTCAGCGGGTTTGATAGATCGCGAGCGACCTGAACGAACAAGATCGTGCAGTTGATATAGGGATCCTAGGCGACAACCTCCTCGCTCATCCGACCGGGATGTGCTGGTTTGCTGACAGTGGTCGTGGCGGGATTTCCAACCGCGCGCACGTATGATGGGATTAGCGGGACATGCAGCGACCCGCGCCACCCCTGCCAACGACCCCGTTGCCGATCACGGTGCTCACCGGTTTTCTCGGCAGCGGGAAGACCACGCTTCTGGCGCGAATGTTGGAATGCCCCGACCTGGCGGATACCGCGGTCATCGTCAACGAGTTCGGGGCCGTTGGCATCGATCATCTGCTGCTGGAGTCTGCGGACAAGGAAATACTGGAACTCCCCAACGGCTGCGTATGCTGCGCCGTACGACAGGATCTTGCCGACACGCTGTACCGTCTGTTGCGCCGCCGCGCGAGCCGCGACCTGCCGCCATTCCGGCGTCTGGTGCTGGAGACAAGCGGGCTCGCGGAACCAAGTCCCATTCTGTACACTCTCTCAGCCGATGCGTTCCTGGAGCGGGCGCTACAGGTTCACGCTGTGGTTGCGACGATCGATGCGGTGATCGGGGCAGCAACCCTGGATCGTTTTCCGGAGGCGACCGCACAGGCCGCCTGCGCCGACCGGCTAGTGCTAACCAAGACCGACCTGGCGACGCCGTCGCCTCCGTTGCTGGATCGGCTGGCGGCGTTGAACCCCGGGGCAAGCATCGTCGATGCTGCGGACGTCGCGCCGGCGACGCTATTGTTTGGAGATCTGCCGAACGCGCGTGTGCATCCGCGATTTGTGGCAACGGCGATCCACGCGCACGGCATTCGCTCCGTGGTGCTGGTGCTACGCCGGCCTGTCTCGCGCCTGGATTTCTCCTTGGCGCTGGGAGGGCTGGCACGCGAACGCGGCGAGGACCTGTTACGAGTGAAAGGTATCGTGGCGTTCGCCGATCGTGCGGCAGGGCCGGCCGCGATCCACGCAGTACAGCACACGTTGTATCCGCCGCGCTGGTTCGACTCCTGGCCAGACGAAGATCGTCGCAGCCGGCTGGTGTTTATCGTGCGTGACATCCCGACGGAAATGCTGTTGGAGCGCTTTAGTGCGGGCGATCCGGTTCTGGCCGACACGATCGAGACAACAATGGGGGAAGGATAATGCTGGATCTTGTGATATCTGGCGGCACCTGTGTGTTGCCGAGTGGCGCCGCTGAGATCGATCTCGGCGTCGCAGGTGGCAAGATTGCGGTGATCGGTGCACCTGGCTCCTTGGGTGCTTCGACGCGGGCCGTCGATGCGACCGGCAAGGTCGTGATTCCTGGAGGCGTTGATCCGCACATCCACTGCCTGTCGCCAATCCGATTTCCAGGTGAATCCGAGCCGAAATACACCGACCCGCCCGCGCAGGTGAGTCGCGCGGCGTTGTTCGGCGGCACCACGTCGCTGATTGATTTCGTGCAGTGCACACACGACCGCTCAATCCAGACAGCAATCGAGCAGACTGATGCAAACTGGAAAGGCGCGTGTTACTGCGATTACGGCTTTCATTTGACGCTGATGGGGAAGATCCCAGTCGGCCAATATGATGAGTTGGCCGAGGCGATGCAGGCGGGCCACGCGAGTATCAAGATCTTCACCACTGACATCCGTCCGGGCAATGCCGGTCGCATGGTGCAGTACGGTGATATCTGGGAAGCATTGAAGACAGTCGCGAAGGTGGGCGGCGTTGCTGCAATTCATGCGGAAGACAATGACATCGTCATGTTCATGTACGAGAAGCTGATGCGAGAGAACCGCGTCGGCTTCGAACACATGGCAGAGGTCCACAACGCGCTGTCGGAGGAATTATCGTTCAACCGGGTGATCCGCTTGGCGGAACGAGTCGATGGAGCAGCGCTCTACATGGTGCACGTGTCGGCTGCCACCGGTGTCGCGGCACTGGCCACGTCACGTGCGCGCGGATTTCCGATGTACGGTGAAACGCTGCACCAATATCTGATGTACTCAGCCGAAGACTACAAGAGACCGGGCGGCCAGATGTACCACACTTATCCGTCGCTCAAGTTCCCCGAGGACCAGAAGGCGTTGTGGGAGGCGACCAACCACGGCGCGATCCAGGTGATCGCCACCGACGAGTTGTGCTGTCCCCTGCGGGTGAAGTTGCAAGGCTCCCGCATCGACGACACCACCGGGGGCAATTCCGGTGTCGAGCCACGATTGTCGCTGATGTACACACAGATGGTGACGCAGCGCGCCTACTCCCTGGAACACTTCGCCGGCATGGTTTCGAGCAATGCTGCAAAGATCATGGGCATGTACCCGCGCAAGGGGGCGTTGGCGGTCGGCTCGGACGCCGACATTGTCGTGCTGGAGACTGGCCTGCAGAAGACTATTCGTGCTGCCGATCTGCATGAGACCGACTATACGCCATGGGAAGGTCACGTCGTGACGGCGTGGCCCAGCGTGACGGTGCTGCGCGGCAAGGTGATGGTGGAGGGTGGGCAGTTCTTCGGCGATCCGAAGGACGGCCAGTTCTTGCCACGCAAGGTGGCCGACGAGATTCGCGCACGGCCGGCTGTTTGAAAGGGTCTTGGCGATGCCTAACGACACTGCTCATCACAGAACCGATCTGCATTTCCTGACCGTCGCCGAAGCCGCCAGACTGATCGAACGGCGGCAGCTCTCGCCGGTGACGCTGACGCGCGCCTTTCTGGAGCGCGTCGCCGCAATTGATCCGCAGCTCAACGCCTATCTGCTGGTGACGGCGGAACAGGCATTGGACCAAGCGCGGGCGGCAGAGGCCGAAATTATGGCGGGGAGATATCGCGGCCCGATGCATGGGATACCGTTCGCGCTGAAGGACATCTACTGCACAGCGGGGATCCGCACGACGAGCCACTCGCGCACCCGCGCCGACTACGTCCCCAATTTTGACGCCACCACAGTTGTCAAGCTGCGTCAGGCAGGCGCCGTGCTGCTGGGCAAGCTGGCCACGCATGAATTCGCCCATGGCGGACCGTCGTTCGACCTGCCCTGGCCACCGGCGCGCAATCCGTGGAACCGGGAACATTTGACGGGCGGTTCGTCCAGCGGTTCGGGTGCCAGCGTGGCGGCGGCCCTGGCGATGGGCGCGCTTGGATCCGACACTGGCGGCTCAATCCGCAATCCGGCTGCGCTCTGCGGACTGGCCGGGTTGAAGCCGACCTACGGCCTGGTCAGTCGGTTTGGCGTCTATACGAACTCCTTCAGCTACGATCACGCTGGTCCAATGACCTGGTCGGTCGAAGATTGCGCGATCATGCTGCAGTCCATTGCCGGCCATGATCCCAAGGATCCAGCGAGCGCAGATAGACCAGTGCCCGATTATCGCGCTGCGCTGACCGACGGTATCAAGGGACTGCGTATCGGCGTGCTTCGCCATCTGTTCGAGGAAGATGCCCCCATAGCCTCGGCCGCGCAGGTGGCGATGGAGGCCGCATTCGATGTACTCCGCGGCCTTGGCGCGACGCTCGAGGACACACGGATTCGGCCGGCGCAAGCCTATCATGATGTCAAGATCACCGGTGCCGAGAGCGAACTTTACGCCGTGCACGAACCGGTGCTGCGGACAAGACTTAACGATTTCGGCGAGGACTTCCTTGGGAGGACGCTGGGCGCGTTGCTGATCTCCGGCGCCGACTATGTACAAGCGTCGCGCTGGCGCCGCGCACTGATTGCCGAAATGACACCGATCTATGAAAAATACGATGTGCTGGTGACTGCGGGACCTGGGCCGGCGCCGCGGTTCGAGAGCTGGCGCACGATTAACTTCTGGCAGCGCGCCTCGCTTACCACCCCGTTCAATGTGTTGGGCGGCCCAGCGTTAGCGCAATGCATCGGCTTTACCGAGGAGGGACTGCCGCTATCGATGCAAATTGTCGGTCGCCCGTTCGACGACGCGACTGTACTGCGTGTCGCACACGCCTACGAAACGGCGACACCTTGGCGCAATCGCAGACCGGAACTGGAACCAAACGCAACCATATCCAGCTCGTTGCCGCCGGTTCCCGAGCCTGCGCCGTCGGAAGTCGACGCTGTCCGGCGCGATGAGATTGCCGCGACCTGCCGTCGCGCTGGCCTCACTCTGAGCGAGCGGCATTTCCAGCAGCTCTGTGCGACGGCGCCCTATGTCGACGCGATGGTCGGGCGTCTACGGCGCGATCCGGAGTATTATGAGGAGCCTGCTAGCATCGTCGCCTTCAGCGCCACGCATTAGAGAACCACGACCATGACGACCTTCATGCGCCTTGGTCTACGGTCACTCCGCGCCGGCTCATCGAGAGCTGCCGGCGATCAGAGCATGCAACTTGCATCAAGGCGGCGAATGTCGTGCTAAGCTTACGTGGGCGGCCTTGCGAAAATGGACGCCATAACCGCGGCGACCCCGTCATGGGAGGGATGACGATCAGCCAGGGCCAGCGACTGTCGGTCCTTGGGTCTGCGGCGCTTGGGGTATTTGGCATGCTCTGTGCCCTGCTTTTGTCAACGTCCGCTTCATTCGCGCGGGTCCCAGATGTCGTGCAGTTGGAGCAACTGACCTGGACCGAGATTCGCGACGCAGTGCGCGCTGGTAAAACAACGATCATCATTCCCATCGGAGGGACCGAGCAGAGCGGTCCATATATCGCAGTGGGAAAGCACAACGTCCGGGCTGCTGTCTTGAGTGACCGAATAGCGCGCCAACTTGGCGATGCGCTGGTTGCCCCGGTGATCGCTTATGTTCCCGAAGGTGACACGGACCCGCCCACGTCCCATATGAAGTTTCCTGGCACGCTTACCGTGCCGACGGACGTATTTGAGCGAACGGTCCAGTCGGCAGCCGAGAGCTTCCGCGTCCACGGCTTCATCAACATCGTCCTGCTGGGCGATCACGGCGGCTATCAGTCCAGTTTGCAGGCAGTGGCAGAGCGGCTGAACGAGAGGTGGGCCGCTTTGCGTGCGGCACGGCGACCGCGCGCGTTCTTCATTTCCGACTACTATCAGGCCGTCGAGGTGACATTCGCCAAGGAGTTGCGGGCGCGAGGCTTTGGTAAAGATATTGGAACGCATGCAGATTTGATGGATACCTCGTTGATGATTGCTGTCGATCCTTCGATGGTTCGCCTTCAGCCGCTTCGGCAGGCGCCAACGCCGCCCAGTGCATCAGTCGGTGTCTATGGGGGCGATCCGAGGAAGGCGAGTGCCACACTTGGCTGGTTGGGTATTGACGCACAGGTATCCGCTGCTGTGCAGGCGATCCGTCGGGTCACGTCAAAGCAGTAGCGCTTCAGCCGTCACTCGCAGGACGCGGGTGGGCATGCTTCACCGTTACGCACACTGCCACATCCCCACGTCGACGCTTCTGGTCCTCCAATACCCACACGCTCGGGTCGACACCTCGCCAGGCGTTGCGCGATGCTGCGAACCCGAGGACGATAAACGAATCAGGGAGTGAGACGATGACACTCTGTACCATCCATGACGCTATCGGTAAGCCTTACGCCAGGGGCGCCTTCAGCGTGATGTGCTTCGCCCTGGGTGGACAAGGGTTGCAATGAGCGGACCTCTCGCCGGTCTGCGTGTGCTCGATTTGACCACGGTGCAGATGGGACCTTGGTGCACTCGTATCCTTGCCGACTACGGCGCCGACATGATTAAGGTAGAGGCGCCCGAGGGGGACTCATCTCGCTATACCGGCGTGCCGCGCCATCGTGGGATGAGCGGCAGCTTCCAGCACAACGCCCGCGGCAAGCGCAGCATCGCGATGGACCTCAAGCAGCCGGCGGCGCGCGAGGCGCTGCTGCGGCTAGTGCCGACGGTTGAAGCCTTCGCCTCGAACATCCGCCCGAGGGCGCTCCACCGGCTCGGCCTCGATTACGAGTCGGTGCGGCAACTTAACCCCACCATCGTTTACCTTAGCATGGTCGGCTACGGCGGCGGCGGTCGCTATGCCGGACGGCCAGCGTACGACGACCTTATCCAGGCAGCGTCGGGCATCCCAATGTTGCTTCAACGTTCCACCGGCCAGCCGCGATTCATCCCGATGGCGGCGATCGATCGCATTGTCGGTTCGGCAGCCGCCAATGCGCTGCTTGCGGGTCTGCTGGCGCGCGTCCGCACCGGCGTCGGCCAGCGGATCGAGGTCCCGATGTTCGAAACGATGGCGCAGTTCGTGCTGGCCGAACATATGCAAGGTAACACCTTCGATCCGCCCATTGGTCCGCCCGGTTACGCGCGCACCCTCTCGCAGCACCGCCGGCCGTATCAGACCAAGGACGGTTTCATCGCCGTGCTGCCCTACAACGATGGCCAATGGCGCCGCTTTTTCGAAGCAATCGGCAAATCGGATGTCGTGGAGAGCGACCTCCGCTTCGCCGACATCGCCGCTCGCACCGCCAATATCGATGCGCTATACGAGATGCTCGGCGACGAACTGCAACATCGCACCACCGACGAGTGGCTCGAATTGCTGCAGCAGAACGACATACCCTGCATCCGTCCGCATACGCTGGAGAGCCTGCTCGCCGACCAACATCTCACCGATGTGGAGTTCTTCCGTTTCGAGGAGCATCCGTCAGAAGGCCGTATCCGCACCATGCGCGAGCCCAGCACGTGGTCGGAGACGACGCCGCCCAGTGGCAGGTTCGCGCCTCGTCTCGGACAGCACACGCGGGAGATACTGGCGGAGGCCGGCTACACCGCGAGCGAGATCGATGCGCTGATCGCACAATCCGCCGTAATGACCGACGCCACATAGAGGAGGACCAACATGAAGATCGGCGTATTTGCCACCTTCATGTCGCCGCTGGCGACGCCGCAGATGATTCGCGATTTTGGCCGCCGCGCCGAGGACATCGGACTCGAATCGATCTGGATGGGCGAGCACGTCACGTTGTTTGATAAGAACACCTACGGCTACCCGGGCTCGAAGGACGGCCGCATCCCGGTGCCCCAAGGCGGCGGCATGCTGGACGTCGTCGCTACTTTCGGATTCCTGGCGGCTGCGACAAGCAAACTGCGCTTTGGTACAGGTGTCGCGCTCGTGCCGCAGCGCAACCCGATCTACACCGCCAAGGAAGTGTGCACGCTGGACTGGCTGTCGGAGGGACGCTTCGACTTCGGTATCGGTGTCGGTTGGAACAAAGAGGAGGTCGAGGCCTGCGGCTATAACTTTCGGGATCGCGGCGCACGCTGCGACGAGTTCCTCGAGGTCATGCGCAAGCTATGGACCGAGCCGGTGGTGGATTTTGCCGGGAAGTGGATAAAACTGGAAACCTGCCGCCTGGATCCGAAGCCAATCCAAAAGCCGCATGTGCCGATCATCGTTGGCGGGTATGCCGACGCTGCTATCCGCCGCGCCGTGCGTTTCGGCGCCGGCTGGTACGGATTCAACCGCGACCCGGCGGGCACTAAAGAAATGGTGGGCCGCCTTGATGCCGCATTGGTGAAGGCTGGGCGCAGGCGCGGCGCCGGCTTCGAAATCATCATGACGCCGCCAGCCACGATGCCGTTGGATGCCATGCAGGAATATGCCGAGATCGGCGTCGATCGCCTGGTGGTCAACCTCGGCAGCCAAAGGCCGGAGCGGGTCGGCGCCCGCATGGCGGAGATCGGGCGGCTGGTTAACCAGATGCACTGATTACCACGCGACAGAACGGCTGGAGCGCTCATCGTACCGAGCCCGCGACGGCCGACGCTGTGCCGCCGCCCTGACAAAAGCGGTCGTTCCGCATTCCACGCTAATGAGCGCCCGCGCGGCTTCGTCGGCTATCCGCTGTGGTGGCGACCTATGCCGGCAGTGGGGAGAGCTACATGGCGGGTTGGCTGCGTACCAGGCCGCCTGGCAGCGCGCCGGTGGCAATCCCATCGCGGTAGGTGATCTGCCCCGCCTTGACCGTCGCCGCATAGCCACGCGCCTTCTGCATTAGGCGCCGCCCCCCGGCGGGCAGGTCGATCACCATTTGCGGCCGTTCCAATGCGAGCTTGGCGAAATCGATGACATTGATGTCCGCCTTCATACCCGGAGCGAGCACGCCGCGATCACTCAGGCCGGCGAAGCGCGCCGGCTCCCGCGTCTGGCGGCGCACCAGATCGGGGATGTCCATGCGGTCCGCGCCGCGGTCGCGCCCCCAGTAGCTGAACAGGAAGGTCGGGAACGATGCGTCCGAAATGAACGCCACGTGTGCGCCGCCATCGCTCAGCCCCGGTATGACATGCTGGCGGGCATACATCTCCTTCACCGGTTCCAGATCGTAGTTCGCGTAGTTGACGATGCAGGCAAAGATGAAGCCCTTGCCATCGTCATTGATCAGCATGTCATACGCGACATCCTGCGGCGTCCGGCCCTCGCGCGCGGCGATCGCGGCCACCGAATCCTCGCGTGCCGGCGTATAGTTCAGCGGATCGGTGAAGCGGAACATCCGCTCGAAGCCGATGCGGGTCAGCAGCGACCAGGTGTTGAATTCGTTCGGGTCCTCGGTGGTTATCCGACGCCTGACGTCTGGGTCGCGCATAGCGGCAACACGCTGCTGCAGCGGCAAATGCGCGATCGAGCGATAGGTGCGAGTGCCGGCGAACGGCTGCTGGCTGCCGGACAGGCCGAGCAGCGCGCCGATCGGGCGAGGCGGCGC
>JBKPSV010000271.1:0-45340 GCA_046735215.1 Pseudomonadota bacterium | reverse complement strand
GATCGGTGACTATGTGAGTGCCACCGGGATCGACGGGGTCGGGCTGGATAGCGGGATGGAGTTGCGCTTTGCCAAGCAGGTCATTCCAGCCCGGACGGTGATGCAAGGAAACCTCGACCCGTTGGCATTGGTCGCCGGTGGCCCGGCGCTGCGGCGCGAGACGGACGCCATTCTGGGCGCCGCGAAGGGCCAACGGTTCGTGTTCAACCTGGGCCACGGCATCGTGCCGCAAACGCCGCCCGAGCATGTTGCCAGCCTCGTGGAGCAGGTGCGTGCGGCCTAGGGTCGCTGTCGTTCTCTTCAACCTGGGTGGGCCTGATCGACCGGAAGCGATCTGGCCATTCTTGCTGAACCTGTTCAACGACCCCGCGATTCTGCGGGTGCCGTTCTTCGTGCGGCCACTGCTGGCACGCCGGATCGCCGCGGCCAGGCTGGAGCCCGCGCGCGCCAGTTATGCGATCCTGAATGGCCGCTCGCCATTGCTGGGTTTGACCCAAGAGCAGGCAGCGGCGTTGGAGGCTGAACTATCTGACGACCTCGAAGTACGCTGTTTCATAGCGATGCGCTATTGGCACCCGCTTAGCGACGAAACGGTCAAGGCCGTGCGGGGTTGGGCTCCCGATGAAGTCGTCCTGCTGCCGCTCTATCCGCAATACTCAAGTGCGACCACGGGCAGTTCGCTGACGGAGTGGCGTGCGGCGGCCGCGCGGGCAGGTCTCGTTGCCGAGACGTCGGTGGTCTGCTGCTATCCGAATGACGCAGGATATGTCTCTGCGACTGCCGGCCTGCTGGGTCAGGCGTGGGATCAGGCGCGTGCGGTACTGGATCCTGCGATCCCGCTACGGATCTTGTTTTCCGCCCATGGCCTGCCTCAGCGGATTGTGGACGCGGGCGATCCCTATCAGTGGCAAGTGGAGCAGACGGTCGCGCGCGTGATCGGGAACCTCGGCCGGCAATGCGACTGGACGATCTGTTACCAGTCGCGTGCCACGCCGCAGCGATGGATCGAACCCAGCACCGAGCAAGAGATAGAGCGTGCCGCCAAGGACAGATCAGCGGTGCTGGTTGTGCCGATCGCCTTCGTATCGGAGCACTCCGAAACCTTGGTGGAGCTCGACGTCGATTATCGCCGTCTGGCGGACCGACTTGGCGTTCCGGGTTACTTCCGCATGCCGGCGCAGAACAGCGACGCCGCCTTCATCGCTGCACTCGCCGGGCTTGTGCGCCGCGCAAGAGCTGGAGGACCGAGGCAACGTCTCTGTCCCGCAGCCTGTGGCTTATGTCCCACTCCGAGGGCGCTCGAGCCGGCGACATGACGATCTCATTCCTGGCGTATTGCTACCCGTGGACGAAGGCGTTCCACATCATATCGTTGATCGCCTGGATGGCCGGCATGCTCTATCTGCCGCGGCTCTACGTGTACCATTGCGACGTTCGTGCAGGGTCGGTCGAGAGCGAGCGCTTCAAGCTGATGGAGCATCGGCTGCTTCGGCAAATCATCAATCCGGCGATGATCGCGACCTGGACCTTTGGCGTATTGCTCGTGCTGACGCCGGGCATCATCCGATGGAGCGCCGGATGGTGGTATGTGAAAATTGTGGCAGTGCTGCTGCTGTCAGGCTTTCACGGGGAGCTGGCCAAGTGGCGGCGTGAATTTTTGGAGGATCGCAATACCCGTCCGCAGCGCTTCTACCGCGCGATCAACGAGGTTCCCACTGTGCTGATGATCGTGATCGTAATCATGGTCGTGGTCCGCCCGTTCTGAGGCATCCTTTCCTGGCAATCTCTTGACTTTGCCGGCTGATCGTCCCACCTGAGCTGTTGACGGGGGCGGTTGGCCTGACTAGTGTCAAGTCTTCCTCCGTGCGGCGGCGGTCAACGCCGCTCGAATCTCCCACCATACGGGATCGAATCTGGCCATCCTGCGCGATGGTTGGCAACGACACACCGGGCATTCTTCTCTGTCCCACACCACCAATCGGACTGCGTCCATGCATCTTGCCGAACTGAAGGCTAAATCTCCCTCCGACCTTCTCAGCTACGCCGAATCGCTGCAGATCGAAAACGCGTCGTCGCTGCGCAAGCAGGACATGATGTTCGCGATCCTTAAGAACCTGGCCGAGAACGACCAGGCGATCCACGGCGAGGGAACGCTAGAAATACTGCCCGATGGCTTTGGTTTCCTGCGCAGCCCCGAGGCAAACTACCTACCGGGCCCCGACGATATTTATGTGAGCCCGAGCCAGGTCCGTCGCTTCGGCTTACGAACGGGCGACTCGGTCGAGGGCCAGATCCGGGCACCAAAGGATGGCGAACGCTACTTCGCGCTGCTGAAGGTCAACAGCATCAACTTCGAGCCGCCGGATTCCGTGCGGCATCGGATCAATTTTGATAATCTGACGCCGCTCTATCCGGACGAGCGGCTTAAAATGGAAGTTGAGAACTTCCAGTCGGTCGCCAAAGGCCCGAGCAAGGACTACACGCCGCGGGTCATCGATCTCATCTGCCCGATCGGCAAGGGCCAGCGCGCGTTGATCGTATCGCCCCCCCGCACCGGTAAGACGGTGATGATGCAGAACATCGCTACCGCGATCGCTTCCAATCATCCCGAGGTGTTCCTGATCGTGCTGCTGATCGATGAGCGGCCCGAGGAGGTCACCGACATGGCGCGTTCGGTGAAGGGCGAGGTGATCAGCTCGACGTTCGATGAACCCGCGACCCGTCACGTCCAGGTGACCGAGATGGTGCTGGAGAAGGCCAAGCGTTTGGTCGAGCACAAGCGTGACGTCGTGATACTGCTCGACTCTGTCACCCGCTTGGCGCGCGCCTACAACACGGTAGTGCCGTCGTCCGGCAAGGTGCTGACCGGTGGCGTGGACGCCAACGCGCTGCAGCGGCCGAAGCGCTTCTTCGGCGCGGCGCGCAATATCGAAGAAGGTGGTTCGCTCACCATCATTGCGACTGCGCTGATCGACACTGGCAGCCGGATGGACGAGGTGATCTTCGAAGAGTTCAAGGGCACCGGCAACTCTGAAATCATCCTGGACCGCAAGCTGTCGGACAAGCGCACATTCCCGGCGATCGACATCACCAAGTCGGGCACCCGTAAGGAAGAGCTGCTGGTCGAGAAGGGCACGCTATCCAAGATGTGGGTGCTGCGCCGCATCCTGAACCCGATGGGCACCGTGGATGCGATGGAGTTCCTGTTGGACAAGCTGAAGTACAGCAAGACCAACAACGATTTCTTTGACGCGATGAACACATAGGCTGGCGCATCGTCGCTGGCCGCCGCACGGGTGTCGGATGTCTCATCTGAGGTTGCTGCTGCTGGCTCTGCTGGTCACTGGTTGTGGAGGCAGCAAGACATCGGGGTCTCTATCGGTCGTCTGCGCCAGCGGCACGCAACTGTTCGGTGCATCGTCCATAGACGTGCTTGGCGACCTTGCGGATGGACGGCCGACGATGGAGTTTCCCGATCCCGCCAATCGCGACAGGATGATACCATCTCGGTCAAGCCACACGATCATTGCAAGATAACGCCGGGATAGACCTATACGCGCCAGTCCACCTGGCTCACGTGATCTCTCTCGGCAGAGATCACACCCTTTGCCCGCCATCGATGTGGATTTCCGATCCCGAGATGTAGTTGCCGGATTCGCCGCACAGGAACAGTAGCAGATCGGCCACCTCCCAGGGCTTGCCCAGCCGGTGCAGCGGGATATCGTTGTCGACAATCGACTCCGTTCCGGGCGACAGGATGCCGGTATCGATTTCGCCGGGCGAGACCGCGTTGACCCGCACGCCGGCCCGACCGAGATCGGCCGCGAGCTCGCGCGTCAGCGCCCATAGCGCCGCCTTCGATGCGGCATAGGCCGCGGATGCGAAGGGGTGCACGCGCGAGCCGACGATGGAGGTCATATTCACCACCGTACCGCGCGCGGTCTCCAATGGAGCGCGCAGCCCTTGTACCAGGGCTATGCAGGCGAACAGGTTGACGTTGAAGATGTGCAGCCAGTCGGCATACGCCATCTCCAGCGCTCGGATCTTGCCGCCGTCGGGGTGCTTGGGGGAGATCGCCGCATTGTTGACCAGTGCGTCGAGTCGGTCGCCGACGATGTCGCGCAATCGCGGCATCTCGGCGTGGACCTGATCGATGTCCGCCAGATCAATCTGGATGTGATTCTTGGCACCCCCCTCCCATGGGCAGCGGGGGTCGAACGGATGGCGGGAGATGGTCAGGACGCGCCAACCGGCATCGCTGAACGCCTTGACGGTGGCGTGGCCGATGCCGCGGCTTGCCCCGGTCAGCAGGAGTACGCGCTGTCGCTCGGTCATGACCCGTCCCTATGCCGTGGTTGGAAGCGATTGCCAAACATGCAGATATCTTTATATAGCGCCGCCATTCAGGCAGGAGTGACCTCGCATGGCGACCCCCGATTATAAGGTGAAGGACATCGCGCTGGCGGAGTGGGGCCGAAAAGAAATCGCCATGGCCGAGGATGAAATGCCCGGCCTGATGGCGACCCGCGAGGAGTACGGCGCGTCCAAGCCGCTGAAGGGCGCCCGGATCGCCGGCTGTCTGCACATGACGGTGCAGACCGCGGTGCTGATCGAGACCCTCCAGGCGCTGGGCGCCTCGGTCCGCTGGTCGTCGTGCAACATTTTTTCCACTCAGGACCACGCGGCTGCAGCTGCGGCTGCAGCGGGTGTGCCGGTGTTCGCCTGGAAGGGCATGGAAGAGGACGAGTTCTGGTGGTGCATCGAACAGACGGTGCGCGGACCGGATGGTTGGACGCCGAACATGATCCTCGACGATGGCGGCGACCTGACGCTGCTGATGCACCAGAAGCACCCCGAAATGCTGAAGGACGTGCGCGGGATTTCCGAGGAAACGACCACAGGTGTGCATCGCCTGCGTGACATGGCCCGCGACGGCAAGCTGCTGACCCCGGCGATCAACGTCAACGACAGTGTGACCAAGTCGAAGTTCGACAACCTGTATGGCTGCCGGGAATCGCTGGTCGACGGTATCCGCCGCGGCACTGACGTGATGATGGCCGGCAAAGTCGCAGTGGTGAACGGCTTCGGCGATGTCGGCAAGGGTTCGGCTGCCTCCCTGCGCAATGCCGGTTGCCGCGTGATGGTGACCGAGATCGACCCTATCTGTGCGCTGCAGGCGGCGATGGAGGGGTACCAGGTCATCACGATGGATGATGCCGCACCGATCGGCGACATCTTCGTGACCGCCACTGGGAACGTCGACGTCATTACACTGGACCACATGCGGCGGATGAAGCATCGGGCAGTCGTTTGCAACATCGGCCACTTTGATTCCGAGATTCAGATCGAGGCACTCCGCAACTACAAGTGGGAGAACGTAAAGCCGCAGGTTGACGAGGTAGTGTTCCCTGACGGCAAGCGGCTGATCGTGCTGAGCGAGGGTCGGCTGGTGAACCTCGGTAATGCCACGGGACATCCGAGCTTCGTCATGAGCGCAAGCTTCACCAACCAGGTGCTGGCACAGATCGAGTTGTTCAACGCGCCGGCCGGCAAGTATGAGCGCCAAGTCTATACGTTGCCAAAGGCGCTGGACGAAAAGGTGGCCGCACTGCACCTTGCCAAGGTTGGTGCCAGCCTGACGCGGCTGACGCCACAGCAGGCGGAATATATCGGTGTTCAGCCGTCGGGGCCGTTCAAGCACGATCTCTACCGCTACTGAGGTTGGATAGTTTCCCTGGCCGGGGCATTGCACTAGCATCCGGCGACGAGCGTACTGGGAGGCTATTTCAATGAACGAACGGGAACTGCGCGGCCTGATCGAGGACGTGCGGACAGGGAAGCTGTCGCGTCGGGCATTCACCCGTACGATGGTCGGGCTGGGTCTGACGGCACCCCTTGCCACCCAGATGCTCGCTTATTCCGGTGTGGCGGTGGCTGCCGAGAACCCGGTCTACAAGCCTACCAAGCGGGGCGGCGGCGGGCCGCTCCGGGTCCTGTGGTGGCAGGCCCCGACATTGCTGAACCCGCATTTCGCCACGGGCACCAAGGATCAGGATGCCTCGCGCATCTTCTACGAGCCGCTGGCCGCCTGGGATCCCGACGGCAATTTGCTGCCAATTCTTGCCGCGGAGATTCCCACCCTGGAGAATGGCGGTCTGTCAGAGGAAGGCACCTCGGTCACCTGGAAGCTGAAGCGCGGCGTCAAGTGGCATGACGGACAGCCGTTCACCGCCGATGACTGTGTGTTCAATTGGGAATACGCGGCCGATCCGGCGACAGCCGCGACGACCATCGGCAGCTACAAGGACGTCAAGGTCGTCAAGTTGGACGACCATACGATCAAGGTGGAGTTCTCCAAGCCGACGCCGTTCTGGGCGGACGCGTTCGTCGGCTATTTCGGCATGATCATACCGAAGCACCTGTTCGGTCAGTATGCGGGCGCGAAGTCGCGGGAGGCGCCGGCCAATCTCGCGCCGGTGGGCACTGGTCCTTACACGTTCGTTGACTTCAAGCCGGGCGACGTGGTGCACGGCAAGAACAATCCGAACTACCACATGGAGAATCGGCCCTACTTCGACACGATCGAGATGAAGGGCGGGGGCGATGCAGTGTCTGCGGCACGCGCCGTGTTGCAGACCGGTGAATATGACTTCGCCTGGAACCTGCAGGTCGAGGACGAAATCCTCAAGCGACTGGAGGCAAGCGGCAAGGGCAAAGTCCAGGTCACCATGTCAGGCAACGTTGAGCATATCCAGCTCAACAACACCGATCCGTGGCATGATGTCGACGGCGAGCGCTCCAGCATCAAGTCGAAGCATCCGTATCTCACCGACCCGGCGGTTCGCGAGGCGTTCAATCTGCTGGTGGACCGCGGCTCGGTGCACAAGTTCATCTATGGCCGCACCGGCGAAGACACCGCCAACTACGTGAACGCGCCCGAGAAGTTCGTTTCGAAGAATACGCGCTATGAGTTCAGCGTCGAGAAGGCGAGCAAGCTGCTCGACGCTGCAGGCTGGAAGCCGGGCTCAGACGGCGTGCGCGAGAAGAACGGCGTGAAGCTGCACGCGTTGTATCAAACCGCGATCAATGCGCCGCGTCAGAAGACCCAGGAGATCGTCAAGCAGGCCTGCCAGAAGGCGGGCATCTCGATCGAGATCAAGTCGGTCACCGCGTCGGTGTTCTTCTCGTCGGACGTCGCCAACCCGGATACCTATCCGCATTTCGTGGCCGACCTCCAGATGTACACCACGACGATGGGGCAGCCGGACCCTGGCGTGTTCATGCGCAGCTACCTGTCGGGCGAAGTGGCCAGCAAGGCGAACAAATTCCAGGGCCGTAACATAACCCGCTGGCAGAATGCCGAGTTCGACAAGCTGTTCGAGCAGGCCGACAAGGAGCTCAATCCAGTCAAGCGTGCGGCGTTGTTCATCGCCATGAACGACCTAGTGATCAAGAACGTGGTGGTGATCCCGGTAGTTACCCGGCCGGTCGTGACCGCGGCGGCGAAGAACCTTCGCGCGCCGATCAGCGGCTGGGACAACAACACCTATGCACTCGCTGAGTGGTATCGCGACATCTGACAGCGCGAGCGTAGGTGAGTCGCTATCTCATCCGCCGCCTGCTGATCGCGGTCCCGAGCCTGCTCGGCATCAGCGTCGTGCTGTTCACGATTCTTGCGCTTGCACCGGGCGATCCGTTCGGCGAGCTCGCCACCAATCCGGCGATTCCGCCATCGGTGCAGGCGGCATTGCGGACCAAGTTCGGCCTGGATGATCCGATACCTATCCGCTACCTGCATTGGCTCAGCGCCATGCTGCAGGGTGACTGGGGCTTCTCGTTTGTCAGCCGTGTCAATGTCGATACGCTGATCCTGCAGCGGCTGCCGACGACGCTCGCGGTGATCGGTGCCTCGCAGGTGCTGGCTCTGCTGGTCGCGCTCCCGGTGGGTGTTTTCGCGGCGACGCGGCCCTATTCGATCTTCGACCAGATCGCCAGCACCTTTGCGCTGATCGGCTTTTCATTACCGACGTTCTTCACCGGCATTGTACTGATCCTGGTGTTCAGCGTCGAACTGAACTGGTTACCCTTTGTGTTTCGCGCGGACATTCAGGCAACCGGGCTGGCGTGGTGGTGGGAACAGTTCAAACAGTCGCTCATGCCGATCCTGGTACTCGGCTTGTTTCAAGGCGCGACATGGACGCGTTTCGTTCGCTCCGCCGTGCTGGACGTGGTCCGATTGGAATACGTCACCACCGCACGGTCCAAAGGGCTGCCGGAACGCGCTGTGATTTTGAAGCATATCGTGCGCAATGCGCTGATCCCAGTGGTGACGCTTGTTGCACTGCAAATGCCGGTCGTGTTCGGCGGCGCGATCGTGACCGAGCAGATCTTTCGCGTGCCTGGTATCGGCTCATTGCTGATCAATGCGATTCTGGCGAATGACACGCCGGTGGTCATGGGCGTGACCTTCGTGTTCGCCTGTCTGGTAATCCTGTGCAACCTGATCGCGGACTTGCTGTATGGCTGGCTCGACCCCCGCATCTCCTACCGTTGACGTCGGCGCCGTTGCCGCCCGGCCCCAGGCCCGCGCGCGCAGCACGACGCCGTGGACCGAGGCATGGCGGCGATTCCGTCGGCATCGGCTGGCGATGGCAAGCGCCGTTGTGCTTTTGGCCATGATATTGGCGGTCGCGTTCGGACCGTACGTCTGGCGGGTGCAGATCAACGAGATCGACTTCAGCGCACAACTGCAAACCCCGAACTGGGCGCATCCGCTCGGCACCGACGATCTCGGTCAGGACCTGTTGGCGCGCATGCTGTACGGCGGGCGCATTTCGCTGTCGGTCGGCCTCGCGGCCATGATGGTCTCGATCGCCGTCGGCACCATCCTGGGTTCGCTTGCCGGCATTTCGCGCGGCAGCATCGATGCCGGCCTGATGTGGTTGACCGATCTCTTCCTGTCGCTCCCGCCGCTGCCGGTTTTGCTGTTGTTGCTCTATCTGTTTCGCGATCCGATGAAGGCGGCGATCGGTGCTGAGGCGGGAACCTTCGTGCTGATCGTCGTCGCGATCGGTGCCTTTCGCTGGATGGTCGCCGCCAGACTGGTACGCGCACAGTTCTTCGCTCTGCGCGAGAAGGAATTCGTCGAGGCGGCGCGCGCGCTCGGTGCCTCGACGTCGCGTGTCGTGGTTCGACACATTCTGCCGAATGCACTTGGTCCGGTCATCGTGGCGGCTACGATCGATGTGGCTGCAGCGATCATCACCGAATCTACCCTCTCTTTCCTCGGGCTTGGCTTCCCGCCGGACATCCCCTCCTGGGGGCGTCTGCTGTTCGACGCCAAGGATAATCTCGACGTCGCACCGCACTGGGCTTTGTTTCCAGGGGGCGCGATCTTCCTTGCAGTACTCTCGATCAGTTTCATCGGCGACGGGTTGCGCGATGCGCTTGATCCGCGTCGCGTCATCTGACGCATGGCTGAGCGGCTGCTCGAGATCCAGGGTCTGAAGACCCACTTTCAGACCGACGATGGCATGGTGCGTGCAGTCGATGGTGTGGACCTTGCCATCGACCGCGGCGAGACTCTCGGCGTCGTCGGCGAGTCGGGCTGTGGCAAGACCGTGACTGCCATGACGGTGCTGAAGCTGATCCAGATGCCGCCGGGCCGGATCGCCGCCGGCCGCATCCTTTGGCAGGGCCGCGACCTCGTGCCGTTGAACGCCGACGACATGCGGCAAATCCGGGCCAAGGAGATCGCGATCATCTTCCAGGAGCCGATGACGTCGCTGAACCCGGTCTATACCGTGGGCGAGCAGATCGCCGAAACGATCCGTCTGCACGAAGGCCTGAGCCGGCGAGAGGCGATGGATCGCGCCGTCGAGATGCTGCGCCTGGTGCACATCCCCACACCGGAGCGGCGGGTGCGCGACTATCCGCATCAGTTCTCTGGCGGTATGCGCCAGCGGGTGATGATTGCGATGGCGCTGTCATGCAATCCCAAGCTGCTGATTGCCGATGAGCCGACCACGGCTCTGGATGTCACCATCCAGGCACAAATTCTCGACCTGCTCACCGAGATGAAGTCGCGTCTCGGCATGGCGATCATGCTGATCACCCACGCGATGGGCGTGGTGGCCGAGACGACGCAGCGCGTCGTGGTGATGTATGCGGGCAGGGTGGTTGAGGAGGCGACGGTCGAGCGTCTGTTTGCCAGCCCCCTGCACCCTTACACACAGGGTCTGATTCGCTCGATCCCGCGCATGGATAAGGATGCGGGCAAACGAACGCGCCTTGAAGCAATCTCTGGAGTGGTACCGGCCCTGATCGACCCACCGCCGGGCTGTCGCTTCGCGCCGCGCTGCAAGTTCGCCTCGGCGTCATGTACATCCGCCGTGCCGGAGCTTCGGACAGTGGAGGCAGGCCACAAGGTGGCCTGCGTGCTGTATTGAGCCAGACGATGACTGAGCCATTGCTGCGCGTCAGTCAGCTGGTGAAGAACTTCCCGGTCAAGGGTGGGGTGCTGCGTCGCACTGTGGACGAGGTACACGCCGTCGATCACGTCAGCTTCGAGATCGGCGCCGGCGAGACGCTTGGTCTCGTCGGCGAATCAGGCTGTGGCAAGTCGACGACCGGCCGATGCATTTTGCGGCTCATCGAGCCGACGGCCGGAGAAATCTGGTTCGAGGGACGCAACGTGGTCGAGTTCGATCACAGCGAGCTTGCTGCACTGCGTCGTGACATGCAGATCATCTTTCAGGATCCGTATGCGTCGCTCAATCCGCGCATGACGGTTGGTGCCATCATCGGTGAGGCGCTTACCATTCACGGCCTGGCAAAGGACCGCCAGGCGTATGAGGCTCGCGTCGTCGAACTGCTGGAGACCGTCGGGCTGAACGCCGATCATATGCGGCGCTATCCGCACGAGTTCTCCGGTGGCCAGCGCCAGCGCATCGGCATCGCGCGAGCGCTTGCGGTGTCCCCCAAGCTAATTGTTTGTGACGAGCCGGTCTCGGCCCTTGACGTTTCGATCCAGGCGCAGGTGATCAACCTGCTGGAGGACCTGCAGGAGCAACTCAGTCTAACTTATCTGTTCATTGCCCACGATCTTTCCGTGGTGGAGCACATCAGCACACGCGTTGCAGTCATGTATCTCGGACGCATTGTCGAGATCGCGCCGGCCCGCGCGCTGTACGATACTCCGCTGCATCCGTACACCGAAGCGCTGCTGTCAGCCGTGCCAATTCCTGACCCGACAATGAAGCGTCAGCGGATCCGGCTGCAGGGCGATGTGCCCAACCCGATCCGCCCGCCCACAGGGTGTCATTTCCACACCCGCTGCCCAATCCGCGAATTGCCCTTGTGCAGCGCACAAAGACCCGAGTTGCGGGAACTCCGCCCGAGCCATTGGGTTGCCTGTCATCTACGCTCGTGACCGCCGTCGTTTCAGTATGGTGACGCTACGCGCAAGATTGTGCTCAATTCCACCTTATCCACACACAATTAATTAACCGCCCTGCGCCCTTTGTAGCACTGGCAGGGCGGCCTTCCGGTTACTTAATGCTTCGTGCGCCACGACCCCTTGAGGGACCGTCATGCTAACCGATAGTGACGAACAGGTCGGTCCGCGTACTGAAGCATTGCGCCGCGCGTTGCGAACGGTCCGTGACGAGACAATGGCGGCCGATCTGCTGTTCCTCGAAGATTGGTGGGCCCAAAGGCGATCGGGCTTGGCGGACTACTTGCGCGCCAGCCAGATCCGGCGCGCCAACCCGGCGCTTGCGGAAGAGATCCGTGCCGAATTGAGCCGGGGGTAGGGCGCGATGATCGAAGGCGGAAACTCCGAAGATCTGAATCACGCGATGAAGCGATGAGCCAGAGGCGGATGGCGCATCTGCCTGCGCCCATCCGGGTCTAGGCCCTCTTGCTTCGTCTGCCGGGCCGATGGCACGGTGCGCGGGCAGGAGGTTTGGTCAGGCATGGCTGTCAACAAGGTGTATTCCGATGCACAGGCCGCTCTCGCGGGGCTGCTGCGCGACGGCATGACAATCATGTCGGGCGGCTTCGGGCTGTGCGGAATTCCAACTGCGTTGATCGAGGCCATCCGCGGCAGCGGGGCGAAGGATCTGACCATTGTCTCGAACAATGCCGGGATCGACGATGTCGGACTTGGCCTGCTGCTGCAAACGCGGCAGGTGCGCAAGATGATCAGCTCCTATGTCGGCGAGAACGCGACCTTCGCTCAGCAGTACTTGGCCGGTGAATTGGAGATCGAGTTCAACCCGCAGGGCACGCTCGCCGAACGCATTCGCGCGGGCGGCGCCGGTATTCCTGGGTTCTACACCGCTACTGGCGCGGGGACGCAGATTGCCGAAGGTAAGGAGACCAAGCAGTTCGACGGCCGCACCTATGTGCTTGAACGCGGCCTGCGAGCCGATCTCGCGGTGATCCATGCATGGAAGGCGGATCACGAGGGCAACCTGATCTACCGAAAGACCGCGCGGAACTTTAATCCGATCATGGCGACAGCAGGGGACATGACGATCGTCGAGGTGGAGGATCTTGTGCCGAACGGCACCATCGATCCTGACCATATCGTGACTGCGGGTATTTTTATCGATCGGATCGTCCCGTTGGAGACCGTCGACAAGCGGATCGAGCAGCGCACCGTGCGCAAGCGGTACTGAGGAGAGAGCGATGGCCTGGACGCGCGATCAGATGGCGGCACGCGCGGCACGCGAGCTTCGTGACGGGTTCTATGTGAACCTCGGCATCGGCATTCCGACGCTGGTGGCGAATCATATCCCGGACGGCATCTCGATTCAGCTGCACTCGGAGAATGGCATGCTGGGGATGGGCCCGTTCCCGTTCGAGGGCGAGGAAGACGCCGACCTGATCAACGCCGGCAAGCAGACTGTCACCGAACTTCCCACCACCAGCTTCTTCGACAGTGCCGCCAGCTTCGCCATGGTGCGCGGCGGCCATATCGACATCTCGATTCTGGGGGCGCTTCAGGTCGCGGAGAATGGTGACCTGGCCAACTGGATGATCCCCGGCAAGATGGTGAAGGGGATGGGCGGGGCGATGGATCTGGTCGCTGGAGTCAAGCGCGTGGTGGTGCTGATGGAGCACACGGCCGGAGGCAAGCCCAAGCTGCTGAAGCGTTGCACGCTGCCGCTGACGGGAGCGGGTGTGGTGAACCTGGTCATCACCGATCTTGGTGTGTTCGAAGTAGGTGAAGGCGGATTGCGCCTGGTGGACATTGCGCCGGAGGTGACGGTGGAAGAAATCCGCTCCAAAACCGAGGCTGGGTTCAGCCTCGCGCCGGAGTTGCGGCAGGCGGCGTAAAGAAGGCCGGCGTGCCGATCGGGCGGGCCAACACCGGTTCCAGCGGATTGCCCCACAACGTATCGCCGGAGCGGGCAAGCAGCATCACATCGGCCTTGACCCAGGTATAGATGCGTCGCCGCCCTTCCGGCGAGAGCGGCCCACCGGTGGCGATGATTGTGCGCAGATCGCCGAGTTGATGTCGGCGTCCGGGTCGCGGGAACGCGGTGTTGGCGAGGATGCCTGCCGACCCTACCAGGATTGTGGCGCGCTCCGCCTCGGCGGTGCCCAGCAGATCGCTGGATGACGCGACGATGACCGTGGTTCCCTCCAACAATGAGGCGATCCACGGCCACGGGTTTCCGCTGACGAGGAGCCGGTCGTCCGGCCGTACGTCGGTGTGCAGCAGCAGTTCGGCGACCGGTCTGACAAGGGCATGAGCTGGCCAGTCGCGTGCGAGGAACGTGGCGATATCGGGTCTCAGGTGCGGCGTGGGGGCCAGGCATTCCTGCCGCGTGAGAACGAACCGGGCCGCCTGACGTTGCCGCACGACCAGCCCCTCCTGTGGGCCGGCATGGCGTGCGAGGCGTAGAGGCGACACTGCCAAACCGGCGTACTCAGCGATATTCGCGGCGAATGCAGTGGGATCACTGGCCGACCAGCGCTGCAGTGCGCCCCAATCGGTCACTTGGACCTGCTGCACCATGCGCAGCCAGTGCATAAACGCCCAGGCGTTGGTTGTGACCGCGCGTTCCTTGCTCGGCGTGTGCAGGACCTCGATCATCGCTGACCCTTGATCAGTCAGGAGAGCGGGCGCTATATGCGCGGCTCCTCGTGGCCGGGGCCATAGCTCAGTTGGGAGAGCGCCTGAATGGCATTCAGGAGGTCAGGGGTTCGACTCCCCTTGGCTCCACCAAATGCGGTCAGGTGTGTGACCGGAGCGCTTTCCAGCATGTCAGCTCGCTAAGCGGGTTGGGGCTTCACCGGGGCTTTGTATGAGCGCCGTTTGCCGGAACGCCCGTAATGCGCTGCAATACACCGTAGGCCGTATCTCGTGGCGCGCCAAAGCGGCGCCCGCACTTCGCCCCGTCGAATGACTGAGAGGTTTTGCGTGGCCATCATCGAAACCGCACTGACGCGTCTGCTCGGCATCCAGCATCCGATCTTGCTCGCGCCGATGGGTTCGGCCGCCGGGGGTCGTCTCGCGGCAGCCGTCACCAATGCCGGTGGTCTCGGTCTGGTGGGATCCGGATATGCTGATGCCGACGCGATCAGGAGGGAGCTGACTGAAGCTGGCAATACTCGGGTCGGCATTGGTTTTATTCTTTGGGCGCTCGAGAAGAATCCTTCGGCGTTAAATGTGGCGCTCGACGCGAAACCGGCGGCGGTGATGTTATCGTTTGGTGATCCCACCCCCTTTACCGGTCGCATCCGCGAGGCCGGCTGCAAGATCATTTGCCAGGTGCAGACGCTTGCACAGGCCAAGGAAGCGGCGGCGGCAGGCGCCGATATAATCATCGCCCAGGGGCGGGATGCTGGTGGGCACTCGGCGATGACGCGAGGCACGATGGGGTTGGTGCCAGCTGCGGTTGATGCCGTTGCGCCGATTCCTGTTGTCGCTGCCGGCGGTATCGCCGACGGGCGCGGCCTCGCTGCTGCACTTGCCCTAGGTGCGGCCGGCGTCTCAATGGGGACCCGCTTCACCGCCTCACGCGAGTCGCTTTGGGATCAGGCGATGAAAGCTACGACTCTGGCGGCCGGCGGTGACCAGACCGAGCAAACGCGGGTATTCGATGTTGTGCGCGGCGCACCATGGCCGGCGATTTATCCCGGTCGTGCGTTGCGAAACGCATTCTCGGCGCGCTGGAACGGTCGGGAGGATGCGTTGGCGGTCGATCAGAAGCGGCAGGAGGAGGCTTATCTGGCCACGGCTCCGGATGATTTCGCCACGCGCGTCGTCTGGGCAGGCGAGGGCATCGACCTGGTCAAAGATATCCCCACTGCAGCGGAGATCATCGAGCGGATCATCGCACAGGCCGCATCAACTCTGATGCAAGGAGCGCAGCTTGTAACGCGGCAATGAGCCGCGGTGACCTGAAGTTCAGCCGGCGCTCGGTGGCTGTCCCACTGCGCAGGGCGGTCGATCGGGTGCACTGATGCCGATCTGGATGACGTCATGCCGACCACAGCCGCGCCGGTCGCGTGCGAGGGAGCCAAGATCGGCCCCCTCCAAAACCGAAGGTCAGCGCTTTCCTTCCGCCGGCGATCTGCCTTCCACTGATGAATAATACGCGTCGATCTTCCGACCGTAAGCAGGGTCTCCCCAGCGCGCCTCTTCCGAAGCTGAGAAGGTGGGCGCGCCTTCGAGTTGCTGCTGGGTGAGGTCGACTACATAACCGCTCTGATTGGTATCGTAGGTCAGCTGATCCCACGGCAGAGGATGATAGCGCGACCCCATGCCGAGAAACCCGCCAAAGGACAACACAGCATAGGCTACTTGCCCGGACCGTTTGTCTAGCATGACGTTCGAGACGGTTCCCAGTTTGTTGCCATTTCTGTCATAAACTGAAGTGCCTTCAACCTTGTCCGACGAGATGAGGTCGCGTGTTTCATTGGCCGCAACGTCTGACACCTAGCATCTCCTTTTGCTGGTCTGGCGGCCAAACGCCAGGTCATCATCAAAGTTTCAACACATCGCGTGACCGACGCGAGACGAGCAGGACCCGGCATGTTTTGGCCCCTGCCACGCAGGATATTTTCGTTCGTGCAACGCTCCAGCCGAGATATGAGATGCCTTGTCGCTCTTGCCGCCAAGTCGCTTATCGTATTGGCGTGAGCGACGGGACGGATCGAGGTCACCGCCGTTTTCGGAATTGTACGGCAAGGAACGACCTCATGTTCAAGACCATTCGATACGCCGCCCTGGCGGCAACGTTGATCGCAGGTCCGGCGTCGCTGGCCTTCGCCCAGGGAGGCGGCGGCGGAGGTGGAGGTTCAGGGGGCGGCGCAAGTGGTGGAGCTGCTGGTGGTGGTGGGGCTGCTAGTTCTGTTGGTGGCGGAACGGGCCATGCATCCACGGCGCCAACCGCCGCCGGCGGTAGCTCTCCGAGCACAGCCGGTAGCCCATCCGGCACAACAGGGAGCGCTTCGGGTCCCGGCGGTAGCCTGTCCAGCAACTTCTCGGGCCAGCCGCCCGCGTCTGGCAGCCTTGGCGCGAACACGATGGGCGCTCAGAGCAGGCCCCGTTCCTACGCCGACCCGGCGGGCACTAACCCGAACACACAAGGGCCTTCCGGCGTAAGTCGGAACGGCATGAATAGCGGTTCCAATACCAGTCGATGACTAGCCGCTAGGCTTCGAACATGGCGGAGCCAAGCCTCCGCCATGGCGTTGTCTGCGTAGTTGAGGAAGCTCGCCAGCTGGGTGGTTCTAGAGGGATCAGAGGGACAAGACAGCCCGTAGTCAGACTCTCAGGAGGCTTTTCCCCAGAACTTACTGCGCTCGATCCAGGTCGGGCTCCTGTGCATCAGCTCTTGGCTCAGGAAACATTCTCCTGATCAGGTCAGCGGGAACGGGTGACGGTGGTCTGCAGTTGCTCTAGCTGCAAAGGAGGCTCCCATGCCAGCACCGCAAAGCCTGATGGACGTGTATGTGGACGAACTGCGTGATCTCTGGTCAGCCAACGACCAGATGTATGCCGTGGTCAAAGACTTGATCTCCAAAGCCCACGACGCCGGATTGAAGGAGACTCTAAGTAAGTCAGCCGGTCGAATTGCCGAGCACACTGCAACGCTCGGATCCTTGCTCCATGCAGCGGGCGGCGACGTAAGCAAGGAACATTGCCGCGCCATGGACGGGCTGGTCCGCGAGGCGCGGATGCACAGTCTCGAAGAGGCGATCGGCACCGGGGTTTTGAACGATCTGCTGATCATCGCTCAATATCAGCGCATGTCGCACTACGGGTTGGCCGGCTTCGGCACTGCCGCCGCGTACGCGAAGGCGCTGGGACGATCCACTGACGCGGCCGCATTGCACTCCAATGTCAGGGACATTTACCGCGGCGACGAGATCGCAAGCCGGCTTGCCGAGCGCCTGGAAGGGGGGGTCCCAACCTAGGCACCAAGTGGCCTACTTGCTTCGTCTATTTGATTGGCGGGTCGCCGCAGCGCTGGCGGCAACCTATTTTTTCTTCGGATCAGGCCCAGCTGCCGCGGCGGCGGGGATCAAGAGTTTGCCGCCCTTCCTGATGGTTGCCTGCCGGGGTCTGATTGCGGGTGTTATCCTGATCACTTGGGCACTTGCAGACGGCACCGCGCGCCCGAGCTGGCGCGAATGGCGCGGCAGCGCCACCATCGGGGTCCTGATCTTGGCGTGCGGAGCGGGCGGCGGTACCTACGGGCAGCTCACGGTACCGTCGGGCGTAGCTGGAGTTCTGTCGGCGTTGCTCCCGCTTATTGCTGCAGTCATAGGATACGTTTTCTTTAGCGAGAAACTGCCCATGAGGGCTGTTGCGGGCCTGATCATTGGGTTCGCGGGCATCGGGCTGCTGCTACGGCCGGGATCGGGGTTCGACGTTTTCGGCGTGTCGATCATCTGCGGGAGTCAGATAGCCTGGGCAGCCGGTGCTGAACTGGCACCTCGGCTGGGGCTGCCGGAGGAGCCACGCCTCGCCGCTGGTCTCGAACTGGTGACGGGCGGCGCAGTACTGTTCACGGTAGCCACTGTCCTGGGTGATTGGGGACGGCTTGATCTCGCAGAAGTCACGCCCGTCTCCTGGATGGGGTTCGCCTGGTTCATCATCATCGCGGTCGGCGGGTTCACCGCCTTCGGCTATCTTTCCCAAACAGTAGCACCTTCAATTGCCACCACCTTTTCATACGTGAACCCGATCGTGGCGATGACACTTGGCTGGTTGCTGTATGGCGAACAGATCAGCTGGCGCATGGTGATCGCGACCGGGGTGATCGTCGTCGGTGTGTGTGCCATTGTCTCTACGAAGTCGGACGCACCGTCAAAGACCAGACACCCGATGACGTCCGGGCATGGACATCGGCGGGCGGTGAGCGCGCCGTCGCTGGCGGACTAAACTTGAACTGAGTGGCCTGCTGGTTCGTGCTGAGAACGAAGCGGCAGTGAGAGCGGGTCGCTCAAGCATCTGTAGCGGCAGCTAACCGAGATAGTGACCTGGCCGCGACGCCCACCGTCAAGAACGTTCGCCCCGGGTCCTAGGCAACCGCTTTCGAACCGCCTCATAGAGCGACATGGACCCCGTTTGCACTGCGCGCGGCCATCACCGAGTAGCTGGAGGTGTTGAAGCGGATCCACCATTTGTGCCGCTACCACCGCTACCGACACCGCCGTTCGGTTTGCCGTCTTTGCCGGTTGACGTCGAAACCACCACGCCATTGCCGAGCGTAGTATGCGATGTGGTATCCTTAAGTGTTCCGGTGCCATTAGTACTTTGGACGGTCAGATCAGGACCGCCACCCGTCGTCGTAGTTGGTGCGTTCTGCGCCAGCGTTAGGTTGGCGAAGATCATGGTGAAAGGGACAGTCAAAAGAAAGCGTTTCATATCTGCGTCTCCATCGGTTTCGCCAGGCGCACTTTGTGCGGCGTTCGCCGGATCGTGGACGGCGTTAACTCACTATGTGTCCACAGCGGAAATTAGCTTGGGGAAGCGACCTAGATGCGTGATGTAGATTACATCCAGCGAAAATCTTATCGCCGGCTTCGCCAACAGATTGTCGGAACTTCCAGCCTCATCCGAGGAACGCGAATGAACGGCTCAGAGGTTCATCCTGTCCAGCCAAGCGCCGCAGCGGTTAGAAGAGCAGCGCCAAGGAAAATGCGATACACGGCAAAGGGGGTGAAGCGATGGGACTGAATGTATTGAAGCAGCCATCTCACCGCGATGAAGGCCGTTACCGCCGCGACGGCGAAGGCCACACCTAGTTCTAGCCAGTTCTCGTGAGCGCTTCCCTGCTTCCATCCCCTGTAAAGCTCATACGTGCTGGCGGCATACATCGTCGGTATGCCGACAAGGAACGAAAATTCAGTGGCCGCGGCGCGGTTGCCGGTGCCGGTTAGCATGGCGGCGAAGATGGTTGCTCCTGACCGTGAAGTGCCCGGGAAAATCCCAGCGACGATCTGGGCCAACCCGACTGCGACCGCTACGGGCCACGTCACCGCCGTGCGTTCTTGCTGCCGGGCGGCGAAGACTTCCGCCGCGATGATCCAAAAACCGCCGATGATGAGTGCCCACGCGACCGGAGCCAGCGTATCAGGCAGCTGGAAGCCCAGCTTTTTTGCCGCTAGCCCTAGGACACCGGTAATCAGGAAGGCAAGCAGCAGCTTGCCGATATAGGCGCGGTTTTCCTGCTGCCGCCAGCCTGTGGCAAGCTGCACCAGATGCCGCCAGTAGATGATCGTCACGGCCAGAATCGCACCGGACTGGATGACGACGTTGAAGATTTCGGAGCGCTCGCCGAGCCAATGCTCGGCGATCAGCAGATGGCCGGTACTGGAAATTGGCAGGAACTCCGTGATGCCCTCGATCACGCCGAGTAGGATGGTGCTGAGCAAATCCATCACGGCACCACGAGGACCGGCTTCGGCGTGTCGCGCAGCACGGCAGGTATTTGTTCGATCCTCTCCGGCCCGACGAGTTCCTGGGTTGATATCCCAACATCGTCATGAACCGTACGGATGTGATGCGCCTCAATCTCTTCGCCAAACTCCTGCCCGTTCAATAGAGCCGAGCGGCAAAGTTGCCCGCTGGCAACCATGTTTTGGTTGCCGCTCCAGATCAGCAGGCCGCAATAGGCGGCGTAAGAGCCCCATGGGATGCCCACCGCAGCGGCGCTAGCCATAAGAATTCTATCTAGTTTCATGCGTCCTCGTTGATGGAAACCAGGCGACTGCGACAACGCCGCCCTTCGGTGATCTGGACGTGCTCGGGCACAGCGTTGTCATGCCGAAGTCGTTCAGCGGAGGGCGGATTACAAAAATCAGGCAGGCGATAAACCGTAGGCGGCGCAAATCTCCCGCTGGAAATCGGCGCGCCAGTCGTCTGCCACAATTACTGCCGGTCATCCAGGCGGGTGCCGGCGCGCGGGCAATGTGCCATCTTGGCTGGATGGTTTGTTCTCGCTCTGCAGGCCCGGCGCCGGATGAGGCGAGTCTACATGATGCGGCGCTCGCCTACCTGGCCCGCTACGCCGCCACCCAGGCAGGGCTACGCAACGTGCTGGAACGGCGCGTGGATCGCTGGAAGCGTCTGGCCCAACAGAACGCGGCCGATGCAGAGGCTGTTGCCGCGCAGGCGGCCGCGGCACGAAACGCGGTGCGGGAAGTTGTGGCGCGCCTGGCCGCTGTCGGCGCGGTGAACGACGCCGCCTATGCGGAAAGTCGCGCCCGCAGTCTTACCCGGGCAGGACGTTCGCGGCGCGCCGTGTCGGCCTATCTCGCGGCGAAAGGCGTCGATCCGGAGACTGCCGCCATCGCCATGCCAGCCTCGGAGGAGAGCGAACTTGCAGCAGCCTTGGTGCTCGCGCGCAAGCGTCGAATCGGACCATTTCGCCAAGGGCAGACCCCCGACGATGCCGGCAGACGGCGCGAGTTGGGAGTGTTGGCGCGTGCAGGGTTCACCGGGTCCGTCGCGCGCCAGGCACTGGCGATGGATTTGGATCAAGCCGAAGCACTCGTGAACGAACAGCGCCGTTGAACGCGCCTGTTGGCCGCGGGTAATTGCAGCCCTTCCCCGTCCAACATGTGGAAACCGCTTGACCGACTGACGCGTTGCCGATTGGCCTTCGTCCTTCAGACCAACCGTGTGGATCCAGCGAGGAGCGCAATGATGATCTGGATCAGCCGCATCAGCCTCGTGTTCGCCGTGCTCGTCGTCCTGGCGCCTATGGCGCACGTTCTCGAACTGCCCAACAAGCTTCGCCTGAACGCCGAGCTTTGGCTTGCTGTTCAGCAGCAGCTGTATCGCGGCTGGGGCCCGTCTCTAGGGGGCCCGACTGAAATCGGCGCGTTGCTCACGAGCAGCTGGCTGGTTTACTTACGGTGGCGATCGGGCCTCGTCCTCGCAGTGACCTTGCTGGCCACTGCCGGCTATGTGGGCATGCTCGTCGTCTTCTTTCTCCTCAATCAACCAGTCAACGTCGCAGTTGCGTCGTGGACACCGGCCAGCCTGCCATCCGACTGGACATCCTATCGCGCGCAGTGGGAAGCGGGGCATGCGGTTGCCGCGATGCTATCGGTGGTCAGTCTGACAGCGCTGGCCTGGGCATATGTGAGGGAACGACAAACCGCGCCGCGGTCAGGCCAGGCTAAGCTCTCGCAAGCATGAGTTCGTGCGCAGCCAAGCGTCGATGCAGCAGGTACAACGGCACAGCGAGAGCCGACACGACGGCCCCGGCGAGCAACGCCCCTTCCGGCCCGCCGACCAAGTCGGCAGCCCACCCGCACAACGCCGGCACCACTGCACCGCCGGCATAGTACATCGTATAGAACAGTCCCATCCCGAAGGCGCGGTTCTCCGGCTTCGCCGACAGCGTGCCAACCGCCATGATGACGCCCGGGTGGAAGGAGCCGATGACGCCGATCATCACCGCGCACGTGATCGGCAGGTCGAGCAGAGCCGCGGCGACCATCCCGATCACCAGCGCGGCGGTTCCCGTGAGAAAGATCCGGAATCCGCCGAAGCGCGAGACCAGACCGGCGCCGAGCAGCGTTGCCGGGACGTTACCCCAGGTGGCGATTGTCAGCACGACACCGGTCAGCACAAGACCCTCGCCCCGTGCTGCCATCAGCGACGGCACATAGCCCGTATAGCCGGAATAGCCGGCGGTGTAGGCCGTCCAGATAAGTCCAGCGATCACCAGCAGCAGACACTCGCGACCACTCGGCCAGGATGACTCTCGCGATGGCGATACGGCACCAGGAGGCGGGTGGAAGCTCGCCATGAGCAGCACAAGCGTCACGGCCATCGGCACAGCGTTCGACAGAAATGCTGCCTGCCAGCCAAGGCCACGTACTAACGGAGGCAGCACCAGCTGAGCGAGACCGACGCCGATCGGGTAGGCGGCGACCGAAACGCTGATCGCCCACATGAAGCGACGACCGGAGAACCGGTCGGCAATGACTTTGTTCTGCAGCACGATCATTGCCACCGCACCGGCGCCAGCAATGCTTCGACCCAGTCCGATACCAGCCGCATCGACTGCTGCGGCACTGATGACCGGGCCCACCACCATCAGACCGATCCCGACACCAAGCACCAGCCGGTCGCCGATCCTGCGCGCCAGCAGCCCTAGCGGCAGTGCAAGGAAGGCGCCCAGCAGCATGAAGGTGCCGATCAACGTGCCAAGGTCGGCATAGTCGAGCCGGAACCGCTGAATCAGCTCGGGGCCAAGCGACGCGACGGTCTGATACTGGTAGCCAAAGCCTGCCCGGGCGAGCGCGATCGCCGCGAGGATCAACCAGGGCCTGGCGCCCATGACAGTCGCTTCTCCATGTTCACGAAGGTGGGTTCGGTGTAGCCCGGGTGCGCCTCGCGCGTCGTCTCGACGAAACCGCAGGCGGCAAACAGCCGGCGGTTGTCCAGCAGCACGAGCCGCGTGCTGAGTCGGATCACTGGAACCCCGGCGGTGCGCGCGGCCGTCTCTGCCGACGCGACAAGCGCACGCCCCAAGCCATGCCGACGCCGGGACGGCACGACAGCAAGGCGTCCGAGATAGAGACCGCCGTTCTGCACGGTCCAGAGTGCTGAACCAACCAACGTCCCGGCGACCTCTGCTACCGCCCCACCGCCCATCCGTAGATGCGCTGCGACGTCCGCCTCAGTGAGGCGGAGCGCGGAAGGCAACGGGTCCGTCGATACGGACTGGGCCGCGAACCCGGCGCGGATCAGCGAGGCGACCCGGGCAGCGTCCTCCGGCGCCATGGGGCGGAGCGAAATGTCACACATCTTCCGGACGGTAGCCCGCACGGCCGGGCATGCCTATGTTGGAGCGATGTCCGAAACCCCTGCGTTCCTCGACGGCGACCGTCCGCCGGTGCCCGACATTGTTGTGCCGCGTGGCGTGACCCCGTTCTACCTGCCGCGTCGACCGGTGCGCGGGCGCCTCGTCCGGCTGGGCCCGCTGGCACATGCGCTGCTGACCCGGCATCCCAACCATCCCGCCGTGACGCGACTTAGCGGCCAATCGCTGGCTCTGGCGGCAGCCCTGTCCACGGCGCTGAAGTTCCGTGGCTCGTTCAGCCTGCAGGCCAAGGGCGATGGGCCAGTTCCTATGCTGCTGGCCGACTGCACTCATACCGGGGCGTTGCGCGGCTACGCGCGCGCAAAGCAGCAGAAGCTCGAGGCGCTGCTGAAGACCGATCCTTCTCCGGCGGCAGACCAATTGCTGGGCGGCGGCTACCTGGCCTTCACCGTTGATCAGGGTCCGGATCAACACCGGCACCAGGGCATCGTCACGATCGAGGGCGGCAACCTCGCTGAAATGGCGCTGCACTACTTCCGCACCAGCGAACAGTTGCGGTGCTTCGTGTACCTCGCCTGCGATGAGACGCCGGATGGCTGGCGGGCCGGTGCACTCGTGCTGGAGAAGATCGCCGGCGCCGGTGGCATCGATCCATCGATGGACGAGGAGGCGCAGGAGGAAAGTTGGCGGACGGCCACGACGCTGGCTGCGACCTTGACCGATCGGGAATTGCTCGACGACAACCTTACTCCACAGCAGCTGCTGTACCGGTTGTTCCACAGCGAGGGCGTGGCAACTGACCGGGCACGTGCGCTGTCCTATGGTTGCCGCTGTTCCAGGCAGCGTCTTGTCGGCATCCTGGAAGGTTTCCCACCAGACGATCTGGATCACATGGCTGTGGACGGCGACATCGTGATGACGTGCGAGTTCTGCAACTACGACTTCCGCTTCCCGCGCCAGGATGTCCGCGGCACCGGTGCGCCCGCGTGCTGACCCGGCGGCAATCGTTGCTCTTGCCGGTGCTGCTGGCGGGCTGTGGTGGTGAACGAAGGGCACGAACGTATCCTCCGCTGCGCTATGACTACCTGGTGCCGTTGCGACTGAACGTTTCAACACTGCAGATCGAGCAGCGGTTTGTGCCTGCTGGTGCGCCGCCTGATGTCAGCCAGTACGATCCGGCGCCGCCCGTCACCGCCCTGCGGGCAATGGCGCAGGATCGGTTGCAGGCCGTCGGCAGCGCCGATCTGGCGATTTTCGTCATTCAGGATGCATCGCTGACCCGGCGGGGTGATACGATCGCGGGCAATTTCGCTGTGCAGCTTGATGTTTACAATACGCCGACCAACCGCGCGGCTTACGCCCAGGCCAGCGTGTCCTCGACCTATACGGGCGACCTGGATGACCTGTCAGGTCGGCTCTATGACATGACGAAGGACATGATGGACCGGATGAACGTCGAACTTGAATATCAGGTCCGGCGTGCGCTGAGCAGTTGGCTGGTGCCGGCCGGCGAGATTCAGGCGCCGGTACAACAGCAGCCACTTGGGGCGACACCACCCGATATAGCGCCTTCCGGTCCTCCGCCGTCAGCGCTGCCGCCGCCTGAACCGCCGCGGACGTCGCCTTGACGCGCCCAGCCCGCGTCCCCATACCCGCCGGTATTCCGCAAGTACGATTGGAGGTCACGGCTAATGTCGCAAGGCTTTTCGCGGCGCGCTCTGACGCGCAGCTCCCTTTTTGCGCTGGCGAATTTCGCCATCCTGCGGCACGCCAGAGGCGACGCGCCCATTGAACTGCGATGTTCACTGGACACGGCGCCATCGCATCCACGCAACGTCGCGTTCCGCGACTACCTGGGCAAGCTGGAAGCAGCCTCCAGCGGGCAGATCAAGACTAAGCTGTTCGAGAGCGGCTCGCTGTTCCCTGATCTGCAGGTAACCAAGGCACTGGTGCAGGGCCAGGTGGAAATGGCTTGTCCAGGCACATGGACGATCACCGGCCTGGTGCCCGATGCGGACTTCTCACAGCTTCCGGCACTGTATGGTCGACCCATCGAGGTGGTGCACAAGGCCGCCGACGGCCCGGGCGGCAAAATGGTCAACGGCGTTATCACCGGGAAACTGAAGGTTGAGATCCTCGGACCATGGTTCGACCTGGGCTACAATAACTGGTTTGCGACCCGCAAGCCGATCAATTCAGTCGCCGACCTAAAAGGGATGAAACTGCGCAGTCCTGGCGGCGTGCTGAACTCGTTCCGGATCCGCTTCTTCGGCGGCATTCCCAACGTGACCGCCTGGCCCGACGTTCCGCTGGCAATGTCGCAGGGAACATTCGATGGCCTGATCAGCAGCAACGAAAGCGCCAACAGCGCCAAGCTGTTCGATTCCGGCCTGCGCTATTCGCTGCAGGACAAGCAGGGCATGGGGCTCTACGTGCCGATGGTCAACCAGGCGTTCTGGCAGAAGGTTGGGCCAAAGCTGCAGGAGACCATGGTCAAGCTGTGGCAGGACAATATTGCCGCCTACCGCGAGAACACCGCGAAGCTGCAGGAAAGCGGCCGCGCAGCGCTGGAGAAGCAGGGCGTCAAGTTCGTGGACGTGCCTCAAGCGGACCTCGACGCGACGCGCACCGAATTGGTGAAGGTGCAGGAAAAGGCAGTCGAAGAAGCGCACATCTCGCCCAAGTTGGTCGAGCTGGTCATGGCGGATGTCCGCGCCTGAGGTGGCGGCAAGGGCAACGCTGGGCCGTCTGGGCCATTTCTGGGATCGAACCGAGCATATCAGCGTCGGGCTGCTTGGTGGCTTCGCGCTCCTCATCGCAGTGTTACAGGTATTTGGCCGCTACATCGGTCCCGAGCACGCCATAACCTGGGCGGAAGAGGTCATCGTCTATATCGCCGTATGGGCGGTGATGATGGTTGCCAGCGACCTGGTGCGCACCAACGGGCATGTGCGTCCTGACCTGGTGTTGCGCCTGCTCCGTCCGCAGACCCAGCGCTGGGTAGAGATATTCAACTGCCTGGTGGCAATCGCCTTCACCGCAGGCATGGTCTGGTATGGCTGGGACGTCGTGGATACGGCCGTATTGTTCGACCAGCGCAGTTCTTCCGATCTGCAGTTCCCGATCTGGATCTATTACACGGCGTTGCCGGTCGGCGGCGGCCTGATGCTGGTCCGCTATTGCGCGCGGCTGTTCCGCTATCTCTTCGTCTTCGATCCCAGAATCATGACCATCGGCCACACGATCGAGCACGAGGCGCCGGCCGATCTTGCCGTGCCGCCGCCGCGTTAGATGGCGACGTTCGGCTTCCTGCTGATGTTCTTCGGTCTGCTCGCCGCGGGCATGCCGATCTTCCTTGTACTTGGAACCTGCGCGGCGGTGCTGTTCTACGTAACCGGCCAGCCGATGGTCGGCGTGGCGCAGAACATGATCGACCAGCTCAACTCCACCACGCTGATGGCGTTGCCGCTGTTCGTCATGGCGGCGGCGTTCATGCGTCGGGGCGGTGTGGCGCAGGCATTGGTGGATCTCTCGACGGCGTGGTTGGGCGGTATCAAGGGCTCACTCGGTCTGGTCGCGGTGGTGTCATGCGCATTGTTCGCCGCCATCTGCGGATCGTCGGTCGCAACTGCGCTCGCCATGGGCACGATCCTGCTGCCGGCGATGCTGGAGCGGGGATATCCGCGCGGCTTTGCCTTGGGTGTGCTGGGCGCGTCCGGCACCATCGGCGTGGTGATCCCGCCATCGCTCGCACTGATTCTCTACGGGATCGTCACCGAGCAGTCGGTGCCGCGGCTGTTTCTCGCGGGCATTCTGCCTGGGCTGCTGCAGGCTGGCGCCTTCTTCGTTTGGGTCCTGTGGTATGCGCGGTGGAAGGACTTTCCTGCCGAGCCGCCGATGCCGTTCCGGCAGAGGCTGTATGTCACGTGGCGAGCGTTGCCGGCGTTGGCGGTGCCGTTCGTGGTGATGGTCGGTATCTATGGCGGGTTCATGACGATCACCGAGTCGGCGGCGCTCGCCGCGGTCACCGCATTGATCGTCAGCCTGGGCGTCTATCGTGGCTTCCCGGTCCGTCGCACGCTCGAGGTGATCGCTGAGGCGTTGCGCAGCGCCGGCGTCATCATGCTGATCATCGCGACGGCGTTGGTGTTCGGACATTGGATGACAGGATCGGGTGTCCCGGGGGAACTGGTCGACTTTGTCGCACATCGCGGCTTCACCACTTGGGAGTTCCTGCTGACGATCAACGTGCTGCTGCTGATCATCGGCTGCTTCCTGGAGGTCGTGGCGACATTGCTGCTGGTGATGCCGATCCTGGCACCCGTGCTGCTGCCACTCGGCGTCGATCCGGTGCATTTCGGCATTATCTTCACCCACAACATGGAGGTGGGACTGGTGCACCCGCCGGTTGGGTTGAACCTCTACGTTCTATCGACGATTTCCGACGCACCGATCGGCGAGGTGATCTGGGGTATTCTGCCGTTCCTGATTCTGTTGCTGATCGTGCTGGCGATCATCACCTACGTGCCGGAGCTGACGCTGTGGTTGCCACGCGTCGTATACGGTACTTAGTACACGGGCGCACTGAACACCGAAACAGACAACGAGACCGCTCCAGGTAACGCCGGCAAGCGCGGGTATCCGCTCATGTGGTAATTGGCCGCAAGGGAATAGTCCTGGCTGCAAAGAGGCGCCGGTAGCGCGCTGGAGCAGCTATTGGCGGCTGCGGTGGCTTGCCGCAACATCCCTACCGAAGGCGCCGAGCGACGGAGGGACTGCGAAGCATGATCAACAAAATCGTCCAGTCGATGGCCGATGCGATGGCCGACATCAAGGACGGATCGACCGTGCTGATAGGCGGGTTTGGTGCCGTGGGCCAGCCGAACGTGCTGATCGATGGGCTGATAGAGCAGGGCGCCACCGATCTTACTGTCGCCGCCAACAATGCCGGCGTGGGACATGTCGGCCTGGCGCGGCTGATGGAACTCGGACGCGTCCGCAAGATCATCTGCTCGTTCCCGCGATCGTCTGATCCTGTGGTGTTCGAGACGCTGTATCGCGCCGGCAAGATCGAATTGGAGATCGTGCCGCAGGGGACGCTGGCGGAACGGATGCGCGCCGCCGGTGCCGGCGTGCCGGCGTTCTATACCGCCACCGGCGTCGGCACGAAAATGGCCATGGGGAAAGAGACGCGCGAGTTTGACGGACGCGCTTATGTCATGGAGCGTGCGTTGGTCGGGGATGTGGGCCTGGTCGAAGCGTGGGAGGCTGATCGGTGGGGCAACCTTACGTTCCGCGAGTCCGGCCGCAATTTCAATCCTGTGATTGCGATGGCAGCACAACTGACTGTCGTGCAAACACAGCATCTCCGCGAGCTTGGCAAGATCGATCCGGATCACGTGGTGACGCCGGGTATCTTTGTGGACCGAGTGTTGCACGTTCCGTACGGTGATCCGACGGGATTCTGACACACTGGGCGCCGCTCATCCTCGGCAGCGACGCAGTATCTCGGACGCCTCCTGCAGATCGGCGAAGGCCAGCCCTTCGCCGAACCACGCATAGACGGGCTCCACGATGTGCCGGGCCTCCGCCGTCCGACCCTGCTTCAGCATCAGGCGCGCCAAACCGTTGCATGCCTGCAATTCGATCAGTTTTGCCGACTGCGCGCGCGCAACTGCGACGGCCTTCATAAACTCATGCTCTGCCGCGACGTTGTCGGACAAACTCTCGAACACGGTGGCCTTGCGCACATGCAGGCACCCATCGAAGGTCGCAACGCCCGAGCGAGCTGACGTGCGCAAAGTCTCGTCCAACAGATGCATTGCCTCCGGCCAGCGGCCGGCCCACGTGAGCACATCCGCCAACAGCACGTTGACGTAGGCGGCTTCGCGCTGCCAGCCGAGTGCGTCGAGTGTGCGCCGCGCCTGTGACAAGGTGCTCAGACCCTTCGCGACGTCGCCGCGGCGCGCAGTCAGCCACCCCAGCAGGCATTCACCCAGCGCCAAGTACTGAGGAAAGCCGTTCTCACCCGCAATCGCAAGCAGGTTCTCCGTGCACTCGCGGCATCTCCCTTCGTCACCAATCGTTTGGTAGGCCCGCGCCGAGGTGGAGAGCGCCATGGCGTATGCCAGCGATGCCACGCCGAGCGACCGTGCTCGTGCAACGGCGAATTCGGCATGTGCACTCGCGCGCTCGGGGTAACCGAGATGTGCCAGGCTATTTGCCAGATACGCCGCGGCCGCCACGTCCGGTGAAGAGGTGATGGCAAGGTCCGGAATTGCCTTATCGTCCTTTCGGCACAGCTCGAGAGCGCGTGTTAGGCTGTCCTCGGCCGCGCCGAGGCGCCCCTGGTGAAAGCGCAGGATGCCGAGCCTGACCTCTCCCGCAATCCTGATCGCAGTGCTGCCTGTCGTATCCGCAAGTTGCAGCAAATCGTTGCTGATCGCCTCGACCGGCTGCAACTCGCTTCGGCTCATCGCGATTGCCCCACGTGCGAACAGCGCACGCGTCAGAAGGTCCGGCTGTTTCAGCCGACGGCAGACTGCGACAGCACGCTCGAACATGTCGCATGCATCGGGATCGGACTGTCCCTTGATCGCGATCAGCAGGCGGCCAAGTGCAATGAGCAACTCGGCTTCGAGCACCTGCTGATTGGGCTCCTCAGGGAGGCTGCGGGCGAATTGCAAGCCCCGCTCCAGGTGATTCCTGGTCTCGGCCAGGCCGGCCTGCTCGGCCGACCGCTCACCTGCCGCGCGATAGTAATCTGCAGCCTTGGCGATGAGGCCTGCCTGAGCACAGTGGTGGCCGAGACGGCTGGGCGGAATTGCACCGACGCTGCTGTCGGCCTCCGCGACGCTGGCGATCGAGGCGTGTATCTCGCTGCGCCGGTGCCGCGGCAGGCTCTCATACGCGACGTCGCGGACCAGGGCGTGCTTGAACGTATAGAGCGCGTCCATCCCGGCGTCGCGCTGGAATGCCAGGCCGGCGGCGACAAGTTCCTGCAGGCCCTGGGCAAGTTGCCGCTCGGGCAGGTTGGCGACCGCGGCCAGCAGCGCGTGAGAAAAATTCCGCCCGATCACTGCGCCGATCTGCGCCACCTCCTTGGCGCTTGGCAGGCGATCGAGCCGCGCCATCAGTGATCCTTGCAGTGTCTTCGGAACCACAATCGCGTCGGCCGACGCATTGCTTCGGCTCGCCTCGAGCACTGCCTTGGTCATTTCCTCAATGAACAGCGGCACGCCGTCGGTCTGCTGGATGACACGGTCGCGCAGCATCGGTGGCAGAGCGTGCTGCGCGGCAACCTGCTTGGCGAGCAACTCGGAATGTCGCCGATCCAGTCGACCGAGCGTCAACACAGTCACATTCGGCCGATCGATCCAGGGCGGGACGAAGTCGGGGCGATACGACACGATGCGGAACACCGGCAGACCAGCCAACCGGTCGATGCCCGATCCAACCAGCTCCAGCGTTGTCGGGTCGGCCCAGTGGGCATCCTCGAACAGCGCGAGGACAGGGCGTATTTTGGCCAGGTCTGCCAGCCGCTGGATCAGCACGTCGAAGGTCTTTTCCTTCCGGCGCTGCGCGCTGAGATCAAGGGTGGGGTACCGGTCCCCGAGCGGGATCGACAGCATGGCGGCGAGCAAAGGCAGGCCTTCCGGCGCAAGCCCGTGCGTTGCGACGAGCGACTCCAGCTTGCTCAATTTGTCATCGGCGGAGTCGTTGCGGCCGAAACCAAGTTCGCGCTCCCACCGGGAGATGATCGGGTAGAGCGCATCATCCTGATGATAGGGCGAACAGAAATACCGCAGGCTGAAGTGGCGCTGACCCGTCAGCCGCTCCTCCAGCGCTGCGAGCAGCCGCGACTTGCCGATACCCGGCTCCCCCGAGAGCAGCACGACGCGGCCATCACCCGTGAGGGTGCGCTGCCACTGGTCAAGGAGGAAGCTCAGTTCCTTGATCCGACCGACAATCGGGGTTGGCGCGGTGGCAAACAGCGCCTCTGACCGACCCGAGAGAGTGGTCGGCCGGTGCACGCGCCAGACCTGCTGCGCGGTGCTGAAGCCCTTCAGCGAGAGCGGGCCCAGATCCTCCATCTCGAACAACAGGCGCACCTGGTCATTCGTCGACTCGCTCACCAGGATGGTGTTGGGCTGGGCCAGGGACTGCAGCCGGGCGGCCAGGTGCAAAGTTTGCCCGACCGCCATCTGTTCCTGCACTGCGCCGGCGCCCATCAGATCGCCGATGACCACCAGGCCGCTGGCAATGCCGATCCGGACCGACAAACGATGTGTGTCAACGGTATCGATGATCGTCAGGCCGGCCCGCACCGCGCTCTCGGCGTGAGCTTCATCGGCATTAGGCCAGCCGAAATAGACCAGGACCGCATCGCCGACGACGCGAGCGATATAGCCGCCAGTTGCTCTGACGGCGGCATTCACGTTCTGTTGGTAGCGGCTCAGCAGCTCGCGCAACTCCTCGGGATCGAGCTGCGTCGTCAGCCGTGTCGAATCGACAATGTCGCAGAACAGCGCGGTGATTTGCCGGCGCTCCGCCGAAACCCCCAGTTGTGACACGTGAGCACTTGCCGGATCCGGCGCTGGTGCGCCCAATGCTCTGATCGCAACGAGCAAGCGCCGCCGGTCTCCCACCGAAGCGATGCCGGCATCCTTGAGGTCGTCGGCGGTCAGATGTGGCAGGACGTCAGCCGAGATCCCGTGCTGCACGAACAGCTGAGCATACCGCTCCAGGCCGAGCTGCCGGAGCCACTCAGCGACCTCCATGTCGCTCTCCAGCGAAACAGCCCGTAAGTGCCCGAGCCGTCACGGCCTGTCCACCTATACCTCTGATGCGATCGGACCTAATGTTTCTGGCGAGACGAAAGATATGGCCATGCTCGACGAGCCGCGCCTCCTGGCGGCCAATCCCTGGGTGACACGCCGTCCGATCACGGTGGTCGAGTACCATCGGATGAGTGAGGTCGGCATTCTCGGCGAGCGCGATCGGGTCGAGCTGATCGAGGGAGAGCTGGTCGCCATGTCGCCGATCGGCAGCTATCACCAAGGAACAGTCAACCAGCTTACCCACTCTCTGGTGCGAGCGATCGGCGAGCATGCTGTGGTATCGGTTCGAGGTCCGGTACGACTGGACGACTTCAGTGAACCCCAGCCGGACTTTGCGTTGCTCAAGCCACGCCCGGACTTCTATCGAGCGGCACACCCGGGGCCATCCGACGTCCTGCTGCTGATCGAGGTGGCCGATACAAGCCTGAACTACGACCGCGCCGTGAAGCGTGCTCTGTATGCGCGTCACGCCATAGCGGAGCTCTGGATCGTCGATCTGAACGCCGGGGAAGTCGAAATCTGTCGTCAGCCGGACGCCAGCGGCTATGCGGCGGTCACGCGCGTCAACCGGGACGGCGTCCTCGAGCCGGAAATGCTGCCCGATGTCCGCATCCAGGCCGCGACACTGTTTCGCTGAAAGGACAACAATGCCTGATACAACAGTGACCGAGATCAAGCCACTCAGCCGCGTCGAGATGGCGGCCCGCGTCGCGCGGGACATTCCCGAAGGATGGTATGTCAATCTCGGCATCGGCATTCCGACAGCGATCGCCGATCACGTGCCGCTCGATCGCGAAGTGATCTTTCATTCCGAGAACGGCGTGCTCGGGATGGGACCAGCGCCGCCGAAGGACAAGATCGACCCGTGGCTGATCAACGCCGGCAAGCAGTACGTGACATTGCGCCAGGGCGGCAGCTTCTGCCATCACGCCGACAGTTTCTCGATGATCCGCGGCGGGCACCTCGATCTCTGCGTACTTGGTGCTTTCCAGGTGGCGGAGAATGGCGACATCGCCAACTGGGCGACGTCCGAGAACGATACCGCGCCCGCGGTCGGCGGCGCGATGGACCTTGCCGCGGGGGCAAAGCGGCTGTGGGTGCTGATGGAACACACAACGAAGGACGGCACGTCGAAGCTGGTGCAGCGCTGCTCGTATCCGCTGACCGCGGTGGGCGCGGTGAAGCGGGTCTACACCAACCTGGCAGCGTTGGATGTCACCGATCGTGGCTTCGTGGTGATCGACATGGCGCCGGGACTGACCTTCGACGCACTGCAGGCGCGTACCGACGCACCGCTGCACCGCAGCGCCTGACGGAGACGTCTGCATGTCCGCGACGGTGGATCCCCTCGAACACTTGCAGATGCTGAAGGACAGCGCGGCGGGGATTGCGCCGCGCCAAGGCGACCTCACGCGGATCCGCGCGCTCCGGTTCACCGAGCCTGGTTTCGATCGCACTACCTGGCGCGAGATGTGCGAAATGGGCTGGCTCGGCTTGCGCATTCCCGAGACCGACGGCGGCTCGGGCCTCGGCGCGCGCGAGTTCTGTGGCCTGACAGAGGAACTGGGGGCAGCCTTGGTGCCGGAGCCGTTAATCCCTGCGGCCATGGCAGTATCGCTGCTGCCACCAGATCAGCTCGGACCGGTGCTTGCCGGCGAGCGCATCGTGATCGCGGCGTGGCAGGAGAAGCCGAACAGCATCGCGTTGACCGGCGACACGGTGCTCCGCGATGGCAGGCTGAGCGGACGCAAGCTGTTCGTGCCGATGGCAGCCGGCGCTGATGCGTTCCTGGTGACCGTGCCGGGTGGCGTCGCGCTGGTGGAGCGCGATGCACCGGGCGTTTCGCTGGAATTGCAGCAGACGCAGGACGGCGGAAACTCCGGTACGCTGACCTTTGTTGGTGCACCAGCCGAGGCGATCGAAGGCGATGCCGAAGAGGCGCTGGAGCACGCCATCATGGCCAGTTCCGCCTATCTGTTCGGTCTGATGGACCGCGCGTTCAGGATCACGCTCGACTACATGAAGACGCGTGAGCAGTTTGGCCGCAAGATCGGCAGTTTCCAGGCGTTGCAGCATCGTGCCGCCGACATGGAAATCCAGATTGCGCTGACCCGGGCCACTGTCGCGTCCGCGGCCCATGCGCTGGACCACGCGCCGACATTGGCGCAGCGCCGTGCGGCGGTCTCGCGCGCCAAGGTGCGCGCATCGGATGCGGCGATGATCGTGACACGCACCTGCATCCAGTTGCACGGCGGCATCGGCTACACCGACGCGTATGACATCGGCCTGTTCCTGCGCAAGGCGATGGTGCTGGCACCGCTGTATGGATCGCCCATGGTGCACCGCGCGCGGTTTCGGGCGATGGCGCCGGAGGGCGATGATGACTGAGCCTCTGCCGATCCTGACGCAACGCCGCATCGAGGCCGCGTTCGCCAAGGGAATCTTTGACGAGATGAAGGCGGAGCTTGGTGAGGCGACGGCCAAGCGCATCCTGGCCAACGCGGTGATCAAGCTGGCCAAGCAGGCGGCGGCAGAGATGGCGAAACAGGCGCCGGGCGACGAGCCCAGCCTCGCCTCGTTCCGCGCCATTCAACCGCGCTGGACGGCCGAAGACGCGCTGCGCATCGATGTGGTGTCATCCAACGACAGCGAGTTCCATTTCAACGTGACGCGCTGTCGCTATGCCGAGATGTATCGCGCCATGGGTTTGGCGGAACTCGGCGCGATCCTCTCATGCAATCGCGATGGCGCATTCTGCGAAGGCTATGATCCACGGCTGAAGCTTGAGCGAACGCAGACCCTGATGGGTGGCGCCAGCCACTGCGACTTCCGCTATCGATGGCAAGAGGCGCCAACGGAGTAATTCAGTCTCCTGCGCGATAACGTACGACTGCCGCCGCGAGCGGGACCAAAGGATATTGGCTCATGACCCACACCATTCCTGTCATCGACGTCGCCGATTACCTGGCTGGGCGGCCGGGCGCACTGCAGGCGACGGCGCGTGCACTGCATGACGCGCTGACCACGGTGGGCTTCCTCGTGCTGACCGGGCACGATGTCCCGCAGAGTTTGATCACGCAGACCTTTGCCGAGGCCAAGCGACTGCATGATCTGCCAATGGCCAGCAAACTCGCTTCGCGGCTCAATGAACATAACAACGGCTATATGGCGATGGGTCGCTATGCGGTCTGGACTTCGGACGTCAACAAGAATGACAAGGGCGACCTGAACGAAGCCTTCTTCATCAAGCGGGAGCGCACACCAGACGATCCCCTGCGGCGCTCTGGCCGACGGTTTGTCGGTGCGAATGTTTGGCCGGATGAAGTCACGCTGCCCGGATTTCGTCAGCGAGCGCTGCAATACGCGGATGTCATGGACACCTTCGCCCGCAGAATGTTGCCGGCGGTGGCCGTTGCACTGGATCTTCCACCCGACTGGTTCGAGGAGGCGTTTCAACAGAGCCAGTTCACTTTGCGACTGTCGCATTACCCGCCGGTGGCAGCCGATGCCAACCAGTTCGGCATCGCTCCGCACACCGACAGCAATTTTATGACGTTCCTGGCGCAGACCGAGGTGCCTGGTCTGCAAGTACGGATGCCATCGGGCGACTGGCTCGACGTGCCCTACATTCCGGGATCGTTTGCGGTGAACTCTGGGGACATGATGCGCCGATGGACCAACGGGCGGTTCAAATCCACCCCGCACCGCGCGCTGCCGCCGGTCGGCGGGCACCGCTACGCCATCCCGTTCTTCCTTAGTCCGCAATTCGACTGGATGATCGAATGCCTGCCCACCTGCGCCGGCCCTGACAATCCGCCGCGGTGGGAACCGATCACCTACGCCGCCTGGCAGGAATACTGGTACGACGCGAACTATGACCCGAAGGCGCAGCAGGACCTGGTGGCGTAAAGGAAACCGACATGAGACGCAGACACCTATTGGCGAGTGGCGCCGCGCTGGCGTCGCTCGGTACTGCGACCCTCGCGCGTCCGGCGATTGCTCAGGGCGCATCGGCGAAGGTGCTAAAATTCGTGCCGCAGGCGGATCTCGCCAATCCCGATCCGATTTGGACAACCGCGACGGTGGCAACCAACCACGGCTATATGGTTTGGGACACGCTGTACGGGATCAATGATGCGCTGATCGGTCAGCCGCAAATGGTTGCCGGACATGACGTGTCCGCGGACGAACTCATCTGGACCTTCACCTTGCGTGACGGGTTGAAGTTCACCGACGGCGCAGCGGTGCGCGGGGCAGACTGCGTCGCCTCGATCGAACGCTGGGCGGTAAAGAATCCGTTCGGGCAGCAGCTTGCGGCACAAACCGACGAGATGAAGCCGCTGGATGACAAGCGGTTTCAGATCCGACTGAAGCGACGGTTTCGCCAGATGACCTATGCGCTGGGCGCGCAGGGCTGCTTCATCATGCCGGAACGCATGGCGAAGACCCCGGCGACCGAGCAGATCAAGGAGTTCATCGGCTCCGGTCCGTTCATCTTCAAGAAGGAAGAATGGCAGGCGGGCTCGAAGGCGGTGTACGTGAAGAACCCGGATTATGTGCCACGCCCGGAGAGACCGGAGTACGTCTCGGGCGGCAAGGTCGCACACTTCGAACGGGTGGAGTGGCACACGCAGCCTGACCCCGCCACGGCTGCAGCGGCATTGCAGACCGGCGAGGTCGATTGGCTGGAGTTCCCGATGCTCGACCTGCTTCCGATGCTAAGGAAGTCGCCGGGATGCGATGTTGTGCGCTATGACCCGCTTGGGTCGCTCGCGATCATCGCTTTCAACCATCTCTATCCGCCGTTCGACAACCCCAAGCTGTTGCGGGCGCTGTTGCCGGCGATCGATCAGCAGGAATACGTCACCGCCTGGGTTGGCGAACAACAGGACCTTGGCACGTTCCCGGCCGGCTTTTTCACGGCGCATTCTCCCATGGCGAATGATGCCGGCATAGAAACGTTCACCTCGAAGCGGGATTTGGCACTGGCAAAGAAGTTGGTGGCCGAGAGCGGCTATAACGGCGAAAAGATCGTGATGATGGCGCCGTCCGACCAGCCATCTCTGGTGGCACCTTCACAGGTGTCGCGTGATCTGTTTACCAGGCTCGGTCTGAACGTCGAGTACCAGGTGATGGATTGGGGGACGCTGGTGGCGCGGCGCGCGAAGATGGATCCGCCGTCGCAAGGCGGCTGGAACGTGTTCCATACCACCTGGGGTGGTCTTGCTACCTCGAATCCAGGCAGTTCGTTCCCGTTGCGCGGCAATGGCAAGAAGGGCTGGTTCGGCTGGCCAACCGACGCGAAGCTCGAGGAATTGCGCGACCAGTGGTTTGATGCACCCGATGTCGCTGCGCAAAAGAAGATTTGCGAGCAAATTCAGCTGGAGGCTTTCCAGAGCATCCCGTTCATGCCGGTCGGGCAGTGGTATTATCCCTGGGCAATACGTAAGGATCTGACTGACTTCGTGAAGTGTGCGCAGGTGCTGTTCTGGGGAGTCAGGCGGGCGTGATTAAATCATAGGCCATCAGCCTTTTTGCCAATGATGAAAATCATCGAGCCTTCGGGACGGATATGCGCCGATGGTTTCCATGTATAGTGCACAGCAAACGTCAGGAGTGGGCTGAGATGCAGAAGCGCAGGCTGGGACGATCCGATATCGAACTGCCGCCGATCATGTTCGGTGGCAACGTGTTCGGTTGGACGGCCGATGAGGCGACATCGTTCAAGCTGCTGGACACCTGCGTCGCGGCTGGGATCAACGCGATCGACACCGCCGACGTGTACTCGGTCTGGGCGCGCGGCCATCAGGGCGGTGAGTCAGAGGTCGTGATCGGCAACTGGCTGAAGCGTCGTGGCAAGCGTGACGACGTGATCATCGCCACAAAGGTCGGCAGCCAGATGGGCTCAGGCGACAAGGGTCTGTCGCGCAGTTGGATCACCAAGGCATGCGAAGCTTCGCTGCAACGGCTGCAGACCGACGTGATCGATCTCTACCAGGCACACCGCGATGATCCGGACACACCGCAGGAAGAGACGGCGCAGGCGTTCGCTGACCTGATCAAGCAAGGTAAGGTGCGGGCGATCGGTGCGTCCAACTTTACCACGACCCGGCTGAAGTCGGCGCTCGACGTCAGCAAGGCACACAATCTCCCGCGATACGAGTCGCTGCAGCCCCTGTATAACCTGGTCGAGCGACCTGCATTCGAAGCGGAACTGGAGCCGCTCTGCCAAGCGGAGCAACTTGGCGTCATCAACTACTACGCGCTCGCCGCCGGCTTCCTGACAGGCAAGTACCGGTCCGAGGCGGACCTGAACAAGAGCCCGCGGGGCGGTGGAGTGAAGAAGTATCTCGACGAACGCGGCCAGCGAGTGCTGCGGGCACTCGACGCTATCGCAGCCGCTCACAAGGCCACACCCGCGCAGGTGGCGCTGGCCTGGCTGATCGCGCGGCCGTCGGTTACTGCGCCGATCGCCAGCGCAACCAGTCTGGAACAGCTGCAGGACATCGTACAGGCGGTTCAGCTTAAGCTGACCGCAAGCGACATCGAGACATTGAATGCCGCCAGCAAGTAGACCTACTCGCTGGCCTGTATGACCTTTGGCGCCGCCCGCTGGCGTGGGCCGCGCATCAGCAGCAGCAACAGCAATGCGGGCATGGTGGTGAAGATCATCAGCACGTAGTCGTTGATGTAGGCAATGATCTGCGCCTGATGATTGACCATCTGGTCAAGCATCGCGGCGCCATAACGGCTGGTCGGATCAATCGCGTCATGCGTTGCACTCAGCGCCTGAAGCGCGCGATTGAATGGATTGACCGAGGCGCCAATGACCTCATGCAAGACCTGCGCGTTGTGTGCCAGCAGGGATGTGGTCACCGATACGCCGATTGCCGCGCCGATGTTGCGCCCAAGGCTGAACAGTGCCGCGCCCTCTGTCCGCAGCGAGGGCGCCAGCGTGGCGAATGCCAGCACCTGCAGCGGGGTGAACACCAGACCGAGACCGGCACCCTGGATGGCAATCGTGATGATCAACTCGCTCTCGGATACGTCGGGCGTCCAGCCGGTCATCACCCAGAAGGACCAGCATTGCAGCACAAGGCCGATCGCAACCAGCCAGCGTGAATCGACCCAGGTCACCAGACGTCCGCACAGAACGATGGTGACGAGGTTGCCGATGCCACGCGGCGCCATCAGGAGGCCTGCTGTCGCGACGGGATAGTTGCCGAGTGTCTGCAACCAGGGCGCCATGAGCGCGATCGAGGACACAAGAATGGTCCCGACCGCAAACATCAGTACCAGACCAGCCGAGAAGTTGACATCGCGAAACAGGATAGGCCGGATGAGCGGACGCGGCGCCCAGGCCATGTGCACCAGGAACAGGTAAATGCCGAGACCGGCAAGAACGGCCTCGACAATGATCTCCTGCGAGGTGAACCAGTCCAACTTATTGCCGCGGTCCAGCATCATCTGCAACGCGCCGATGCCGGTGCTGAGCACGAAGAAGCCGAGCCAATCGAAACGCAGCCGATGTTCACCCCCGGCTTCGTGCATGAACAGCATCACCCCCAGCGCGGCAAGTATGCCGAATGGCAGGTTGATGTAGAACACATAGCGCCAGTTGTACGTCTCTGTCAGATAGCCGCCGAGTGTGGGTCCCATGATCGGACCGATCATCACGCCCATGCCCCACACGGCCATCGCGAAGCCGCGTCGTTCCACCGGGTAGATGTCGAACAGGATCGCCTGCGACAGCGGCACCAGTGCCGCGCTGCAGACGCCCTGCATCAGGCGGAACAGCACGATCTGCTGCAGCGACTGCGCTGCGCCGCACAGCATCGAGGTGATGGTAAAACCTACGATGCAGACGACGAAAAGTCGCTTGCGGCCGAACCGCGCCGCCAGCCAGCCGACCGGTGCTGTCATGATCGCGGCGGCAGTGATGTAGGTGGTCAGGACCCAGGTGATCTCGTCGTAGCTCGCCGAGAAGCTGCCCTGCATATAGGGCAGCGCCACGTTGGCGATGGTCTGATCCAGCGACTGCAGCAGAGTGGCGCAGATGATGCACGCAGTGATCATGCCGCGATGCGGGGTGCTCTCCTGCAGCATGGCGGCGCCGGCGACGGCCATCGAACCTTGGTGTTCTCTCCCTGGCCCCGATTCTGAGCGATCGAGCCAAGAGGATCAAGCGAATGGTAGCCGGCAAGCTCAGCGTTCGCCGATGATCGTCCTGATCCTTGAGGCGAGACGGTCCATCGGGAAAGGTTTGGTCAGCACATGCATTCCAGGCTCCAGCGGAGCCCTGCCGATCGCGGCGTTCTCGGCGTAGCCGGTGATGAACAGCACCTTCAGACCTGGCCGATCTTCGCGCGCCGCATCGACCATCTGGCGCCCGTTCATGCCGCCTGGCAGGCCGACATCGGTGATCAGCAGATCGATCCGCACGTCGGAGCGCAGCACCTTGAGCGCTGACACGCTGTCGGCTGCTTCGATGGCCGAATACCCCAGGTCCTCCAGAACCTCGGTGACCAGCATGCGAATGGTGGGCTCGTCATCGACTATCAGGACGGTCTCGCCCGTGCCGGCGCGCGGAGCATGCTCCAGATCCGGCTGCACATCCTCGTCTTCGGGCTGCCCGCCGTGCCGCGGCAGGTAAAGCCGGACCGTCGTTCCGTTGTCGATTTCCGAATAGAGCCGCACCTGGCCGCCGGACTGCTTGGCAAAACCATAAACCATAGACAGCCCGAGCCCTGTTCCATGGCCCGCCGCCTTGGTGGTGAAGAACGGATCGAATGCGCGCGCCAGCACATCGGGCGGCATACCGGTTCCCATGTCGGTGACGCAGATCGCGACATACTGGCCGGGCTGCATGTCGCGATCACGCGCACCGCGCTCATCGATCCATGCATTGGCTGTCTCGATCGTGAGCTGCCCGCCCTGCGGCATGGCATCGCGCGCATTGATGCAAAGGTTCAGCAGGGCGCTTTCAAGCTGATTGGGGTCGCACAAAGTGGGCCACAACCCAATGGCGAGCACAGTCTCTACCTTTATTGAAGGCCCTACGGTGCGCTGCACCATGTCCTCCATGGTGGCAATCAGCCTGTTGGCATTGGTCGGCTTTGGATCGAGTGTCTGGCGGCGGGCGAACGCAAGCAGTCGGTGAGTCAAGGCAGCCGCGCGCGATGTCGCCCCCAGTGCGCTGGTGACATAACGATCAAGATCGCCAATCCGGCCCTGAGCGATCCGCGTGCGCAGCAGTTCCAGGCTGCCGGAGATGCCGGTGAGCAGATTGTTGAAGTCGTGCGCGAGCCCGCCGGTCAATAGACCGACCGCCTCCATTTTCTGCGCCTGGAACAGTTGCTCGCGGGACTGCTCCAATTGCAGTTGCGTTTCGCGTCGTTCGGTGAGGTCACGCGTCACCTTGGCAAAGCCAATGATCTCTCCCGTCGTGTCGCGGACGGCGTCGAGCACGATGCTGGCCCAGAACCGCGAGCCGTCCTTCCGCACCCGCCATCCTTCGGCTTCATAGCGCCCCTCGCGACGCGCCCTCTCAAGCGCTTTCCAGGGCAAACGAACTTCGAGGTCTTCCGGCGTGTAGAAGCGCGAAAAGTGCTCACCGACGATTTCGTCTTCGCTGTAGCCCTTGATCCGTGCTGCGCCGGTATTCCAGTTGGTGACATGCCCTTCCGGATCAAGCATGAAGATGGCGTAGTCTGTGACGCCCTGCACCAGCAGACGGAAACGCCGTTCGGTTTCCAGCGCGGCAAGCTGCGCGTTGTGCTGCTCGGTCATGTCGCGGGTGATCTTGGCAAAACCAACGAGTTCACCGCGATCAAAGATCGGATCGATCACGACGGCGGCCCAGAAACGCGTGCCGTCCTTACGTATGCGCCACGCCTCTATAGTGAACCGGCCGGTCTCGGCGGCCTTCTTCAGGGCGACGGAGGGAAGCCCGGCGGCGCGATCCTCTTCGGTATAGAACCGCGAAAAATGTTGTCCGATAATCTCGTGGGCGCTGTAGCCTTTAACTCGCTCTGCGCCAGGGTTCCAGCTAACGACGTAGCCGCCCGGGTCGAGCATACAGATGGCGTATTCGACCACGCTGCGAATCAGCAACTCGTGCAGATCAGTCGTCAGTGGCACCCAAACGCTCCAGTCACGATCGGACTCGTTCGATCGGCATTCATGCCCCGTACTCCGGGCCACGTCTGCGCCTCGATACGACTGCTCCGCCGAACTTGCACACTGGCGCTTCACTCCTGTGTGAGACATCGGGCTGCCATCGAAGCCGAGCCGACGCCGGGAACGGATTGACGGCACAGTCACTCAGCCTTAGGTTGCCGCCCCGCCGGTAGCTTCCGGCCCTCGTGATTTGTCCGGCCGGATTGCGGCGAGGTGAAACAAGCGCGCTAAAGAGGCCAGCGACAGCCCCAGCGGGCTTTAGCTGCTCCACCGGTCGGGCCAACAGTGCGAAGGGCCCAGACAGTGACCGACTCCTCTCAATATCGGACCGCAACCCGCCTGGTGCACGGCGGCATCCAGCGCAGCCAGTTCGGCGAGACGGCCGAGGCATTGTACTTGACCTCGGGTTATGTCTATGACGATGCCGAACAGGCTGAAGGAACGTTTACCGGCAGTATCGATCATTACCAATACTCGCGCTTCGCCAATCCGACGATCTCGATGCTGGAAGAGCGCCTTTGCCTGATCGAGGGTGCAGAGGCCTGTCGCACCACCGCCACCGGAATGGCAGCGGTGAACGCGGCGCTGCTCGCACATCTGAAGGCGGGCGATCGTGTGGTGGCGTCGCGCGCGCTGTTCGGCTCCTGCCACTGGATCGTATCCACGCTGCTGCCGAAGTTTGGCATCGCCACCGAGTTTGTCGATTGCGCCGACCTCGCACAGTGGCGCGCGGCCCTGTCGCGACCCACACAGCTCGTGCTGCTGGAGACGCCGTCCAATCCGATGCTGGAGCTGGTTGATCTGCGTGCCGTGTGCGAGCTGGCGCACGCCGCGGGAGCAATCGTGGTGGTGGACAATGTCTTCGCGACGCCGTTGCTGCAGCAACCGCTGAAGTTCGGAGCCGACGTCGTGGTGTATTCCTGCACCAAGCACATCGACGGCCAGGGCCGCGTGCTGGGCGGCGCGGTTCTCGGCTGCCGCAAGTGGATCACCGAAACGCTGCAGCCCTTCATTCGCAACACCGGGCCGGCCATGTCACCTTTCAACGCCTGGGTACTGTTGAAGGGACTTGAGACGCTGTCGCTGCGCGTCAGCGAGTCGTGCCGCACGGCCGCCGCATTGGCGGACTTTCTGGCGACCCGGCCCGAAGTGACGCGAGTCTGGTTTCCGACGCGCGCCGATCATCCCCAGCAGGCACTGGCGCGGGAACAGATGACCGCTGGAGGCACGGTGGTGACGTTCGAGCTGGCCGGTGGCAAAGATGCGGCGTTCCGCGCGATGAACGCATTCAGCCTGATTGCGGTGTCGAACAATCTGGGCGACTCCAAATCGATGGTGACGCATCCGGCAACCACGACGCACATGCGGATCGGCGCGGAGGAGCGGGCCAAATTGGGCATCTCTGACGGGGTGATCCGGCTTTCGGTCGGCCTGGAGGATGTCGAGGATCTGCAGGACGACCTGGCGCAGGCGCTGGCGACACGAACCATCGCCAAAGCGGCCGAATAGCGCCCTACCAAGGACGGCATTAGCGCCGCGTTAGGCTTTATGCGGCAAATGAGAGGCTTGGTTTACCGCGTGAATGGTTGCGGTGACGAAGTCTCAATCAGCCCGCCCAGTCTTCTCGATCGTGGTGCCCGCCTTCAACGAAGAGCGGAACCTGCTGCTGTTGCATGCGCGCATTGCCGCGGTGATGCAAAGCCTCGGCGAGCGATGGGAGCTGGTATTTGTCAATGACGGCAGCCGCGACAGTACGTTGGAGGTGATGCACGACCTGCGCGATCAAGACCACCACGTCGCAATTGTGAATTTGTCGCGCAACTTCGGCAAAGAGATCGCCACCACCGCCGGTCTGGACCACGCGCGCGGCGAAGCGGTGATCGTCACCGATGCCGATCTGCAGGACCCGCCCGAGGTCATTCCGGAATTGATCGCTGCCTGGCGGCGGGGCTTCGATACGGTCTATGCCCAGCGCTGCCGGCGTCACGGCGAAACGTGGCTGAAGCGCGTCAGCGCGACCGCATTTTATCGCGTCCTGCGACGATCGACCTCTGTGCCGATCCCAGCGGACACCGGCGATTTCCGCCTGATGAGCCGCCGGGTCGTGCACGCCCTGTCTCGGGTTCGCGAGCGCCATCGGTTCATGAAAGGTCTTTTCGCCTGGGTCGGTTTTTCCAGCTGCGCCGTCAGCTACGACCGGCAACCGCGACACTCGGGTCGCACAGCATGGACGTACTGGAAGCTGTGGAACCTGGCGGTTGAAGGGATCACCAGCTTCACAACGCTGCCGCTACGCGTGGCAACCTATCTCGGCCTGCTGGTCGGACTGGCGTCAGTCGTATTTCTGATCCAGCTTCTGGTCCGCACGCTGGTGTTCGGCAACGAGGTGCCAGGCTATCCAAGCCTCATGGCCGTCGTCCTGTTTCTGGGCTCGGCGCAACTGATGACGTTGGGAATCATCGGCGAATATCTCGGCAGAGTATTCGACGAGGTGAAGGAGCGACCGCTCTACCTGGTAGAGCGATACCTACCGAGCGGGGCGGACACTGGACAAGTGGCGGCCACTCGCTTTGAATCGGTCGCATCCCACTGACCCGGTCGCGCCATGGCGGAAGGCTACTCGAAGGTAACGCGCAACGTCCGCGTTACCGTGCGTTCGTTTTTTCTCGAGGATCAGTCGCAACCGGACGAGGGCCACTACGTCTGGGCCTATCGCGTCAAGATTGAAAACGAAGGTCGCGAGCCGGTGCAGCTGCTGCGCCGGACATGGCAGATCACTGACGCGCGCGGTCGAACTCAGCATGTGAACGGCGCGGGCGTGGTCGGTGAACAGCCACTGCTCGAACCAGGTGAGAGCTTCGAGTACACCTCCGGCACGCCGCTCGACACGCCGTCCGGCTTCATGGTGGGCGCCTACCACATGGTCGTCCCGTCGTCGGGCGAGAACTTCGACGTAGCCATTCCGGCCTTCAGTCTGGACAGCCCCCACCAAAGCGGTAGGGTGCACTA
>JBKPSV010000270.1:0-18951 GCA_046735215.1 Pseudomonadota bacterium | reverse complement strand
AGCGGCGGGTTGCGGATGAAATCGAGGAACGCATGCGCACCGAAGAGGCGTTGCGGCAGGCGCAGAAGATGGAGGCAGTCGGTCAGCTTACCGGTGGCGTCGCGCATGACTTCAACAACCTTCTGACGGCGATCTGCGGCGGTGTGGACACCTTGCAGCGGCTGCTGCCACACGAGCTGGGACCGAACGAGGACCGCATCCGCCGCGCTGTGCGTATGATCGACGTGGGTGGACATCGAGCTGCCACTCTGACGCAGCGTCTGCTGGCGTTCGCACGTCGACAGGCACTGGACCCCCGCCCGCTGGATGCCAACAAGCTGGTGGCCGGAATGTCGGAGCTGCTGCGGCGGACGCTGGGTGAGAGAGTGGCCATCGAAACTGTGCTGGCTGGCGGCCTGTGGCGCACGATGGCTGACTCGAATCAGCTGGAGAATGCATTGCTGAACCTTGCGGTGAATGCGCGCGATGCAATGCCGGACGGAGGGCGGCTGACGATCGAAACGGCAAACACCTACCTCGATGAGGCCTACGCGCTGCAGCACCAGGTGCCGGCTGGTCAGTATGTGATGATCGCAGTATCGGACACCGGGATCGGCATGAAGCTCGAGACGATGGATCGCGTCTTCGAACCCTTCTTCACCACCAAGGACGTGGGGCAAGGAACCGGGCTTGGCCTGAGCCAGGTCTATGGCTTCATCAAGCAGTCCAATGGGCACATCAAATTGTACAGTGAATTGGGTCAGGGCACTGTCGTGAAACTGTACTTGGCGCGCCTGCTCGGCGAAGGACGGGTCGAGGTCGAGGGCGAAGCAGTAGTGCAAGAGCCGGACAGTGGGTCAGGCGAACTGGTCCTGGTGGTGGAAGACGATGAGGCGGTGCGAGCCTACAGCGTCGACTCGTTGCGCGAGCTTGGGTACCGGGTGATAGCCGCGACCAATGGTCGGGAGGGACTGGACCTGCTGGCGCGCTATCCCGCGATTCGCCTGCTGTTCACTGATGTTGGTCTGCCGGGCGGCATGACCGGCCGCCAGCTTGCCGATCAGGCTCGGCGGCAACGCCCGGAACTTCTGGTGCTGTTCACCACGGGCTATGCGCGCAATGCGATCGTCCATGGCGGGATTCTGGATTCCGGCACGCATCTGCTGCCCAAACCATTCACGCTGGCGGCGCTTGCAGCCAAGGTCCGATCGATACTGGATGGCTGACAATCATGCATCCTGGGCTCGATGACCTGTTGGGCGCTCAAGCTTGAGTATGACGGTGCGCCGTTTGTCGGATGGCAGCGACAGGCGACCGGCCTGTCGGTTCAGGAAGTGCTCGAGGACGCGGCAGCGAAGCTGAACGGCGGCAGGCCGGTTCCCAGCGTCGTCGCCGGCCGCACCGATGCGGGCGTCCATGCCTCCGCCCAGGTGGCACAGTTGACGCTGCCGGACGCATTGACCGCGGCAAAGGTGCGCGATGCCCTGAACTACCACATGAAGCCTTATCCGGTCGTGGTATTGCAGGCAGCGCATGCGCCCGAGGGCTGGAACGCCCGATTTTCCGCGATCGGTCGTGCCTACCGCTACGAAATCCTGAATCGCCGCGCTCGCCCAACCTTGCTGGCAGGACGCGTTTGGCACGTTCCTGCCGGCCTCGACGCGCAGGCGATGCACGCCGCGGCGCAGTCACTCCTGGGGCGGCATGACTTTACTTCGTTTCGGGCTGCCGCCTGCCAGGCAAACAGCCCGTTTCGCACGTTGGACCGGCTGGACGTGCAGCGGTGCGACGACGTCATCGAGATCATCGCCGAGGCTCGTAGTTTTCTGCACCACCAGGTGCGCAACATGGTCGGCACCCTGAAATTGGTGGGGGACGGAAGTTGGCCCGTGGGACGCGTTGCGACTGCGCTGGCCGAGCACAACCGAGCCGCCGCGGGCCCGACTGCCCCTGCCGATGGCTTGTTCCTCACCTGCGTACGCTATGCGGAAGAGTTCTGGCACGACCGCGGATAGGAACGGAAGCTATCGGTTCGACGAAATAGCGATTTAGCTGATTAAGTTCGCGTTTAGTGAGGGACACGATAGGTCGCCAGCGATTGCTATGGCGTTTCGATTGCTCCGACCCGCGAATCGCTTACTCTCACGGCATGAACGATCTTCCCTTCACAGGCGGCAACAATGTCCCGGAGTATACGGTCTCGGAGATCTCCGGTGCGGTGAAGCGCGCGCTGGAGGGCAACTTCGGTCGTGTCCGCGTGCGGGGAGAGATCACCGAACTGAAGCGATACCCCTCCGGCCACATCTACTTCTCGCTGAAGGATGAGGGCGCCAAACTCGCCGGAGTAGCCTGGAAATCGTCAGTGCCACGACTTGGCATGCGCCCCGAGAATGGCGTGGAAGTTGTCGCCACCGGACGCATAACCGCCTACGCCGAACGCTCTGCGTACCAACTCATCGTCGAGCGCATGGAATATGCCGGTATCGGCGCTCTTCTTGCTCGGATCGAGATGCTGCGCGCGCGGCTGGCTGCCGAGGGCCTGTTCGACGCAGACCGGAAGAAGCAGTTGCCGGTGCTCCCGCGCATGGTCGGCGTTATCACCAGCGAGCGCGGCGCCGTCATCCAGGATATCCGCACCACGATCGCGCGCCGCTTCCCGCGACCGATACTGTTGTGGCCGGTGCCGGTGCAAGGCGAGGGCGCCGCAGAACGCATTGCGGCCGCGATCGTTGGATTTTGCAGTGTGACACCGCGGCCCGACGTGCTGATTGTCGCGCGTGGCGGTGGCAGCCTGGAAGATCTGATGGCGTTCAATGACGAGGCGGTGGTGCGCGCTGTGGCCGCGTGCCGGATACCGCTGATTTCCGCGGTGGGGCATGAGACCGACACGACGCTGATCGACTTCGTCGCCGACCGCCGTGCCCCCACACCCACCGCGGCTGCAGAGCTTGCCGTGCCGGCGCGGACCGACCTCGTCTCTGACCTTGAGCACAAGGCAGCGCGGCTGGTCGGCGGGCTCAATAGGCTGGCACAGGAGCGTCGCCTGCGGCTGTCGCGCGCGGAACGAGGTTTGCCAGACCTGCCCGGCCTGTTGGGGAATGGCCGCCAACGATTGGATGATCGAGCGGAACGGCTTGTCCTGGCATTGCCCAACCTGTTGCAACGACGGCGCACAGCACTGGGCACGGTAGCGCGCAATCTGCCAGACCTTCCCGGAAGGCTGGCGCGTTCCCGGCAGCAGGTCCAGGAACACCGGGCGCGCCTGATCATCGCGCTGCCGAATTTCGTGGCCCGCCGGCATGCGGCGCTCGATCTCTGCGGGCAGAAGCTGGTGTCGTGCCTGCGGCACGCCGTCGGCACCATCCACAACCGGGCTGGGCGTTCACTTGGGCGTCTGCCCGACGCGCCGCTGCGAGCGACGCTGCGCGAAGCGCGCGCGAGATTGGAGGGGTGCGCAGCGCGTCTCGAGTCGGTATCGCCCCTGGCGGTATTACAGCGCGGCTATGCTGTCGTTTCCGATGCCGCCGGCCATCCGTTGACCAGCGCCGCAAGTGTACGTCCCGGCGCGCGTCTGCGACTTCGCTTTGCCGACGGCGAGGTAGGCGCGACGGCCGATCAGCCGGAACGGCAAGGGCGACTGCCGCTGTAAGCCGGCTAAGTGCGCCCCACCGTGGCTCGCACGGCCCGCAACAATGCGTTGCGCGAATACGGCTTCATGACGATAGGATCGTCCAACGGCACTTCACCCGTGCCCAGAGCGTCTGCAGCGCCGGTCACGTAGATAACTGACAAATTTGGCTGAATCGAACGCGCCAATCGAACGAACTCATAGCCGGACATGATCGGCATGGCGTAATCGACCAGTGCCAGGTTGACCGGCCCGGCTACCAGGATGTCCCGTGCCTCTGCCGCGTTGCCGGCCTCGCGCACGACATAGCCGGCCTCGCGCAGGAAGATTGCGGCGATGTCCCGAACGCCCGCATCGTCGTCGACCAGCAGAATAGTGCCACCTGTATCGAGGTTCTCCGAGGTGTTCACCTCCTCGGCCCTCGGATGTGGCGCGTCGACCAGCGCGCGCGGGAGATAGACTTCCACCGTGGTGCCGATACCGGGGGTGCTGAGCAGCTGGACACTGCCGCCAAACTGCGTCGCCACACCATAAACCTGCGCAAGGCCCAAGCCGCTGCCTTTGCCGATTTCCTTGGTGGTAAAGAACGGTTCCAAAGCCCGCTCGAGCACCTCGCGCGTCATGCCGACACCGTTGTCCTTGACCGCGAGCCGTACGTAGTCCCCCCGTTCCAGTTCAGCCAGATCGGGATGTTCGGCGTTGCGCGTGACGATGCGCAGGCGCCCGCCTTCGGGCATCGCGTCCCTGGCATTGATGGCGAGATTGAGGATAACCAGCTCTAGCTGTGTCGGATCGCTGGTGGCTTGCCAAAGATCGGCAGCCAGATCCGTCTCCACCTGAACAAGGCCGCCCAGGCTGCGTTGCAGCAGCTCGCCCATTCCGGCGACCACCGCATTGACGTCCACCGGACGCGGCGACAGGTTCTGTCGGCGCGCATAGGCCAACAGCTGCTGGGTAAGCTGGCCGCCGCGAAACGCCGAGCGCAGGGCGGCATTGACCAGACCGAGCGAGCGCTCGTCGGAAAGACGGGTCTGCAGCAACTCAAGGTTGCCGATGACCGCCGTCAGCAGGTTGTTGAAGTCGTGGGCGATGCCTCCGGTCAGCTGGCCGACCGCCTCCATCTTCTGCGCCTGGCGCAACTGCGCCTCTACCCGACGCATCGCCGTGAGGTCGACGGAGGTCAGCAGCACATGGTCGATACGCCCGGTCTCTCCAGGCAACGGCACAAGAAACGAACGGCGCGTGACCTCACCGATCGGAAATTGACACGTGTACTCGTATTCGACCGGCTCTCTAGTTTCGATCGCTCGCTGATACTGCATCTTGGCGAAATCTGCCTGTTGCGGCGGCAGGACCTCCTCCAATGAGCGTCCGACGACAGCTTCCAGTGGATACCCGGAGTGCCGTACCCATGCCGGATTGGCCTCCTCGCAGACGATGCGGCCGTCGGGCCGGACCGACGTGATGACCAGATCGACCGGCGAATGCTCGAAGATGGCGCTGTAGCGCGCCCGCGACTGGCGCAGCTCCTCCACCGCCTGCCGTAATTCCCTGGTGCGTTCGGCCACCTCGCGTTCCAGCCGGTCGGCAAAATCCCGCAACGCCTGCTCGGCCTCGATCCTCTCGGTGATATCGCGCCAATACACCGCGACCCCGTCGCCCGACGGACCGACATTCACCGAGACCCACACACCCGTGGTGGGCGACTCCGACTCGAAGGTAACGACACGCTGCTCGGCGCGGACCCGGCGCAGCACGCGCTCGTTGAGGGTTCCCACCATGGAGGGGAAGCGCCGCCAGATCACCTGCCCGATGACGCTGTCGGCGGTGGCGCCCCAGAACGCCAGCGCCCGCCGGTTGGCATAGACGAAGCGCCACTTGGCATCCAGGGAGTAGAACGCATCGCCCATGCTCTCAAGGATGGCCCGGGCGTCTGCCGAGAGGGTCAAAAGCTCTTTCGCGATGATCGCCTCCCAGTTGATAATCGTTAAGGTTACATGGCCGCCGAAGATTGCGCGACTCAATCGAGCAGGCGCGGTCTACGCCACGTGGCGACGCGATGGGGAAGATGCGCCGACTTGTTCTGATCCTGCTTGGCACGTCACTCGTGGGCCTCCTCGCGAAGCCATTCGCGACCGCATCCACTCTTGTCTCGGTGCAGCTTGTATTGGCGGTGGACGTATCCGGCAGTGTCAGCCAGGACCGCTTCGAGCTGCAGCGAGAGGGCTATGCAGCCGCGTTCCGCAGCCCTGAGGTGCTCCAGGCGATCCGCTCGACGGCCACTGGCTCGATCGCCGTGGCCATGCTGCAATGGACCGGACCCACATTACACGTCGTCGCGGTGGACTGGACGTTGATTGACGACGCGGCTTCGGCCGAACGGTTTGCCGCGGCGATCGCCCACGCGCCACGCGTCCTTTTCGGTGGCGGCACGTCGATCAGCGGCGCAATCGATTTTGCCCGCTCGATGCTGACGCAAGCACCCTACCGCGGCCAGAAGCGTGTCATCGACGTGTCGGGTGATGGCGCCAACAACCGGGGTCGGCCAGCCGAGGACGCACGCGATGAGGCGGTGCAGGCGGGGGTTCTCATCAACGGCCTGCCGATACTGGCACTGGAGCCGGATCTCGATCGCTATTACCGGCAGAGTGTCATCGGCGGTCCCGGCGCGTTCGTTATTGCGGCCAATGATTACGAGCAGTTCGCGGTCGCACTGCGCAGCAAGCTGATCACCGAAATCGCCGGTTCCACCTCAGCCGAACATGCCGTCAATGTCCGCCTGCACGAGATCGGCGGCGACGGGTGATTGTGAAACCTCCTGCTCATCGTCAGGCATCATGCTCGAGAGCATGGTCTCCACCTGCTGCAGGTGTTGAATGGCACGACGGATGCGCTGGCCGGTAAGGTCCTGGAATGTGCAGGCCTCGAAGATCGCGTTGACCTGCTGCGTGACTGCTGGCAGCGAGGCCGGATCGCCCCCCTTCTGCAGCCAGGTACTGATTGCCTCGGCGGCCCCCATGATCTGGTTGGCCGCGTGCTCGGTCGCCTGCACGACCGCCTCGAGTTCCACACCGCTGTTCCGGGTGGCCGCGGCAGGTGCTGCAATCACATGGGCGATTTGATCATGGATGCTGGCAAGCTTTGCCGAGAGATTGGTCTCGCTGTAGTCCACGAGCTGCACCGTGGCGTGTATCTCCATGCTGAGCTCGGCGATACGACGGTCCACGAAGCGGCGCAGCTCATCAATCTCCTGCCGGACGCTGCTGCGCAGGAGCTCTTCGAGACCCTCGGACATGGCGCCATGAGACGCCTCGCGGCTTAAGGTCGAGTAAAGGTGTGAGCTGCTCGCGCGTCTTGCTTGTGGCTCGCCACTCGCGCGAGTGCACTCGCCGAAGCTCTGCCGCTGCCAACATCCAGCGAAGATTAAAAAACGTTGTGCTCTGCGTCACAGCGTCGTCCAGCCGAAAGCGCCATTCTGCACCGCGACGGAGACACGACGATGCGAACTTATCTAACTGCTGCCGGAATGGCTTTTGGTCTGGTCGCCGCATGGGCCGCTCTGGTGCCGTTCGTGGCCTGAACTTCGCGGCAATGCGCCATAGGCGCGCGTGCATGTGGTCAAGGGCCATGTGGCGCGGTCGGCCAAGGCGCTGACTCCCCGTTCGGGCCCGGATCGGCGGCGCGGAGCAGCCCGGTCCGGGCACCTTTCATTACTTCCCACCCGCAAGGCGGCTGATACCTGTGAAGCGCTTCGCCGAAGCGTTTCAGCGCCTCCGGTCAGTAAGGTCGGCATTGTGCCTCGCGTCAGAGATTGCTGACGTGAAGGGGAGCCGGCCATGAAGACTTTGATTATCACGACCGCCCTGGCACTGGGTCTCGGCTTCTTCAGCACCGCCAGCTTCGCCGCCGGTTATGTCGTGAACGGCCATGCTGCCTCTCCGGTCGAGGCGCAGCTTCTGGTCGCCAATGGCGTCCCACCGGGCACCTGGGTGATCAATGGCCATGGCATCGCGCCGGCCGAGCACGCGTCCTTCACCGCTCCACCGTCCAAGCCAGCCGGCAAATTGTGCTACTATGTCCTCGACGTGCTGTTCTGCGACTGACTGACACTGTTGCCGGCGACAGGGTGAAAGTCTGATTCGGTCAAGCCTTGGAAATGCCCGCCTGAACACTGCCGATTCCGGAAAACTCCGTTCGAATCTGATCTCCAGGCGCCATAGGGAACTGGCGGGTGAAGGATCCCGTCATGACGATTTCGCCGGACTTCAGCGTGCGTCCGTACTGGCCAAGTTTTCCTGCCAGCCAGACGATGGAGTTGAGCGGGTTGCCGAGCACCGCATCGCCTGTTCCGGTGCCCACCAGCGCGCCGTTCACGTACACCTTTGCCTCGATGCTCTCGAGAATATCCGGCAGTTGCACCGGCGCACCAAGCACCACCGTCTTCTGTTGCGCATTATCTGCCAACGCGAGCGCGATCTGCGCCGTGAAGGGTCCTCGGGTCTCGATAATTTCGAGCGAAGGATAGACGACATCGACTGCGGCACGTGCTTCCTGCACGCTGATCGTGCCGGACAGGTCGCGACCCAGTTGCATGCACAGCTCATTTTCAAAACCCGGACTGATCAGCTCATGTGGTCCGAAGACACGGCCGTTCTCTGACCGGTGCAACACGCAGCCGAAAACGGGCTCATCAAATCCAAACTGTTCCTGTATGGCCTTCGCCGTCAGCCCGACCTTCCAACCGATCTGTTGCTCGCCGGCTTCGCAACGCCGGCGAACCAGGCCGAGTTGAATGCGATAGGCCTGGTCGATCGTGAGTTTGTCGAACCAAGCCGCCGGAAAGTACTCGCCTCGGCTGCGAGCCTCCCAGAAGCTATCTATCAGCGCGGCATCATCAATTGTCATGAGCCTCCCCCTTCGTTCGCGGCATAGTGTCCAAGATCACGGCCCTGTTCGTCCTTCGATAATAGTGATGCTCTCGCAATCGGCTTCCACGGCATCGCGCCGGAGATGCACTGTATGGTAGTCCCCGTGCAGCCACGGTTCGAACTGATCGCAATAGTGCGGATCGCCGGGCACGCCGGAGTTGCCGATATTCTGCACCGCAAGGAAGCGGTCTGGCGTCGCGAAGTCGACCACGATCCGGTACTCGGCGCCTGAACTGGCGGCGTGTGGCGGCAGCTCGCCGCCAGTGTTGCGCAGCGTATGCGATCCGCCGTCTACCTCGCGCGGTCCGATGTCGAAGGCTGCGTCGCCAACCGGATGGCGCCAATGCGCCTGATGCACCCGGCCCCACTGCCACGAGGCCTCATCGCTTCCCAGCGTCGTCTGCAATGTTGTCAGCGTGTCCGCCGCCACCGCCAAGACGTGCTTCGCAGTGCCGTCGGTGAAGTAGACGATCGAGGCATCCTCCAATAAGGCAACAGCCAGACCGGTCTGCTGATGCGTCAGATCCAGCAACCGCTCAGGCATATGCTGGCGGATCACCTCCCGCTGCCACAGTGCCGTGAAGGCCTCAAACAGCGTCGGCGCGATGCTGTTGCCCGTATAGCGATAATCCCAGTCGCCGAGTGCGCGGCGCAACCATGAAGCTGCGTCGACGGTCTCGAGATGTCGGACGATGTGCGGACACAGTCGCTCGGCTCGGCAATTCTTGACGTCGTTCTGCAAGGCGATATTGGCAGCAACATCCAGCAGGCTGGGATCACCCAGCGCCTGAGCAAGCCGTACGCCGCGGTGTCCCTGCGAATAGGCGCCATAGATCGGCTGCGGCCAGTTGTCCGGCACGATTCGCTGGTTGGCGCTGGAGACATAACCATTCGGCGGGTCGTACACGTGCGGCAGATCATCGAATGCGATATAACCCTGCCATTGATCGGCTGCTGCATTGGCGTCGCGGAAGCCAGGCGCAACGCAGCCACGAAGCGGGATGCGCCCCGCCATCTGGTAGCCGACGTGTCCGTCGGCATCGGCATAAACAAAGTTGAAGATCGCCACTGCCCAGTCGCGCAGCGCGTTGCGGAAATCGGCCCAATCACGCGCACGGGATAACGCCATAGAGGCGCGGATGTCGTCCATGTGCTCCATACCGACCCAGCGCAGCGACAGGGGCGGATCACCTTCGGCCTTGAGCGACGGTATCAACGCGTTGATCACCGGCCCGCGCACCGTGGAGCGGATCGTCACCTTATGGGTCGACGCGCCGCGCACCTGGATGCTGACGTGTCTCTCGGCGAATTCCCGCCATGTATCACCGTCGCGGTAACGACGTGGATTGCCTGGATCGACCTGCTCTACGTAGAGGTCCCGCGTCGAGGCCATGTTGTTGGTAATCGCCCAGGCGATGTGTCCGTTGCTGCCCCACCACAGGCCCGGGAAGCCGGGATGTCCCGCACCGGCGGCATCATCCTCGGGACCGTGCAGCGCATATTCATACCAGCTCGACGGAACCCAGAACGGCTGATGTGGGTCGCCGCAGAGCACTGCTTTGCCGGTGTCGGTGCGGCTGCCGTGCAACGCCCAGTTATTGCTGCCGGTTGCGTCGTCGGTTCCCGCCGCAGTCTGCAACACGCGATTCTCGGAAGCCTCCGGCGTCAGGTACAGTCCGCGGAACGCAGCCGGCAGCAGTTGCGCCGCTTCGGCAGCGACGATGCGATCGATGCGGCCATTCAGCGACCACCAGATGCCGCGCGCAATGGCGACGATGTCGCGGATGCTGAACGGCTCCGGCACATAGCCCAGTCGGTCGAATTCCGGTGGCAGCTTGCTCCCCGCCACCTCGATCTGCCGGTTGATCCCAGCAACATACGCGGCAACCATGCTGCGCGTTCGCTCATCCATTGCCTCGGCTTCGCGAACTGCAATCTGGTCAATGCCGACTGTCAGATGCGCGATATCGCTGGCGACGTAGGCATCGCCCAGGATCTCCGCCTGGCGTCCGAGCGCACGGCGGCGCAGCCGGTCCATCTGCCACAGTCGATCCTGCGCCACTGCAACGCCCAAACCAAAATACAGATCCACCGTGCTGCCGGCGTAAACATGCGGAACACCGGCGTGGTCGCGCAGGATCTCGACAGAGCCTTCCACTGCGCCAACGATGCGCTGGGTGCTCGGCATGGCGTTCTCCCGGTGCAATTCAGCCCATTGCCTGGACGGCGACAGGCGTGATCTCGAACGTCACCCGAACTTCGCCCGGCCGCGACCAGGGATACTTGTCCTGGCCGATGTACTTCTTTGCCAGTGAATCTATATGCGCGCCGGCCCCCTCCTCGGTGACACGCGTCACCTTGCCGCGCACCTGCACATAGCGATACGCATTGTCAGGATCCATGACGGACAGCGCGATCGGCGCCCCTTCTGCATGTTGCGGGTCTTGGTGCGCCCCTTGGCGCTGTTCACGCGGATCACGCTGCCATTGTAGTCGAACCACACGGGCGTCACCTGTGGTGTGCCATCGGGCATCAGCGTTGCCAGGCTGGCGAACGCCTTCTTGTGCTGAAACAGGTCGAGATAGGCATCGGGGATAGTGGCCATTCGCTGCTCCTTGTCACGCGGGACAGCGAGAGTGCCGCAGCGCGCCCAGGCGGTGCAAATCAGGGCGCAGGGAACGCCCAGCAAACCCTTAGTGGGTTGGCCTGTGCGTCACGGCGGAATAGGACGCTGATCGCAAGGCTGGGTTGATGGTAGCCAACCGCCGCCCTCCCCCGGCCCGGCATGACCCCCGCAAAAAGACCAATACCTTCCAGGTGGGAAACAGACGGCGGCTTTTGGATTATAGCGTTGATTGCCCGCCAGAGAGATGCACTGAAGCTTGCCGTACGGGAACGCTGCAAACGCAGAACCGCCCCAAGCGCCCAGCGCAGCGAATGCACAACCCAAGATCAGAGCCACCGTTTTCGGCATCTTCTCCACCATCTTCGCGTGCTTGGGGCACGGCCAGCGAAACGTCTGTGTCAGCCGCGACGCGCCTCGATGCTGTCCCAGATCATCGCCCCGATGCTGATGCCATCGAAGCGATCAATCTCCTGAATGCCGGTGGGCGATGTGACGTTGATCTCGGTAAGCCAGTCGCCGATCACGTCGATGCCGACGAAGATCATGCCCTGGCTACGCAGCGTCGGACCGATCGCGGCACAGATCTCGCGATCGCGCGCGCTCAGCGCCCACTTCTCCGGCCGGCCGCCGACGTGCATGTTGGAGCGCGCTTCGCCTTCAGCGGGCACGCGATTCACCACACCCACCGGCTCGCCGTCGACCAGGATGATGCGCTTGTCGCCCTGGCGCACCGCAGGTTCGTAGCGCTGGAACATCAGCGGCTCGCGTGACCGCGCGAAATGCATCTCCAGCAGCGCGGCCAGGTTTTCGTCATCCGGCTTGATGCGAAACACGCCGGCGCCTCCATTGCCAAACAGCGGCTTGACAATGATGTCCTTGTGCTCGAGCCGGAACGAGCGAATCGCCTCGAGATCCCAGGTGATCATCGTGGGTGGCATTAACTCCGGGAAATGCGTGACCAGCAGCTTCTCGGGAGCGTTGCGCACTGCCGCGGGGTCGTTCACCACCAGCGTGTGCGGATGGATGTGCTCCAGCAGATGCGTCGCGGTGATGTATGCCATGTCGAACGGCGGGTCCTGCCGCATCAGCACGACGTCCACGGTTGCGAGGTCCAGCAGGACCGGCTCGCCGAACGTGTAGTGGGCACCCCGCTTGCGTTCGACCATGACGGGACGGGCGCGCGCAAGCAGACGCTCCTCGCGACGTTCGCCCTGCCGCCTGACGCCCTCGCGCAGCGCCATGTTGCGTACCTCGTAGTGCCACAACGCATGGCCACGGCGCTGTGCCTCCAGCATCAAAGCGAAGGTTGAGTCGGCATCGATATTGATCGCTTCAATCGGGTCCATCTGGACCGCGACCTTCAGTTTTCCCGCCATGGCGATCCCCTGTCCGGCATCCGGCTGTTCTGTCTATGGTGACATGGCTGGAAACGCCAGAGGAGCGCAACCGACATGCAATTCGGCTTCACCGTCATGGCGGACATCGACGAGATCGGCTTCTTCAGCCACGCGGAGGCACTCGGCTACGATTCGGTCTGGGTGACCGACAGTCAGATGTTGTTCTCGGACTGCTACGCGGTCCTGGCGCTCGCGGCACGGCAGACCAGCCGGTTGCATATCGGACCGGGCACGGCGATCTGCGGCACGCGCATTCCGCCCGTGCAGGTGGCGGCGATGGCAACGCTGAACCGGATCGCGCCCGGCCGCGTCTTCCTCGGTATCGGCACAGGCCATACCGCGATGCGCAGCATGGGGCAGCGGCCGATGAAGATCGCCGACTTCGCCGAATACCTGCGCGTGCTGGCGGCGCTGCTCCGCGGCGAAGTGGTTGACTACACGTTCAACGGCACCACGCGGCCGATCAGCATGCTGATGCACGAGTGGAAATACATGAACCTTGAGCCGCACATTCCGCTTTACGTGTCGGGGTTCGGCCCCCGCGCAATGGGATTGGCCGGCGAATTCGGCGATGGCCTGGTCTTCGCCATTCCGCCGCGTGGCGTACCGGTGGCGCAGGCACTTGCACATGCGCGCCAGGGTGCCAGCCGCATCAATCGCGAACTTGGCAATTTTCACTCTGCGGCGCTGACCAGCATTGCCGTGCTGCAGCCAGGCGAGGCAGTCGATTCAGATCGTATCAAACAGGAACTTGGTCCGAACGTGATGGCAAGCGTCGGATACTTCTACGAAGACGTGCGGAAGGGACGCATCGAACTGCCGCCGTTCCTCGAACGGATCTGGCGGCCTTACTGCGCATTGGTCGAGCAGACGCCCCCAGAGCACCGCCACTTCCGCACGCACGAATTTCACTATACCAGGCTGCACCCTGGCGAAGCCGCTCTGATCGATGCGCAGCTCATACGCGATACCTGCCTGATCGGGACGCCGGAGGAACTTATCGAGTTGATCCGCGACTTGCAGCGGGATGGATTGCAGGAGCTGAGCTTCGCCACCGGTACATCAGCCAAGTGGCGGCTGGCAAACGACTTCGCGCGGCTGGTGATGGCGAAGCTGTAACAGATCTCCGCGGAGGGTCAGCGGTCTTCGGCAGGCGCCTCCGCACTGGGCGAAACGCCAAGGGCGGGATGCACCGGCGCTCTCAGCTCCCGCGCATGTTTGACCAGGAGAGACGTTCGCTCGCGCAGGACCAGATTAATGTTTGGCTGGTTGAGCAGCACGGCCATTTTGACGAACCCGTCGAGGGTTCCGATCTGCAACTTCTCCTCCTGCCTGCCGCCAAATGAGGGGGCCCTCTCAACGCCAAAGATTGCCCCGCCGGCACCCCTGACCACACGGCCGAACTTGTTTTCTGCCTCTGCCAAGCTGGTCATGTCTAGCATCTCCCGAAAACGGAAAGGCCCGCCGCGTTTTGCGGCAGGCGCTCAAGGGGACGGTTTTTCCGCCCACTGCGGGGACATTACGCCAGCCGGTACCTTTGTCAAACAATTACGCTGGGCGAGACACTGTGGTGGCGTCAGTCGTTCGCCGGCAGCGCGGGTGGGCGTTGCCGCAGTTGCAGCCACGTCGCTCACGCTTACCATTATAGCGACAATTGTCCCTTGCATTGCCGGCATCGCTGCGCGCTCTCAACGTCGGCATCGTCGCATTGCTGCTGGACGTGATGACCGCGGCAGTGGTCAGCAGAGTTATCCCGAGGGTGCTGACGGCGCGTTCGGCATAAGTCCAGGTTCCCCTATTTAATCCAGCAGCGCCTTGGCATCCTTCAGGTCAGCTGTGTCAAAACCCTCCTGCAAACAGGTATAGGCAGGCCCGCAATATGCTACAGGCTCTGGCAAATTCTCCCCGCTGGGCCAGGATCCTTGAGAGCATGGTAGCCGCGGCGTAGCTACGGTATCCGCGCAGTCTGTGCGCGAGCCGTGACGAGCGCCTGGTTCAAGGATTCCTCTGCCTCTCCATCTCTGAATTGTTTGAGCAATAGTGCCGCCTTCGTTCGATGCAGCTCGGCCACAAACGTCTGTTCACCGGTCTCATCAGCCATCAGCAGTGCTTGTGCCAATGTCTCGAGCGCGCCGACAGGATCTCCGAGCAGGTCCTGCACGACACCGAAGTGACCGAGATGGATCGACCAGGCCATTTTCATCTTGATGTGTTCTGCCCCGTCCATCCCTTCGCGCATCAGTCCGAAGCCTTCGGCAGGCATTCCATTCCGGGCCAGCGCCAGTCCCCGATAGAATTTTGCCAAGGGTAGGTAGACTTTCAGGTCATTTCGAATGCAGTAGTTGAGCCCGTCCTCAGACAGAACATGGTCGCGACTTGGACTGGCCGGCAATAGCCCATTCCAGATTGACCCAAAGCTGAACGCAAAACCTGTCGTCATGGAGTGCCCCCGCAAGAGCGGGGGCATCGGAAGCCTACAAGATGAACCGGCTCAGATCTCCCTTCTGTGCCAGCGGTGCGACCCGCTCATTCACGTAGGCCGCATCGATCGTCACCGTCTCGCCCGCCTTATCGGTGGCGGTGAAGCTGATCTCCTCCAGCAGCCGCTCCAGCACCGTCTGCAGACGCCGTGCGCCGATGTTCTCCACGCGCTCATTGATGTCGGCCGCCAACTCCGCCAGCGCGTCGATCGCATCATCGCTGAACGACAGCTTCACCTGCTCGGTCGCCAACAGCGCGACGGATTGCTTCAGCAGTGAGTGTTCCGGCTCGGTCAGGATCTGCCGCAGATCGGCGCGCGACAGCGGCGCCAGTTCCACCCGGATCGGCAGCCGTCCTTGCAGTTCCGGCAGCAGGTCCGCCGGCTTCGCCAAATGAAACGCGCCCGAGGCGATGAACAGCACATGGTCGGTCTTGATCTGCCCATACTTGGTGCTGACCGTGGTGCCCTCGATCAGCGGCAGCAGATCGCGCTGAACGCCTTCACGGGACACATCGCCGCCGCGGAAGCCGCCCTCCATGGTCCGCGCCGCCACCTTGTCGATCTCGTCGATGAACACGATGCCGTTGTTCTCGGCGTGTGAAACCGCGTCCTTGGTCAGTCGGTCATTGTCCAGCAGGCTATCCGCCTCTTCCTCTTCCAGCAGCCGACGCGCCGCCTCCACCGTCAGCTTGCGCTTCTGCGTGGGACGTCCGCCGCCCCCGAACATGCCCTTCATCATCTCCCCCAGGTTGATCACCTGGCCGGGGGGCATGCCTGGTATGTCGAGCTGGCCGATGGCCGAGCCGCCCGATTGCGCCACCTCGATCTCGATTTCTTTCTGCTCGAATTCTCCCCCGCGCAACATGCGGCGGAATTTCGAGCGCGTATCCGCCGCGGCACCTTCGCCCACCAGCGCGGTGATCAGCCGCTCCTCGGCCGCCAGTTGCGCCTGCGCCTGGACCTCTTTGCGCGAGGCCTCGCGCAGCATGTTGATGCTGGCCTCGACCAGGTCGCGCGCGATGCTTTCGACATCGCGGCCGACATAGCCGACCTCGGTGAACTTCGTGGCTTCCACCTTCAGAAACGGCGCTTGCGCGAGCTTCGCCAGTCGACGTGCGATCTCGGTCTTGCCGCAGCCGGTGGGGCCGATCATCAGGATGTTCTTGGGGACGATCTCCTCGCGCATTCCCTCGGGCACGTGCTGGCGCCGCCAGCGGTTGCGCAGCGCGATCGCCACGGCGCGCTTCGCGTCGGTCTGGCCGACGATGAAGCGGTCGAGTTCGGAGACGATCTCGCGCGGTGAATAGGTCGGTACTTCCATTTTAGATGGTCTCGATGATGACGTTGTCATTGGTGTAGACGCAGATCTCAGCGGCGATCTTCATCGCCCGGCGGGCGATCTCTTCGGCGGACAGTCCATCCACGGCCATCAGTGCGCGTGCCGCGGACAGCGCATAGTTGCCGCCCGAGCCGATGGCGATCACGCCATCCTCCGGTTCCAGCACGTCGCCGGTGCCGGTCAGCGTGAAGCTGCGGTCCTTGTCGGCCACCGCCATCATCGCCTCGAGGCGCCGCAGGTAGCGATCAGTGCGCCAGTCCTTCGCCAGATCGACGCAGGCGCGTTCGAGCTGGCCCGGGAAACGCTCGAGCTTGCTCTCCAGCCGTTCGAGCAGAGTGAACGCATCAGCGGTGGCGCCGGCGAATCCGGCAAGCACCGCCCCGCTGTTGCCGATCCGGCGCACCTTGCGGGCGTTGCCCTTGACGATGGTCTGGCCCATCGAAACCTGGCCGTCGCCGGCCATGGCCACATGTCCATCCCGCCTGACGCACAGGATGGTGGTGCCGTGCCACCCAGTCGGGTCAGCCACGGCGAAGTTGGTGTTTTGCATGACGCGCTTAGATGGGCTGGCCGAAACCCAGGCACAAGCCTTCAGGCTGACGGGGGCTGCCGGGCCTAGTCCGCGTAAATCTCGGCCACCCCAACAGAGATCCCGGGCGGCACAAGCCTTATCTCCCCATCGCTCAGCACCGTCGTCACGATTGCCCCCGCATCGTCGCGCTGATGGTGTACGATCTGCTGTCGGTCAGCCCACACGATCAGGTAGTGCCGCACCGAGGGCAGGCGAAAATACTCGCGCAACTTCCAGGCCCGATCCGTCGCGCTGGTGCTGGGCGAAAGCACCTCGACGATCACCATAGGGAGGGGAACCGTCGTACTGCCGGGTTCGAGCCGTTCGCCACAGTACAGGATCGCATCCGGTTCGTAGTCGCTGTCCCCGACCTCCACCGTCATTCCATCGCCGACAACGTGGCATGGCACGCCCGCGTCGCGAACCGCGCGCCGGAGCGCCAGCCAAGTCAGCATCTTGCGGTCATTATGTTCCACGCGCTCGGGTGCCATGGCGACAACCACGCCGTCGATCCGCTCGAAGCGGCCGGCGGGCTGCTGCTCCGTCCAGGCGCGGTACTCCGCCCTGGTCATCCGCTGACAGGGTTCGGCAATCTGCACTTTCGCCATCATGTCGCTCCTGGTGGCCAAGAAATCGCTGCATCAGTCCGGTTGCGCAAGCACGACACCGTGCTTTGACGCACCGTGGTGCTGATGCCAACCGAGGCGTCGCCTTTCCCGCGAGAGGAGCTTCCGAATGCCCACACAGGCGGAATTGGCAGCCCGGCTCGACCGGCTGCCGATGACGAAGCACATCTGGTATCTGGTCACCCTGATCTCACTCGGCGGGTGCTTCGAGCTCTACGACTTGTTCCTGACAGCGTATATTGCTCCGGGTCTCGCCAAGGCTGGCTACTTTACGCCCGAATCACTCGGCCCGTTCAACATACTCGGCCCATTTGGCGTCGCCGGGATCGGCACCTTCGTGTTCTCGCTGTTTGCCGGTCTGTTCGTCGGCGCGATCTTTCTGGGCCACGTCGCCGACAACTATGGCCGGCGCACTGTGTTCACCTTCTCGTTGATCTGGTATTCGATCACCACCGCGATCATGGCGTTGCAGACCTCCGGGTTCGGCGTCGATCTGTGGCGGTTCATCGCCGGCATCGGTATCGGCGTCGAGTTGGTCACCATCGACACCTACGTCGCCGAGTTGGTGCCGGCGACGCACCGCGGGCGGGCCTTTGCCTACAACCAGTTCTTCCAGTTCCTTGCCGTGCCGATCATGGCGTTCATTGCCTATCTGCTGGTCCCACACGCGCCGTTCGGCTTCGACGGCTGGCGCTGGGTGGTGTTGATCGGCTCCGCAGGCGCCATCGTGATCTGGTTCATCCGGCTTGGTTTGCCGGAATCGCCGCGCTGGCTCGCCCGACACAACCGCATCGCCGATGCCGAGAGGGTCACTGCATCGATCGAGCGAGCGGTGGCGCGGGATGTCGGCGGCTCTCTGCCGGCGGCCGGCCCGCCCGTCGAGCACGAGACAGGCGAAGGCAGCTTCGCCGAGATCTGGCAGCCGCCTTATGATCGGCGGGCGATCGTCCTCTCGGTATTCAATTTCTTCCAGACGTTCGGCTACTACGGATTCGCTGCCTGGGTTCCGACGCTGCTGATTGCCAAGGGAATCACCATCACCACCAGCCTGCTCTATTCGTTCATCATTGCTATCGCCAATCCGGTCGGCCCGCTGCTTGGCACCCTGTTCGCTGACAGAATGGAGCGGAAGTGGCAGGTGTGCGGCGGTGCCATCGGCACCGGTGTCTTCGGCATGCTGTTCGCCAACGCCACCGAGGCTGTGCCGCTGATCGCACTCGGCGTGCTGGTGACTCTGTGCAACAACTGGATGTCGTACAGCTTCCACAACTATCAGTCGGAGCTGTTCCCGACTCGCATCCGCTCCCGCGCCATCGGCTTTGTGTATTCTTGGAGCCGATTGTCGGCGGCGCTGTCCGGGCTGGTCGTGGCGTAT
>JBKPSV010000269.1:0-8006 GCA_046735215.1 Pseudomonadota bacterium | reverse complement strand
GGCCGCGCCAATGTCCCAGCCGCCGCGCCCAAGACGCCATGCAGAAGTGGGCGTCGGCCGATGTTCGCCATACTCGTCTCTCCCAGTATTAACCGGCGTTCATTCGATGCCGGTCGTGTGTGCCTTATCTCCTTTGATAGGATACAGCCATCAGCCGGGCAAGTGCGTCCGCCGCGATGAATTTGCCTTTCGCCAATAATTGTCCCCCCTGGCTATGCGACTGAGGACCAGCAAATCGAAAGCTGCGACAATGAACCTCAGGAAGAGCGCAAGTCCTGCAGCGGGCTCTTCATGGCGCCGTCAGCCGCCGCAATAATGCGGTCGCTCGTGCGCTGCATCGCTGCGTCGCTTGGCAGGGATGTTTCACACCCCCTCGACGATGCGAATGTCGCGCTCGGCTCCTCCAGCGAGAACAGCCAACGCCGCTTGATAAGCCGGACTGTCATATGCCGCGCGGGCTTGTTCTATGCTGTCGAACTCTATGACCACGGTGCGCTGCTCCAACCCGAGTTCGTAGACCTGGGTCGGAACTCCTCGCACCAGGATGCGGCCACCGGCGGCGGTAATCGCCGCTCCGCTGAGTTTCGCGTAGGCGGCCAGTGCATCGGGATTGCTCACCGAACGATACGTCGCGATCCAATAGGCTTTGGACATGGTAGATATCTCCCTTGGTCGGCTTTTGATCTCACGCGCCGGCTATTAGGCTGTCGATGTGCAGGCGTGATCGCAAGTGGCAGCTGGGGCGTTTGGGTCCGTGGATTCATTTGCAACAGTATTTCGGAAGCAAGCGAGTAAACGCCGATGCTGGACCCATAACAGGAGACACCGATGCCGAAGATGCGGGTCGTTCAGGTGGCAAGCAAGGATGGTCCTCTTGAGGTGGTCGAACGGGAGCTCCCACAACCCGGCCCGGGTGAGGTGCGCGTCAAAGTTCAGGCGTGCGGCGTCTGCCACAGCGATTCGATAGCCAGGCAAGGTCTGCTTCCCACGGTCCCTTATCCGATCGTGCCGGGGCACGAGATCGCCGGTGTGATCGACGCAGTCGGCAACGGCGTCATCGGATGGTCGGTCGGCACTCGCGTCGGGATCGGCTGGTTCGGCGGCCATTGCGGGCGATGCGAGCCGTGCCGCCGCGGGTATCTTATCGATTGCCGCAACCTGCGCATCCCCGGAATCACGTATGATGGCGGGTATGCCGAAGCGATGGTGGCACCTGCCGATGCGCTGGCGCGAATGCCGGACGATCTGTCCCCGGCGGAGGCGGCGCCGTTGATGTGTGCGGGCGTCACCACCTACAACGCATTGCGCGAAAGCGGAGCCCGTGCAGGTGATCTCGTCGCTATCCTTGGGATCGGCGGTCTTGGTCATCTCGGTGTGCAGTTCGCCGCAAAGATGGGTTTTCGCACCGTCGCCATTGCCCGGGGGCGCGACAAGGAAACGCTGGCGCGCCAACTCGGCGCCCATATTTATATGGATAGCCAGTCGCAGGATGTGGCGGCGGAACTTATGCGTCTCGGTGGCGCGAAGACGATCCTGGCGACCGTGACCAGCGGAAAGGCGATGAGTGCGGTCATCCCGGGTCTCGCGGTGCGCGGCAAACTCATCGTTATCGGCGTAGGCATGGATCCGATCGAGGTCTCCGCTTTCGATTTGATCGGTGCCAGCCGCTCGGTCGTCGGCCACGCGTCGGGGGCTTCGATCGATTCGCAGGATACGCTGGCGTTCAGCGCACTTGCCGGCGTGCGTCCAACCATCGAAACCATGCCATTGGAGCAGGCAGCCGAAGCCTACGACAAGATGATGCGCAACGAAGCCCGCTTCCGCATGGTGCTGACGACCGGGCTGTAGGCCGAGCCGTCACATCATCCGGTCCTCCGCCGCGACCAGATTGAGCGGCCTTTCGCCGGCCAGCGCACGTCTGATGTTGGCAATCGCCCGCTGCAGTCCGACGACTCCGGCTGTCGCAATCGCCCCCGCGGAGTTGTGTGGCGAGCCGATCACATTGGGCAAGGACAGGAACGGCTGATCCATGCGGAACGAGCCGTGCCGCACCGGCTCGATCCACCAGGCATCGATGCAGGCGCAGAACTTGGGAAATGCCACCAGCCGCTCGTACAGCGCGCGCTCATCGACGATCTCGCCGCGGGCGACGTTGACCAGGATTGCATCCGGCTTCATGCGCGCGAGTTGTGCCGCGCCGATCATGCCCAGCGTGGCCGGGGTCAGAGGCGTGCAGATCACCAGCACATCTGATGCCGCGAGCAGCCGGTCGAGCTGATCGGGTGTGCCGATCCAATCGGTCGGTTCCTCGCTGCGGCCACGACGATTGATCGCATGCACCTTCATGCCGATGCCGTGCGCCAGCCGCGCCATCGCGACGCCGATCCCGCCGAAGCCCAGGATGCCGCACACGCCGCCGGCGAGCATGCGATTCGGCGTGAACTGGTTGAACTCACCCCGCATCAGTGCGGCGTGTTCCACCAACAGCCGCTTCGCAGCAGCGAGCGCCATGCCAAGCGCATGCTCCGCCATCGGTTCGACGTAGGCCCCGGCGTTGTTCGCGACCAGCACGCCCCGCGGCAGGTCGGCCAACGGCACATGATCGATCCCGGCTGTGAAGAACTGCAACAGGCGGATGTTCTGCAGCAGCGCAATCTCTCCCGGGCGAAATTCTCGCGTGGTGCGGGCCAGAACCGCATCGGCGTTCCGCAACGCATAGGCCCGGGCGTCGGTGTCGAGGTCGGGGAGATGGATCACCTCCGCCGCGCCTTCCAACGCGTCAAGCACGAGCTGCCGGCCGGGGCCTCCAAGCTCATAGGCTACAACAACGGTGCTCATGGTCAGAACCAAGATCCTTTGTCCACCACGTTCCGCAGCGGCTTGTCGCCGAGAAAGGCGCGACAGTTGTCGATCATGATCTGGTAGCGGCGGTCGTCGAGATAGGGCCCCCATCCAGCCATGTGGGGTGTGATCAGCACGTTCGGCATGGTCCACAGCGGATGCTCGGATGGCAGCGGCTCTTGTTCGAATACATCCAGTGCCGCACCGGCGATCTCGCCGGCATTCAACGCTGCCACGAGGTCATCCAGCTTCGTCGTCATGCCACGGCCGATGTTGATGAAGAATGCGCTCTGCTTCATCCGCTGAAAGCGCGCGCGATGCATAAGGCCTTCGGTCGTGGGCGTATGCGGCACTGTCAGGATGACGAAGTCCGCGCGAGGCAGCAATTCATCCAAAGCGTCCGGCTTGTGCAGTTCTGCGACACCGGGCGGTGGCGAGCGGCGCCGAGCATCGGTCGCCAGCACCGTCATACCGAACGCGGCGGCCAATCGTGCGGCCTCCGCGCCAATGCCGCCCACACCGACGATCAATGCGGTGGCTTCGGGCAGATGCACCACGCCGGTGTTCTCGCGATCCTTCTTCCACTCGCGGCGCAGCTGCTGCGGAATATACACGTGCAGGCCGCGTGCGAATGCCAGCACGAAGGCCATGATATGTGCGCTGATATGGTCGTTGAAGATCTCGCGAAAGTTGGTGACGGTGAGCGGATGCTCGATCAGCTCCGGATAGTAATAGCCGGCAGCTGGTGCAGCCTGTGGCGCCTGCAGCCAGCGCAGGCGGGTGGCCTTCGCCAGCAGCTCCTTGGGCAGCCCGCCGAAGGCGGCCTCGGCGTCGACGATCTCGTGCTCCGCCGTCTCCTGGTCTTCAGCGATCACGACACGCACGTCCGGCATGGCGTCGCCGAGCTTGCGTCCCCATTCGCGGGTCACCTCGGTCTGTGGCGGCAGCATGACGAACTTGAACGTATTGGAACCCGACATCGCTCTGTCCTCGCGGCTGTCGTGGGATTATGGGGAGCGGAGCGAAGACCGCAAAGTGAAGCCAATGCGACCGCTGCTGACTGCAGGATTTCGTCCGTTCTTCCTCGCCGCTGCCGGCTGGGCCGCAGTGGCGATGGCGGTGTGGCTGCCACTGATGAACGGCGGCCTTACTCTGCCAAGCCGGTTCGACCCGTTGAGCTGGCATGTGCACGAGATGCTGTTCGGTTTCGCGATGGCAGCAGTCGGTGGTTTCCTGCTCACGGCGATCCCCAATTGGACCGGCCGCGATCCGGTCGCAGGTCGGCCGTTGGTGATGCTCGTATCGCTGTGGCTGCTCGGGCGTATCGCCTGCCTGCTCTCTGATTTTCTTCCCCCCTGGCTGACGCCGGCGTTGGACCTGGCTTTTCCCGTCGCGCTCGAAGTGGTAGCGGCCCGCGAACTGCTTGCGGCTGGCAATCGACGCAACTACCCCTTGCTTGCGCCGGTAGCTGTCCTGGCGATTGCCAACCTGCTGACGCATCTGCAGACACTCGGCGTCGCTGTGCCCTTCGGACTGGGGTGGCGGCTCGGCATCGCCGTGGTGATCGTGCTGATATCGGTGATCGGCGGTCGAATCGTGCCGGCATTCACCCGGAACTGGCTCAATGCACGCAGTCTGTCACCGGTGCCGCCCCCGGCCGACATGCTCGATCGTACGGCACTTGGCGTACTCCACGCAGGACTGATCGGCTGGACGTTTTTGCCCAACTCTTGGTCGGTGGGCGTATTACTCCTTCTCGCAGCAGCGCTGAACCTGATACGGCTCGCACGCTGGCGCGGCGTGGCAACGTTGGATGAGCCGCTCTTGCTGGTCCTCCATGTGGGCTATCTCTGGCTGGTGGTCGGGGTGGCGCTGTTGGGACTGGCGCTGCTGACCGATGCGGTTCCATACGGTGCTGCCGTGCATGCGCTGACCGCCGGTGCCATGGGCACGATGATCCTCGCGGTCATGACACGGGCAACGCTGGGACACACCGGCCGCGTGCTGCGCGCCGACGTTCCGACGATGGTGATATTTGCGTTGGTGAGTGTCGCGGCCGTATTGCGGATTGTCGCCGCCTGGGTGTCCGAGGGACAGCTCGATTTGCTGGAGGTGGCGGTCGCCGCCTGGGTCGGCGCCTTCGTTCTGTTCGCGGCAGAATATGGACCCATGCTGTTGGCGCCTCGCCGTTGAGCCGGCCATACTCGCCTGGTCAGGAGGCGTGTATGAAAGCGGTGGTTTGCGAGGCATTTGGCGGACCCGAGGTGTTGGCATGGCGCGATATGCCTGATCCGCCGCCGCCAGGACCGGGCGAGATCCAGGTGCACATCGAAGCGCGCGGCGTACAATACGTGGACGTGCTGATGCTCGCCGGGAAATATCAGTTCCGACCCGATCCGCCGTTCATTCCAGGCGGTGAGGCAGCGGGCAGTGTTGTGGCAGTCGGGCCGAACGTCACGCAGTTCCGCATCGGCGATCGGGTGATGAGCCGCCATACGTTGGGCGCGTGCGCCGAGTTGGGAAACGCGAAGGCGGCGTTATGTGATCTGGTGCCCGCGGGCATGAGCATCGAAGCCGCCGGCGTATTCCGCGGCGCCTATTCCACAGCATATCATGCACTGCTGCAGCGCGGGCGGATGAAAGCTGGCGAGTGGGTGCTGGTGCATGGCGCTGCCGGTGGTATCGGCATCGCCGCCATCCAGGTCGCGAAGTTGTTCGGCGCCAAGGTGATCGCGACCGCCAGTACCGAGGTAAAGCGCCGCGCATGCCTGGATGAGGGTGCAGACCACGCGATCGACTATCAGGGCGGCTTCCTCGACACGGTGAAAGAGCTCACTGATGGCCGTGGCGTTGATATCGTCTATGACCCAATTGGAGCTCAGGTCACCGATGAGTCGCTGCGTAGTCTCGCTTGGTGTGGGCGCCTGCTGATCCTGGGCTTTCTGGGCGGCGGCCCAACCAACATCCGCAGCAACTACCTGCTGATCAAAGGTATCGACGCAATCGGCGTGCGGATTGGTGGGTTGAACGAGGCAGATCCGGAAGCTGCCATCGCCAATATGAGGGAGCTGACGCAGATGGCAGCACAGGGCAGGCTGAAACCACGAATTTCGCATCGCTTCCATCTGGCCCAGGCGGCCGAGGCACTGCGGGCGGTGATCGACCGTCAGGTCATCGGCAAAGCGGTGCTGGTAAACTAGACGGACGCGGCGATGGTACTAATTTGTTTCTCGATAATGTGAACCCTGCGGCGGCAATTCCTGCTTGCATCTAACCCTTTGTAGGCAAGAGTGCCAGGATTGAGGCCAAAGCTCGAAAACGCATCGTAAGGGGCGGCGACACGGAAGTGATCGCCCGGACGCCGCAGTGTCTGCCAGATTACGCTCGTGAACCTCCAGGCGGATGGCTGTCGACAGCGGGGCTTCGAGTGTTCAGGTGACAGCTGATGGAGAAGAGGTTCTCCCTCTATCGGTGGTTTAAGAACGTTTCGATCTCCCGTAAGCTGTACTTTACGGTCGGGACGATGGCGGTCCTGATCGGCGTAGAGCTTTTTGTCCTGTTCTTCTCGCTGGGCACGCTGTCCTCTTTGCGCGCTTACGTTGGCGGCGAGGGTCTGTGGTCAAAGGCGCAAAAGGACGCTGTCTTTCACCTGTACCGATACGGTGTCTCGCGTATCGAAAGGGATTACCAGCTCTTTGATCAATTCATGCGGGTTCCGATGGGCGATGCTAGAGCGCGCCACGAACTGCTGCAGTCCGACAGGGATATGCAGGCAGCGCGCGCTGGCTTTATCGAAGGACGTAACCATCCCGACGATATCGATGGGATGATCAGTCTGTTTGTAGATTTCAGCGACGTTTCTTACATAAAGAAGGCCATCAGCATTTGGGGTGATGCGCAGGCGATGGCTATGCAACTGCTGCCGATTGCCCAGTCCTTGCACGAAGAGATCACCCATCCGCATCCATCTCAGGCCAAGATCGATGAGCTATTGGCGTCGATCTACAACATAAACGAGCACCTGACATCGTATGAAGACGATTTCTCATTTACGCTCGGCGAGGGGTCACGTTGGCTGGAGGGAGTGGTCCTCAAACTATTGTTTGCGACCGCTCTCACGGTCGAAGCTACGGGACTTTTCTTGGCCATGTCCGTGAGCAGGGGGATTCATAAGGGACTCAAGGATATCATCGACGCTGCAAACTCGTTTTCTTCCGGTAATCTGAGCTCTCGTGCCAGAGTGCTATCAGGTGACGAAATCGGGGTCGTGGCCAACTCGTTCAACGAAATGGCCAGCAGCCTGCAAACTCAGGTGAAGGAGTTGGCGCAGCTTAACGAAGACCTGCGGCTGGAGGTCTGCAAGCGAGAGCGTGCCGAAACGGCAGTGCGGCAAGCGTATGCTCGGCTGGAGACGGCGCATCAGGAACTTCAGCACCAGATTGCGGACCGGCTTCATGCCGAGGAAATGCTGCGTCAGTCCGAGAAGATGCGAGCGCTGGGTCAGCTCACCGGTGGTATAGCCCATGATTTTAACAATCTGCTTGGCGTTATCATCGGCAGCGTTGAGGTGCTGATCGATACGCTGGGGAACGCGCCAGAGCAGATCGAACTCGCAAACGAGATCCTCAACAGCGCTCTGAATGGGTCGCGGCTGACGCGTCGCCTCTTGGCCGTAGGGCGCAATCAGCCGCTCAAGCCGCAACGAGTGGACCTGAGCCTGCTCCTTAGCGGCGAAATAGAAATGCTCCGCCGTACCCTCGGCGAGGCAATCCGTGTCGAGGCAGTAAGCGCGCCGGATCTGTGGTTCACCAGTGCCGATCCGTCCCAGATCGGGGACGCTCTGCTCAATCTGGCACTCAACGCCCGCGACGCTATGCCGCATGGAGGCACACTCCGGATCGACGCCACCAATCTGCATCTGGATGCGCAGAGCGCGGCCGCGTACAGCGAGGTGGGTGAGGGCGACTATGTCGTGCTTACCGTGACGGATACCGGAACTGGAATGCCGCAATCAGTCTTGCAGCGGCTATCGAGCCATTCTTTACCACCAAACCGCCGTCCGCAGGTTCCGGCCTCGGCCTCAGCATGGCCTATGGTTTCGCCAAGCAGTCCGGCGGTCATCTCGAGATTGCAAGTTCTGTCGGAATGGGCACCAAGGTCAGCAT
>JBKPSV010000268.1:0-13856 GCA_046735215.1 Pseudomonadota bacterium | reverse complement strand
CGATCTATGCGAGCCAGGCCATGTGCGCCGTGCCGCAGGCAAGAGCGGAACGCGCCATACCGTATTCCGCACCGGCGAGGTGCACGGCCGCGTCACCGATCGCGTCAAGGAGATCTGCCGCCTGGTCGGCCTCACGGACAGTGCGATGGTGACCGAGAACCTGTGGGGCGAGCGCTGGTCGAAGCTGGTGACCAATGTGATGGGCAACGGTCTGTCGGCCTGCACCGGGATGCTCGGCAAGGAGATGATCCAGAACGACGCGATCCGTCGCTTCTCCTCGCGCCTCGGCAGTGAGGCGATCCGCGTGGGTCAGGCACTCGGCTATGAGCTTGAGGAGATCATCCATCTCGATCCGGAGATCATTGCACGCGCCGGCGAAGGCGACGCGGCCGCGACGAAGCAGTATGACGACCACCGGCTGGCAGAAGTCAGCAAAGGCGGGGGTGAGCACCGGCCATCGATGGGCCAGGACATGGTGAAAGGCCGCCGCACCGAGATCGAGTTCCTCAATGGCATGGTGGCAAAGAAGGGCGACGAGATCGGCATCGCCACACCGGCCAATGTGGTGCTGACCGACATCGTCAAGCGCGTCGAGAAGGGCGAGTTGAAGCCCGATCCGAAGCTTATCACGGACCTGCGGCTTAACTGATGCGCCACAGCGTCATGGCCGGTGCAGGCCGGCCATCCACGTCTTTCCTTCGCCGACGCAACAAGGACGTGGATGGCGGGGCCAAGCCCCGCCATGACGATAGACGCGCGGCTACGACCTCCAGCTGAGCATCATGCGCGTATTCACCCGCTTGCCGATGCATGACTGGAAGGCGACTGCCCAGGCTGCGCGCGATGGTGAGTCTGCGGGCTTCGATGCCGTGATGACCGTCGAGCTTGGCCATGACGTGTTCGCACCACTCGCCATCGCCGCCACGGCAACCGAATGCGTCGAACTGACCCCGTCGGTCGCTGTGGCATTCCCGCGCAGTCCAACAGTGCTGGCATCGCAGGCATGGGACCTGCAGGCCAACTCGCGCGGTCGCTTCGTGCTGGGACTTGGCAGCCAGGTGAAGGGCCACAACGAGCGTCGCTTCGGCATCGCCTGGACCGCGCCCGCGCCACGCCTGCGGGACTACGTTCGGGCGCTGCGTGCGATCTGGCGTTGTTGGGAGACGCGACAAAAACTCGACTTCCATAGCGAGCACTACACGCTAACCCTGATGACGCCCGATTTTTCTCCCGAGGCGACCGGACTGCCGATGGTGCCGGTGACCATCGCCGCCGTTGGCGAGGCGATGCTGCGCGTGGCCGGCCAGGTCGCTGATGGGGTGCGCCTGCACCCGCTGTGCTCGCGCCGTTACCTGGAGGACGTATGCCTGCCGCAGATCGCTGTCGGCATGCAGCGCGGCGGCCGCAAGCGGGAGAACTTCGACCTGCATGGCGGCGGCTTCGTCGTCACCGGCCCGGATGATGCGACAGTCGCCGCCGGCATGGCAGCCGTCCGCCGCCGCATCGGCTTTTACGGCTCAACGCGCACCTACATGCCGATCCTCGCGTTGCATGACCTGCAGGACCTTGGTCTCAATCTGCACCGTATGTCGGTCGAGGGCCGGTGGGACGACATGGGCGCGCAGGTATCCGACGACGTTGTGCGGATCTTTGCTGCGTGTGGTACATACGGCGAGATCGCCAAGGCGATCGAGCAGCGCTACGGCGGCGTTGCCGACTCGGTCGACCTGGATTTTCCGGCAGATGCGCCGCCAGGGCTGCGCCGCGAGGTGCTTGCCGACATCCGCCGCATTCCGCATGCCTTTGCCGGGTTCGCCGACGGCCATCGATTACAACCGTAACGGCAAAACGCTTATTGTGTAATGCTGTCGCAATGCGGACGGACGAGGCTGCGCCGCATGACACACGCACACGCACGGCTTCTTGCCGACATCCGCAAACTGGCCCCTCAGTTCAGCGCCCGCGCCGCCGAATTTGAAGCGGCGCGACGAATCCCACGCGACGTGGTGGAGACTCTGCGATCAATCGGCGTTTTCCGCATGCTCTCGCCACGCAGCCACGATGGCCTGGAGCTTGAGTTGCCCGATGCGCTGGAGGTGCTCACGACGCTGAGCCGCATCGACGGCTCGCTCGGCTGGACGGCGATGATCGGGAGCGGCACGGCGATCTTCGCACCGCTGCTGCCGACCGCTACCTACGAGCAGCTCTACAGCAACGGACCCGACATCATTTATGCGGCCTCTGCCACGCCCGCGGGGACGGCAGCGAAAGTCCAGGGCGGCTGGCAGGTCACGGGTCGCTGGCCGTTCGCCAGCGGCTGCGCGCATGCCGAGTGGATTTTCGGCGTCTGTGTCGTGACCGAGGACGGCAAACCGGTGCCAGGACCTGCGGGCAAAGCTGGACCGCCAAAGATGCGGGTCGTCGCGCTGCCAGCGCAGCAGTGGCAGATCGAGGACACCTGGTATGCCGCCGGCCTGAAAGGTACCGCCAGCCATCACGTCGCACTCCGGGGAGTCGTAGTGTCGGAGGGAAATTTCTTCGATTTTCCCGAAGGCCCCTCCTGCCAGCCTGGGCCGCTGTATCAATCCGTGTTGCACATGCTTCCGCTGATGCATGCTGCCTTTCATGTGGGCGCCGCCGAGGGCGCAGTAGACGAGCTGGTGATGCTTGCCAAAGGCGGCCGGCAGCAGCTAAGGGCCGCCGTGCCGTTGCAGGATTCTGAGATCTTTCAGTATGAACTTGGGCGCGCCGCGGCCGATGTCAGGGCGGCGCGCGCGGCGTTCGAAGTGCAGGTCGCCAGCCACTGGCGCCATGCGCTTGCCTATACGCTGAAGGACCCGGCGCTGCTGATCGAGGGAACGCAAACCGCAGTCTGGATCGCGAATGCTTGCGACCGTGTGGCACATGCATGCTTTGCGCTCGCCGGTGGCAGCGCGGTCTATGACAGCTCGCCCCTGCAACGGCGGCTGCGTGACCTGTATGTCGCGTCGCAGCACGCCGCGGTGCAGCAACGGCATTATGCGGACGCCGGGAAGTTGCTGCTGGGCAAGACCACCACCGGCGGCTGAAGGCGCAACGTGGCGCCGGCAACGGCGCTGTGGCAAGCTTGCGGGAACTTCAGGGAGACATGCCATGCCGGCTCGCACAGGACGGCAATACCTGAACGGACTGCGGGAGCAGGAGCGCGAAGTCTGGATTGGCGGCGAGCGCGTCAAGGATGTCACCTCCCACCCCGGCCTTTCCGGAGGTGCACGTGCGATCGCAGCGCTCTACGACATGCAGTGCGATCCCAAGTACCAGGACGAGATGACCTACCGATCACCAACCACCGGTGATCGCGTCGGCCTTTCGTTCATCAACCCGCGCACGCGTGAGGATCTGGAAGCGCGCCACGTCATGATGCTGAACTGGGCGCGCTCTACCTGTGGCATGATGGGCCGTTCACCTGACTTCATGAACGTGACACTTGCCGCGTGGGGTGCAGCGGCTGAGTACTTCGCTGGCGGAAAAGGTGGGCGCCCGGAGTTCGCGCACAACGTCCGACGCTACTATGAATTCATCCGCGAGAACGACATCGTCCTAACGCACTCGCTGATCAACCTGCAACGCAGCCGCAATGTGAGCGCGCACTACAACCTGCAGGAAGGCACCGCGCTGCAGGCAACCCGGGAAACCAGCCGCGGCATTGTGGTGCGCGGCGCGCGCGTCCTGGCAACGCTTGGCCCTATCTCGGACGAGATCGCTGTATATTCGCCGCGTCTGGGGCAGCATAGCGAGGACCACAGCCCGTTTGCCCTTGCCTTTGCGCTTCCCTGCGGCACCCCCGGGCTGCGCTTTCTTTGCCGTGACAGCTTCGATCTGGGCCGTTCGCATTTCGACCATCCGCTTGCGTCGCGTTTCGAGGAGATGGACTGCGTCGTGTTCTTCGACGATGTCGAGGTGCCATGGGAGCGCGTGTTCATCTACGGTGATGTCGGGCTGTTGAACGGAGCCGCCGCCGGCACGCACTACTCCGCACATTCGTCGCCTCAGGGGGCGGCGAAGAACCTGGCGAAATGCGAATTCGTCCTGGGCCTTGCCCTGCTTATGACCGAGACCCTCGGCAACAAGCACCTGCCGCACACCGAAGAACGCATCGGCGAACTGATGCTGAACGCCACGCTGACCCGGGCGCTGATGCGCGCCGCGGAAGCCGATGCGAAGCTGGATGAATGGGGGGTCATGTGTCCCGATCCGGTGACGATCGAAAGCACACGCAACCTGTTCATGACCGCCTATCCGCGGATGATCGAGATCCTGCATCTGCTCGGATCATCCAGCTTCATGATCACGCCAAGCGAGGCTGATTTCAAAGGCCCGCTGGCTGCCGATATCGAACAGTATCTGGCCACCGACAACACCACAGCCCGCGACCGGGTCCGGCTGTTCCGCCTGGCCTGGGATGTGGCCGGCAGCTCGTTCGGCAGCCGCCAGGTGCTGTATGAGCGCTTCTTCGCCTCCGACCCGTTGACACGCGCCCGCGCCCTGGCTGCGATATATCCGAAGGACCAGGCTATGCAGCGCGTGTTAGATTTCCTGCAAAGGGAGGACGACGTATGAGCTACCGACCAAAGCATCTTGGGCACGTCAATCTCTATGTGCGGAACGCCGAGAAGTCGCGCCAGTGGTATGAGGACGTGCTCGGTCTGCACACCTACCACTTTCGCCCGGGCCGCGCCGCCTTCATGTCGGCGGACGAGGAGAAGTCACACGAGATCGCGCTGATGGAACTTGGCGACGATGCGCCTCTGCAGTTGAAGCGACAGGTCGGGCTGAACCATGCCGCCTTCATGATGGAAAGCCTCGACGATCTGAAGGAGGCCTATGCCAGGCTGAAAGAGAAGGGTGTGAAGATCGACCATATCTCCGATCACGGGCTTTCTCTCGGCATCTACTTCCGCGATCCGGACGGTAACGGCTTGGAAGTCTCCTATGAGCTGCCGCGGGAGAAATGGCCGCGCAAGGAAGAAGTGTTTGCGCCCGATGTGGTGAACCTTGGCCTGTTCCCAGGACCGTGGGACGAAGAGATCGCCCGGCAGCGCGCCGCGGTGCCGGCGCAGTAGCGGCTATAACCGGCGCCTGAACCAGGCGCCGGAGGCCACCGCCGTCGACAGCGTCCCGCCGTAGGCTATCATTGCCAAGCTGAGCGCCAGGAACAGCCAGGTGGGCGAACCGGTCGCACGCAACGCCAGCCAGCCGCCGCCGACGGCGATGACCATCCGCAGCAGGCCGGCGAGCAGTGGCCAAAACAGGCGCCCCGCACCCTGCGAGGCGAAATAGAGCGAGAGGCCGAGGCCGAAGAACCCATAGGCGGGGCCGACCGTGCGCAGATATGCCGTGCCGGTCTCCAGCATTCTAGGATCGTGGCCGAACAAGCCGAGCCACGCCGTTGGCCATATGGCCGCGGTCAACCCCACGGTCTCGGTCAGCAGAAAGGCGAGTACACCACCGGTCAGGGCAATCCGCAGCGCCCGCGCCCTTTGTCCGGCACCGATGTTGGTGCCGACCAGCGCCACCAGTGGGGCACCGAGCCCGAACACCAGCGGCACCAGCAGGTATTCGAGCCGACCACCGGTGCCGTAGCCGGCGATGGCATCGGGCCCGAAGGCCGCCCCCACCAGCGCCGTCGTCAGCGCCACCGTCACCGTGGTCTGCAGGGTTGATACCGAGGCGACGGCGCCGACACGCAGGATGTCGCGAAACAACGTCCACCGTGGTCGCACCAGGCGAAGCCGCACGAGGCACCGGCCTGACAGGATGTAGCAGCCCAGCACCGATGCGGTTAGCGCCGTGGTGAAGACCACGGCCGCGCCACCGCCGGCGATGCCGAGTGCCGGAAACGGCCCAAGGCCAAAGATCAGGCACGGCGATAGCGGGATCAGCAGTACCACGCTGCCGCAGATGACCGCCGCCGGGACGAACATGTTGCCCGTGCCGCGGATCACGCTGGCCAACGCGTTCATCAGCCACACCAGCGGGGTGCCGGCGAACACGACGTTGGAGTAGCTCAGCGCCGCGGCGAGCGAACCTGCCTCGCCGCCCAGGGCGCGATAAAGGGATGGCCCGAACGCCAGCACCAGCACCGAGAAGACCAAACCGAGCAGAGCGTTGATGATCAGTGCGTGCAGCACCAGCGCGTCAGCCTGATCCCGCTTGCGCGCTCCCAACGCGCGCGCGATCGCCGAGGAGATACCGCCGCCCATAGCGCCGGCGGAGAGCATCTGCATCATCATGAACCCGGGGAACACCAAGGCCATGCCGGCCAGCGCGTCGGTCCCCAGCCGCGAGACGAACCACGTCTCAATCAGGCCGGTCGATGCCTGGGCCAGCATCACCAGGACATTCGGCCATGCGAGGCGCAGCAGCGTCGGCAGGATCGGGCCCTGCAGCAGGGCCTGGGTACGAGGATTGTGCGCGCTCTGCAGGGCCGGCGCAGCGACAGTGACGCTCATAAGGCATGACCGGATGTTACTTGCATTATGATAGTTACAGCTTTGCTGTGCGTCAATGGCCGCTCGGCCATTGCCCTGTGCGCGGCGAGCAACGAACATCTGCGGCCCATGCCGATCGGTCCGGAACTTTTCGAAATCGGCCACGCCCGCATGACGTTCGCCCACGAGATGATCCTCGGTGGGGCGCTGCTGGGCGTGCTGAGCGTGCTCGCGGGATTGCTGTCGCGGCGGGTCGGGGCGCCGGTGCTGCTGGTGTTCCTCGCACTTGGGATGCTGGCCGGCGAGGACGGCCCCGGCGGTATACCGTACGGTGACTTCGCCTCGGCCTACCTGATCGGCAGCGTGGCGCTTGCCGTGATCCTGCTGCAGGGTGGGATACAGACCACCCCACCGATGCTGCGTCTGGCGGGATGGCCGGCGCTTGTGCTCGCGGTCGTCGGTGTCGCAGTGACGGCCGTGTGTGTCGGTGCGGCGGTGTCAGCGCTGACCGGCACGCCGTTCATGAAAGCCATGCTGTTTGGGGCCGCGGTGGCGCCGACCGACGCCGCCGCCGTTGCCGCCCTGCTCAGACGCGCCCGCGTCGCGTTACCGGAACGTCTTACTGCGGTGCTGGAGGTAGAGTCCGGCCTCAATGATCCGATGTCGATCTTCCTGACCGTGTTCGTGATCCACAGCATCATCGATCCCGCCGCAATCACCTTGGCCGGCGGGACAATGCTGTTCCTGCACGAGATGATCGGCGGGATGCTGCTAGGCCTGGGCGGCGGCTGGCTGCTCGCGTTGGCGCTGCGCAACCTGGCGCTGGAAGTTCCCACCGCCATGGTCCTCGTGCTGACCGTCGGGCTGGCCGTCTTTGGCTTGGCCCAGGTCCTGGGGACCAGCGGCTTCATGGCGATCTACCTGGTCGGCATCATGGTCGGTGCGACCAGGTATCCCGCGCAACAGGCGATCACCAACTTCTTCGATGGCGTCAGCTGGCTGGCTCAGATCGTGCTGTTCCTGATGCTGGGACTGCTGGTCACGCCGCACGCGCTTGTGCCGTTCATTCCTACTGGCATCGCCATCGCCCTGGTGCTGATCGTGGTGGCGCGCCCGCTGGCGACATTCGCGTGCCTGTTGCCTTTCCGGTTCAACTGGCGGGAGTCGACCTTCGCGTCGTGGGTCGGGCTGCGCGGTGCTGCGCCGATCTTCATCAGCTTCATTCCGGCGCTTGCCGACCCGGTGCGCGACGAGAAGTTGTTCTCCGGCGTGTTCGTCGTCGTGGTCGTGTCACTCGTTATTCAAGGCTGGACGATCGGCGCTGCAGCCCGCCTATTGGGCTTTGCCGCAGCGCCGCACGACGCAAAGGCCAAGGCACGCGCGGTGTGATCAATTCAGGCTCTTATCTCGCCAGTCCTGCGCTGCCCGCCGGTACGGCATAAAAGTTCATCGTCAGCGACACGCAGGTGTAGTAGCCCATCAGCACGATCATGTCGGTGATGCTCTCGTGGCCCAGCACCTTCACCGCGCGATCGTACAGTCCTTGCGGCACGATGCGCTCGGATGCCAGCGCCATGGCACATTCGTAGACGCATTGCTCGCGCGCATCGGTGAATGATGTCGGCAACCCTGCGATGATCGCCTCCACCGCCTCGGCGGACAGGCCAACTTCCTTACCGCGCTTCTCATGCGCATTGTTCGGATAGGCCGAGTGCCACTTGCTGGTGATCACCACAACCGCGATCTCGCGTTCGCGCTCGCTCAGCGACGACGCACCAGGAGTGAAGTGCTGGCCGAGCGGCTCCGCCGCATGCACGAGCTTCGGATTGTGCACCCAGACCTTGTACGGTCCCGGCAGCCGACCGCGTGGCCCATCAACCAGGAAGCGGTAGCCTTCCTGCTGTTCCGGAGTCATGCGGTCGAATGGGATTTCGGCATATCGGCCAAAGGTCGGCGTGTCGGCCATTCTTGCGTTTCCTTCTCCTGGCGCGGCAGGATATGGCCGATGACGCTCATGCGGTCCAGGCGTGCCGTTCTGTCACTCGGCGTCCTGTTCGCGACGCCGGTGTTCAGCGCTGCCTTCGCAAAGCCTGAGGCTGCTCAATCCGGCACGTCACTCGCTGGGCAATTATTGGTCGCCGAGCCCGAGATGGGCGATCCGCGCTTTGCCAAGACAGTCATCCTGATGGTGCAGCATGACCCGAAGGGAGCGCTCGGGATCGTGATCAACCGGCCGGTCGATGAAGTCCCACTGGGAAAGTTGCTGAATGCGCTCGGCATCGACAGCAACGACAGCGAAGGCCGTATCAGTCTGTTCGCTGGAGGGCCCGTGCAGCCGGACGTCGGACTTATCGTTCATACGGCAGAATATCGGCGCACAGGCACCATCAACATCGATGGTCGCGTAGCGATGACGACCGATCCGCAGGTGCTGCGCGACATCGGCCGCCATGAAGGCCCAAGGCAGAGCCTGGTCGCCTTCGGCTATGCCGGCTGGGGGCCGGGCCAACTCGAGGCTGAGTTAGCGCTGCGCGGTTGGTTCACCATGCCGGAGGACCCGACGCTCGTATTCGATTTCGATCGCGACAAGCTGTGGGAAGAGACCATGAAGCGGCGCACGATTCCGCTCTGAACATGCGCAGCATCACGGCATACACCGACTACAAGAGCCCGTATGCCTATCTGGCGAAGGACCTCACCTACGCGTTGGAGCGTGAGCTTGCGGTGCATGTCGAGTGGCTGCCCTATGTGCTCGACATACCTGCCTATCTTGGCTCGGCGCGCGTCGATGCAGAGGGCCGCGTGCTGGAAGAGAACCGCAACGCGCACCAATGGCGCCGCGTACGCTACAGCTACATGGATTGTCGGCGTCAGGCGCGCAAACGCAGGCTGGTGATCCGCGGACCGCAGAAGATCTGGGATTCGACGCTCGCCGCAGCGGGCATGTTGTTCGCCAAGCAAGCCGGCGATGCGGCGTTCCGCCGCTACCACGACAGTGTGTTCGAACGTTTCTGGAAGCGCGAGTTGGATATCGAGGACGCCGCAGTCATCGATAGCGTACTGGCCGAAGCCGGCGCCAACGCCGCCTTGTTTGCCGGGCAGATACCGGACCTGCGCGACGAGATATCTGCGATCAGCCGGGCGGCCGAGGAACTTGGCGTGTTCGGCGTGCCCAGTTTTATCGTCGATGGCGAGCTGTTCTGGGGCAGCGAGCATCTTCCCGACATCCGCGCTATGCTCGCGGCCTGACGCAAACGGGGGAATGTCATGCGGGCAGCGATCTTTCGGCACGGCGACTTCGTCGTGGACACCATCGCGGACCCAAAGCCGGCCGCGGGTCAGGTGCTGGTCAAGACGCTGTGCTGCGGTATCTGCGGCACCGATTTGCACGCGGCGAAGTTCACCGATCAGTTCATCGAACGCTCTCGCCGCGCCGGCGGACGCTGGCCGATGGACCCGTCACGCGACGTCGTGTTCGGCCACGAATTCTGCTGCGAGATCGTCGAGCACGGCACCGGCACCGAGAAGCGACTGAAGCCGGGAACGCTGGTCTGCTCGATGCCGATGACGATTGCCGATGCCACTGTGCAGGGCATTGGCTATTCCAACGATATCGCCGGTGGTTTCGCCCAGTACATGCCGTTGGCGGAACGCATGCTGCTGCCGGTGCCAAATGGTCTGCCGGCCGACAAAGCCGCGCTCACCGAGCCGATCGCCGTAGGTTGGCACGCGGTGCAGAAGGCGCGCCTTGCGTCAGATGACGTGCCGCTGGTGATTGGCTGCGGACCGGTCGGACTGTCAGTGATTGCTGCACTGAAGATCCGCAACGTGCACCCGATCATCGCCGCGGATTTTTCGCCAGGCCGACGCGCACTGGCGCAGCAGATGGGCGCCGACATCGTGATCGATCCAGGCGCGACCTCGCCGTACCAGTCCTGGAAAGATGTCGCGACGCCGGCCGGCTATGACGGCAGCCGCTATGCGCAGTTGTTTGGTAGCGGTCCGAAGCAACGACCCGCGGTGATGTTCGAATGTGTCGGTGTGCCCGGCGTCATTCAGCAGATTATCGACGGCGCACCGGCTGATGCGCGCATCGTGGTGGTCGGCGTGTGCATGGAGACGGACCGGTTCGAACCGTTCTTCGGCATCATCAAACAGCTGAACATCCAGTTCGTGCTGGCCTATACCGGCGAAGAGTTCGCCCAGAGCCTGCATCATATCGCCGAAGGCAAGGTGGACGTGACGCCGCTCATCACCGGGCACGTCGGACTGAATGGTGTGAAGGGAGCGTTCGCCGAACTGGCCAATCCGGAAAAGCATGCCAAGATCATTGTCCAGCCCTGGGAGTGAACAAGGTGCCGAACAAGGTGTGGCTGTACGCCAATGTCGGGCCGGAGCTGACACAATACGATGTCGACGTGGACGCGGCGACGCTCACGCGCCGCGGCACCGTCAGCCTGTCGGCCAACGTGCAATATGCCTGGCCGCATGCATCGCGGCAGTTCCTTTATATCGCGACCAGCGACAGCGCGTCCGGTATGGGGCCGGCGGGCAACAACCATCATGTGGCGGCGCTGCGCATCGATGGTGCAACCGGCGCGCTCAGCAGACACGGTGCGCCGATCCCGCTCCCGACGCGGCCGATCCACATGGCGACCGATATTCCATCGCGGCATATCCTGGTGGCGTTCAACAACCCCAGCGCCATCCGCGTCTATCGGATCAATGCCGATGGCAGCGCGGGCGCAGAGGTTGCGCAACCTGGCACCATCGATGCGGGTATTTTCGCCCATCAGGTGCGTGCAATTCCGGACAATCGCCAAGTGATACTGGTCTGCCGCGGCCATGACGCCGCCGACGGCAAGCCGGAAGAGCCAGGCGCATTGAAGCTGTTCGACTTCAACGAAGGCGTCTTGAGCAACGGCGTATCGATCGCACCCGATGGTGGGTATGGCTTCGGACCGCGCCATCTGGATTTTCATCCCTCGCAGCCATGGGTCTATGTGTCGCTGGAACGGCAGAACGCACTCGATCTGTTCGATCGGACAGGTGGCACGCTGTCGCCCACGCCGCGGTATCGCAAGCCGGCGCTGGGCCGTTCACCGGTTGGTCGCCAGGCGGTCGGCACGGTGCACGTCCATCCGAACGGCCACACCGTCTATGTCGCCAATCGCGCAGCCAACGCGGACGGCGAAAATTCGCTTGCGGTGTATGCCATCGATCAGGCCAGCGGCGAACCGAACCTGATCCAGCACGTCGACTCGCACGGCGTGCATCCGCGCACCTTCCACATCGATCCCAGCGGTCGGTTGATGGCGGTGGCGCACATCACCGGGGCCGTGCTGTCGCTGTTCCGCATCGCCGTGGACGGCAGGCTGGAGTTCGCGCGCAGCTACGATATCGATGTCGGCAACCGCACCATGTGGTGGATGGGAATGGTGGAACAGCCATGAAATTCGGCGCCTCGATGTTCTTTACCGATTACTCGATGACCCCGGCGGAGCTGGCGGTCGCGCTGGAACAGCGCGGCTTCGACATCGTCTGGGCACCGGAGCACTCGCACATTCCGCTGTCGCGCAAGTCGCCGTTCGTCCTCGGCGGTGATCTGCCGAAGCGCTACTACGACGCGATGGACCCGTTCGTCACTCTCAGCATGGCGGCCGCGGCGACGAAGACGCTGAAGATCGGCACGGGTGTCTGCCTGATTGCACAGCGCGATCCGATCCAGACGGCTAAGCTGGTCGCCTCGATAGACCAGGTGTCCGGCGGACGCTTCGTGTTCGGCGTCGGCAATGGCTGGAACCAGGACGAGATGGAGAACCACGGCACCGACTTCAAAACGCGCCACAAATTGGCGCGTGAACGCATCGAGGCGATGAAGGCGATCTGGACACAGGACAGCGCCGAATATCACGGCGAATTCGTCAACTTCGATCCTATGCAGGCCTGGCCGAAGCCGGTGCAGAAACCACACCCGCCGATCCTGGTGGGCGGCGCATTCCCCTACAGCGCGCGGCGCGCGGTGCGCTACGGCGATGGCTGGATGCCGCAGATCACTGCCGGATCGCCCACACCGCTGACGGACCTGATCCCGCGCTTTCGCCAGATGGCAGCCGAAGCGGGACGCGATCCGAAGGCGTTCGACATTTCCATCGGTGGCCAGGCCGAGGATGCCGAACTCATCAAGCGCTATCAGGACCTTGGCGTGAACCGCGTGTCAGTCAGTCTGCCGTCGGAGACCGCCGAGACGATATTGCCGGTGCTGGATCGATGGGCGGCGATCATTCGCGCCGTGAACGGATAGCCTGCCACACACGATACGGCGTCGCCGGGCCATCGAACTGCGTGACGCCCAGCGGTGCCAGTGCATCGACGATGGCATTGTGGACGGCGGGCAGCATGGCGACGGCGCCCGCCTCGCCGCAGCCTTTCACACCCAGCGGGTTGGTGGTGCAGCGCGTGGCGTTGAACTCCAGGTGGAACGACGGCAGGTCGTCGGCACGCGGCAGCGCGTAGTCCATGAACGAACCAGCCAACAACTGACCTGACTCGGAATCGTACGCGGCGTGCTCCAGCAGCGCCTGGCCGGCACCCTGGGCGATCGCTCCGTGCGCCTGCCCTGCCGCGATCATCGGGTTCACCAGCACGCCATAGTCATCCACCGCGGTGTGGCGCACCAGCGAGACAGCGCCGGTTTCCGGATCGATCTCCACCTCCACCACATGCGTGCCGTTCGGGAACGTCAGGTGCTCGCGCGTCCACGCGTGATAGGTGTCCAGCGGCGCACCAGCGTCGCGCGCCCGTGCGGCCACCTCCAGCAGTGACACCGAACGGTTGGTGCCGACAACCGCAAAATGTCCGTCAGCGAAGACGATGTCTGCATCTGCAGCTTCCAGGGCATCCGCGGCGATGCGAGTGCCCTTCTGCACGATGGTTTCCGACGCACGATAAATCGCTGTGCCGCCCATGTAGGTGGCGCGCGAACTCCCATGGCCGCCGCCCATCGGGATCAGGTCGGTATCCCCATGGCAAAGCCGGATCTGCTCATTGTCGATGCCCAGTCGGTCGGCCAGCATCTGTGGAAACGTCGTCTCGTGCCCCTGCCCGATCGTCTGCGTGCCAGTGATCAACGAGACCGTGCCATCAGTTTCAAAGCGTATATCGACGTTTTCATGCGGCGAGCCGCCAGTGCCCTTGATGTGGTAGGCAATGCCGAGGCCGCGGCGAAGACCGCGCGCCTCGCTATCGGCACGGCGTGTCGGAAAACCCGCGACGTCGGCGGCCTGCAGAGCGCGATCCAACGTATCTGCGAAAGCACCGCTGTCCACCGAGAACCCCAGGGCATTGCTCATCGGCGTGGTCGCCATGTTGCGTCGGCGCAGCTCC
>JBKPSV010000267.1:0-30360 GCA_046735215.1 Pseudomonadota bacterium | reverse complement strand
GTACAAGGTATGCCGGCGGAGGACGCGGTGAAGTGGGCGCACGCGGAACTGGTGAAGATCTACGCCTGACCTATCCTCGGGTCAGGGTGGCCTTTCGCCGGATCGTTCTTCCGCCGGTCCTTCGCTGCGCGTGAGATTGAGTGCGGTGTTGACCAACGCGACGTGACTGAACGCCTGTGGGAAATTTCCCAGCTGTCGGCCGGCTGTCGGATCGTATTCTTCCGCGAGAAGCCCGACATCATTGCGCAGCCCCAGAATGCGCTCGAACATTGTGCGAGCGTCTCGTCGGCGCCCGGTCAGGATGAGATTGTCCGCGTACCAGAGGCTGCAGGCGATGAATGCGCCTTCGCCGGGCGGAAGCCCGTCTGCCGTTTCGCCCGTATTGTAGCGGTACACCAGGCCGTCGAACAGGAGTCGCCGCTCAATCGCGGCAAGAGTTCCCTGAATTCGCACGTCATCCGCAGGCAGGAAACCGACGAGTGGCAGCAACAGCAGATTGGCATCCACTGCCTTTGAACCATAAGCCTGTACGAAGCTGCCAAGTTCCGCATCGAATGCTTTGTGACATACCTCGTTATGAATTTCATCGCGTATTGCCGACCAGCGGTCGACCGGGCCGTCGATGCCCAGGTGCTGCACCGCTTTCACAGCACGATCGAATGCAACCCATGCCATTACTTTCGAGTGGGTGAAGTGCTGACGTGGGCCGCGCACTTCCCAGATCCCTTCGTCCGGTTGACGCCAGGTATGCTCGAGGTGATCCAGCAGAGCGCCTCCAATGGCGCGTGAGCGTGCACTGCCTGGCATACCGCGGAGCCCCGCTTGAAACATCGCATCGGCAATCTCGCCGAACACATCCAGTTGAAGCTGTGATGCAGCGGCGTTGCCGATCCTAACCGGATTCGCAGCGCCGAAGCCGGGCAGCCAGTCCACCTCCCATTCGGGCAGGCGCCGCTCGCCACCCAGACCGTACATGATCTGCATCTGCTCAGGAGTGCCGGCCACCGCTCGCAGCAGCCAGTCGCGCCACGCCTGCGCTTCCTCTGCGTACCCAGCGTCGCCAAGAGCCATCAGGGTAAACGTCGCATCGCGCAGCCAGCAGTAGCGGTAGTCCCAGTTGCGCACGCCGCCTGGCTGCTCAGGCAAGGATGTGGTCGGTGCTGCGACAATGCCGCCGGTCGGTGCGTAGGTAAGGCCCTTGAGTACAACGAGAGAATGCTTCACCTCGTTGCTGAGGGCGCCGACCGCAGTGCAGCGATCCGACCAGGCGCGCCACGCTGCATCGGTCCTGCGCAGTTCTGCCTCGGCGTCGGGCCATTCACCGAGCTTCTGGTGCGACTGATGATACCGCAACACCAGGGACACTGTCTGGCCAGCGCCGACGGTGAACTCCGCAACGGTTGTGTGATCCTCTGCCTGGTGGGGAACCGACGGATACAGCACAACCATTTCCGGGCCGCAGATGGCACGGACACTGCCATCGCTTAGCATTTCCACCCATGGCACCGCAGAGCCGTATTCGAAGCGCAAGGCCAGCTCGCTGCGCATTGTCACGCTGCCCGACACGCCGCGGACCAGACGCACCACCTGTGAAGCCGCGCTCTCGAGCGGCATGAAGTCGAGCACTTCGACGGAGCCATCAGACAGTTCGAAGCGCGTGAGCAGGATCAGCGTGCCCTCAAGATAGCGACGCGACACCGAGGCCTTTTCCAGGGGAGCAACGCGCCAGTGCCCGTTGTCTTCGGACCCGAGCAGTGCGGCGAGGCATGCGCTGGAGTCGAACCGCGGCCAGCAGAGCCAGTTGATGGACCCGCTCTGATTGACAAGTGCTCCGGTGGTGCAATCACCGATAAAGGCGTGATCCTCGATCGAGGGTTCTGACCGCCACGCGGGCTCGACCATGCTGATCTCCGGTACGATAAACAAACGATTTCTGGTCGCGGTATGACAGCATGGGTTGGGCATCAATGAGGCGCGGTCAGTCACGATTGGTCGATACGTCCCCTGCGGCAGCGCCCGCTGCACAGTCCTGAACTAAATCGCCACCCCTGTTGCGCACGTCACTGCGGGCTTTTCCTAGTCGATCGAATATCCCCAGATGCCCGTCTATCTTTCGTTTCTTATCTGCGCGTTCTCGGGGGGAACATGCCACGTGACAATCCCGGCCGAACGGGTGTTCGCGGGCCTGTCAGCCTGCCAGGTCGAGGGTATGATGATGACCCCGCAGTGGCAGGAACAGCACCCGGGCTGGACCGTCAAGCGTATCCGCTGCTCGATAGGTCGTCCGCCGCGGAACGAAGAGGTGGCCTGACCCGCAATCGGAAGGTCCGTGTCTCGCCGCTCTACCCGACGATGGAGGCCCGGCTGTTGAGCGCTTCCTTGTCGAACCCGGCGATGTGCTTGTAGCCGGCTGCGGTTTCGTCAAGTTCCCGCGCGGACAGCACGTCTTCGATGTGGGAGAAGCCGCCGGGAGCGCGCTCTTCGACCAGTTGCATCACCTGCTCAGGGCCGTTCTTGCGATTGGCAAGAGCGATCGCCGCAGTGGCGGGGCGGCGCTCTGCCTCATAAGCCTGGAGGGCGGCTTCTGTCGCACCGCAAGCACGGATTTCGCGCGCCAGCACGCGCGCATCAAGGATCGCTTGCGAAGCGCCGTTGGAGCCGATCGGGTACATCGGATGCGCCGCGTCACCGAGCAGTGTGACGCGACCAAAGGTCCATCGTGGCAGCGGATCACGATCCACCATCGGGTATTCGTAGTGCCGGTCCGCCGCCCGAATGAGGCTGGGGACATCGAGCCACTCGAAACGCCAGTTCTCGAACTGTGGAAGGAAGTCGGCGAGGTGGCCAGGCCGGTTCCAGTCTTCGCGCCGCCATTGGTGGTCAGGCTGAAACTTACGCTCTGCGATCCAGTTGAGCACCGCCTCATCGCGCTCCATCGCTTCGCGCGAGATCGGGTAACAGACGAATTTCTGGAACTCGTGGCCGGCCATGATCATCGTCCGACCGGTGAGGAATGGCTTGCCGCGTGTAACCCCTCGCCAGAGAATTGCGCCGTTCCAGATCGGCGGTCCTTCCTTGGGATACAGGATGCCACGCGCGACCGAGTGAATGCCGTCGGCGGCGATCAGCAGCTCGCCCTCTGCCTCGCCTACACGAAAGCCGCCACGGCGATCTACGAAGAACGCTCGCACACCGGAAGCCGTCGTCTCCCAACGCACGAGATGGTGGCCGGTGAAGACGTGGTCGGCGCCAAGCCGCTCGCGCACCGCATCGAGCAGGATCGTCTGCAGTTTGCCGCGATGGATAGAGAATTGCGGCCAGTTGTAGCCGGCGCTGAGCCCGCGCCGCTCCGACCAGATGAGCTGGCCGTGCTTGGAGTAATACGCGAGTTCCGCGGTGGGGATGGCGGCTGCGGCGAGCCGATCGGCGAGGCCAAGTTCAGTCAGCTCACGCACCGCGTGCGGCAGCACGTTGATGCCGACCCCAAGTGGTTCGATGCTGTCAACGCTTTCGAATATACGCACCTCGGCACCGACCTGGTGCAGGCTCAGCGCAGTCGTCAGCCCGGCAATACCGGCGCCGATGATCAATACGGCCATTGCCGCTATCTCTTTACGCCAAGCCCGCGCATGAACTGGTCGCGAATACGCGGCGGGTCGCGCTCGGTGGTGTCAGCCGGCTTCTCCTTGTCGATGCGACAGCCGATCAGCCAGGGCCCGTCCTCGCGCAGCGACAGCTCGATCAGTTCTTCGAACGCGCTTTCATCGGCGGCCCAGGCGCTTTGCGCGATGCCCGCGCCGCGTGCCATGGCGACGATGTCGGCGCCGAGTTCGGTCGAGGTGGGTTGGCCTCCCGTGATCTGGTAGGTGCCATTGTCCATGATGACGATCGCCAGGTTTTTCTGCTTGCGCGCTGCGACCGTCGCGAGCGATCCCAACTGCATGAGGATCGAACCGTCGCCTTCCAGTGCAATGACTTTTCGCTGTGGCTGCGCCAGCGCCACTCCCAACGCAATCGGCACGGCGAGACCCATGCTGCCAAGCATGTAAAAGTTCTGGGGCCGCCGTCCCGCTGCCCAGAGGTCGAAGTTGGTATAGCCGATACCGCCGATCACCGCCTCGTCATGTTTCAATCGCGCGACCAAACGCTTGGTGATCTCGAAGCGGTTCATCATCTTGGCCTGGTCGCGGTTGGCCGGATGGTTCGCTGCAAAGCTCATGGTGCCGCTCATTTCGCAAAGACCTTGCCGCCGGTAAGCAGTGGCGAGAGGATGAACACGCACGGCGCCTGGGTGGCGACCGCCTGGGTGATACTGCGATCAATGATGAATTCCACCTCGTCCAATCGCGTCATCGTGTGATGTTCGACCGCGAGCGCCTGCAGCACCGGGCGCATGGTTCGCGCGACCAGCGACTGGCCGATGTTAAATTCACCCAGCGTGCCGCGCTCCGACACCATCATCAGCACCGGGATCTGGAACGGCACCGCGAGCGAGGCGATTGCGTTCGGCAGCGTGGCGAAGCCGGATGTCTGCATCAGCACGATGCCGCGCAGCCCACCCATCCAGGCACCGGAGACGATGCCCACCGCCTCCTCCTCACGCGCGCAGGAGAAAGCGGTGAAAAATGGATCGGCGTGCACCGCCTCGATCAACGGGCGCAGCAGATTGTCCGGTACATAGGCCACCAGCTTCACCTGGTGCCGCTTCAGCACGTCGCGCACGATTTCGTGCCACGCGCCCTGGGCTTCCTCGTCCATCGTCCCTGTCTCCGTCGGAGCGCGGCACTGTGCGATGCCTTGCGTATAGCGGCAACCGTTCGTAAGGAGGTCCGACGAAGGATCAGGAGGCCCCGATGGCGGATGCCGGCCCGTATGACGTGATCGTGGTTGGCGCGGGCAACGCCGCGCTGTGCGCCGCTCTCTCTGCGCAGGAGCAGGGCGCCAAGGTGCTTGTGCTGGAGAAGGCCAGCGAGGAGGAGCGTGGCGGCAACTCCACCTTCACCGCCGGCGGCTTCCGCTTCGTGCACAACGGACTGGAGGATCTGCGCACGGACGTGCTGGTGGACCTGTCGGAAAGCGAAGCCAAGCAGATGCTCATCCCGCCGTTTACGGCGGACACTTATACCGACGATCTGATGCGGGCGACCGAGAACCTGTCGGAGCCCGATCTGATCGATCTGCTGGTGGGGCATTCGCGCGAGACCGTGGTGTGGATGCGCGAGAAGGGCGTGCGCTGGATTCCAATGTTCAAGCGCCAGTCGTATCTGGTGAACGGCGTGCAGCACTTCTTCGGCGGCATGGCGGTCGAGGCTGTCGGTGGCGGCTGGGGCCTGGTGGATTTCCTGTTCAAGTCGGCCGAACGCCACGGCATCACGGTCCGCTACGATACCGGGCTGCGCAAGCTGATCCAGAACCGCAAGGGCGAAATCACCGGCGTGACGGTGTTCGGCCCGGACGGCTATCAGGACATCAACGCCAGAGCCGTGGTGCTGGCGTGCGGCGGTTTCGAGGCCGATCCGGAGATGCGCGTGCGTTATTACGGCCCAGGTTGGGAACTGGCGCGCGTCCGTGGCACGCGGCACAACACCGGCGACGGCATCAAGGCGGCGCTGGAAATCGGCGCCGCAGCGTTCGGCGGTTGGTCGAGCTGCCACGCCGTGCAATGGGACCTGAGCGCGCCGCCATTCGGCGATCGTGTGGTGCTCGACAACTACCAGAAACATTCTTACCCGATCGGCATCATCGTCAACGCCGACGGCGAGCGGTTCGTGGACGAGGGCGCAGATTTCCGCAATTACACCTATGCGAAGTACGGCCGAGAGGTGATGAAGCAGCCGCAGCGCATGGCAGTGCAGATCTTCGACAAGAAGACGGTGGATATGACGCGCGACGAGTATCGCATCCGCCAGGTGACGAAGGCGGAGGCGAACACGCTGGAGGAACTTGCGCATAAGCTCGAGATCAGCCCCGAAGGTCTGGTGAAGACGGTGCGCGAATTCAATGCGGCCTGCCAACCGGGCGAATACAATCCGGCGATTCTCGACGGCAAGTGCACCAAGGGGATCACGCCACCCAAGTCGAACTGGGCGCTGCCGATCGACGAGCCACCGTTCCATGGATTCGCGGTGACCTGCGGCATCACCTTCAGTTTCGGTGGGCTGAAGATCACCACCGAGAGCGAGGTCGAGGACACGACCGGCCGGGTCATCCCGGGACTGTTCGCCGGTGGCGAACTGGTCGGCGGTATCTTCTATCAGAACTACCTCGGTGGTGCAGGCCTGATGTCCGGGTCCGTGTTCGGCCGACTTGCCGGACGGTCGGCGGGGAAATACGCCGCGGGCTGATCAATAAGTCAGACGTTCAATGGTGCCAGAGGCGGGCGCCCTCGGATCAGATCCGAGGCACGCTCCGCCAGCATCATGACGATGGCGTTAATGTGTGCAGACGGCATGTCCGGCAAAGCGGCCGCATCGGCGACGCGCAGACCTTCGGTGCCGCGTACCTTCAGGTCAGGGTCGAGCACCGCATCGGGACCGCTTCCCATGGCACAGGTCCCAAGCGGATGATTGACAGTGATCACATTGTTCCGGATCCAGTCATCGATCTCGGTGTCAGTCTTCAGGTCTGAAGTCGGGTTCAGACGCTTACCGCGGAATTTGTCCATCGGCCCCTTGTGAGCGATATCCTCGGCAAGCCGGAATCCGGCACGCAGCGTGGCGATATCGGCTGGATCAGCCAGGAAGTTATTCACGATCCTGACCAGCGCACTCGGGTCGGAGGAGCGCAACGTCACCTCACCATGGCTGCGCGGATGGAGCAGCACGGGATGGATGCCGAATGCATCTTCGTATGACGGCGTCACACCGGGAAACCAAAGCCGCGCATCGAGCGGCGCCGATAGGAAAAGGAACTCCAGATCCGGCGCCTCCAATTCAGGCCGGGTTCTGATGAACGCCTTCAACGCATTCGGCAGTCTTGTCGCGGGACCGGTCCTTAAGAACCAGGCCTGCGCTATGGCGAGAGCCGCACGATCGGCACGCATCAGACGACGGAATGGTGATAAGCCGAGCCGGGCCCAGCGAAGCCTGACCTGCAGATGATCACGCAGGTTCTTGCCGACCGGAAGATCGATCAGTGCGGTGATGCCTGTCTCTCTTAGATGTTTGGCCGGACCGATGCCCGACAGCATCAGCAATTGCGGTGTGTTGAACACGCCGCCACACAGTATGATCTCGCGCTTTGCTTCTGCACGCACTGTGGCGCCCTCGTGCAGGAATTCCACGCCCGTCGCTCGCGTGCCGCGAAAAGCCACTTTGGTGGCGAGCGCATTGGTTCGCAACGTCAGGTTAGACCGCTGAATAACGGGCTTCAGGTAGGCGGCAGACGCCGAAGCTCTGCGGCCGTGCTGAATTGTCCATTGGCTGTAACCAATTCCGACCAGTTCGGCCCCATTCGCATCCTCTGTGACAGGCCACCCAGCGAGCTGTCCGGCGTCCCGCAACGCATCATATAGTGGATCTGGATCGCGGCTTCCCTGCGTACCTAGCGGGCCGGAACCACCCCGCCAGGAGGTTTCCCCATCTTCCCAACGCTCGCTGCGCTTGAAATAGGGCAATGCGTCCGCATAGGACCAGCCGATCGCCCCTTCACGCGCCCAACGATCGAAATCCGCACGATGACCGCGGGTGTACGCCATGACGTTGATCGATGACGAGCCGCCAAGCACCTTGCCTCTCAGCAATGCGAGTTGACGGTTATGTAGATTTGGCTCGGGTTCGGTCATGTAACCCCAGTCGAACATCTTGTGCTGCTGAAGTTTGCCCAGTCCTAGTGGTATCTGAATGTACGGGTGGCCATCGCCGCCACCCGCTTCAAGCAACAGGACCGTGGCGCCCTCGTCTTCGGTCAATCGATTGGCAAGCACGCATCCTGCCGATCCGGCTCCGACGATAATGTAATCGTAACCGGAATTCATAATGGTCTTCCGCATCGTTAGATTCGGCCGGTCGCGAGAAGCAGCGGCCGGACCAGCAAACGAAGATGACTCAGCCGGCTGGTCTGACCCCCATGATCCGCTCGAACCGCTCGCAGTAGGCCGGCCAGACCTCCGGGTTGATGAGCCGCGGCGGGCGCTTGCCGTCGAGAATGTCGATCAATTGCTCGGCTGCGTACCGCGCCATGTTGTCACGCGATTCATGCGTCGCACCTGCGGTGTGCGGGCTGACCAGCACGTTGTCAAAGGCCATCAGCTTGTGTTCGTGCGGCGGCGGTTCGTCGTTCCATACATCGAGGCCAGCGCCAGCGATCTGCTTCGCGGACAACGCCGCTGCGAGCGCATCTTCGTCATGTATACCGCCACGCGCCGTGGTGACGAAGTAGGCGTGCCTCTGCATCAAGCCGAATTCTCGCGCGCCGATCAGGTTCTTGGTTTCGCGCGTGTACGGGCAGTTGATCGACACGTAGTCCGCCTGACGCAGCAGATCGTCGAGGTTCTCCGCTTTCTCTGCACCCTTCGCCGCGATCTGTGCCGCGGACAGATTTGGGTCGTAAGCCAGTACGCGCATGTGAAATAGGCCCTTGCATAGTTCGGCCAGCCGCCCACCCACATTGCCGATGCCGATGATCCCGATCGTCTTGTCCAGCAGCTCCGTGCCGATGTAGTCATTGCGCGGGATGCCGTCCGCACGGCGCATGCGGCGATCGACCTCGATGATGCGCTTCGACAATGTCAGCAGCATCGCCAGCGCGTGTTCCGCCACCGCCTCCTTGTTGCCGCCCGATTGGTTCACAACAATGATTCCCTGCCGGGTGCAGGCATCCACATCGATCGTGTCATAGCCCGCGCCATTGGAAGACACGGCCACCAGATTGGGCGTCTTTGCCAGCAGCGAGTCGGTCACCTGAAGGTGCTTGCCGATCACCTGCCGCGACGCGCCGATCTGATAGGCATGCGCCTGCGACAGGATAGGTTCAGCCTCGGCGTCCGACGTTTCGTTCTCCAGCTTGTCGAGCTGAATGTCGGGTCGCTTCGCCAGGATCTGTCCGAATACCGGCCCAGACAGGTATTTTACATAGAACACGCGCTTTGCATTGGGCGCCATCTACGGTTCCTTTTGCTCTTGCAGAACGTCAATGTATTTCGCTGCAGGCGACGAAGTGCCCGGGCCGCACCTCGCGCAGCGCCGGACGCGTCTGTTTGCAGCCTGCGACCGCGATCGGGCAGCGTGGATGAAAGACGCAGCCCGGCGGGGGATTGATCGGGCTCGGCACTTCGCCCTGTACCGGACGGAAGGTCCGGTGCGCTTCAACCGATGGATCCGGTACGGGCACCGCCGCAAGGAGCGCCTGTGTGTACGGATGCAACGGATTGCCGAACAGTTCGTCGCTATCCGCCAGTTCCACGATCCGACCGAGATACATCACCGCAACGCGCTGACACAGATGTCGTACCACCGACAGATCATGCGCAATGAACAGATAGGTCAGGCCAAACTGCTCACGCAGATCCTCTAGCAGGTTCACCACCTGCGCCTGGATCGAGACATCGAGCGCCGATACCGCCTCGTCGCACACGATGAACTCAGGGTTGAGCGCCAACGCGCGGGCGATGCCAACACGCTGGCGCTGCCCGCCTGACATCTCGTGCGGATAGCGGTCGGCAAAGCGCGCACTAAGCCCGCATACGCGCAGCAATTCGCGCACCCGTGCCGCGCGTTTCGTCCCGTCGGTCTCTATTCCATGTACCTTGATGGGTTCGGCGATGATATCGCCCACCTTCATGCGCGGATTGAGCGAGCTGTAAGGATCCTGGAAGATGACCTGTATGCGCCGGCGCAGCGCCTGCAGTTCCTTGCGCTCCATCTGCGCGATATCGACGCCTTCATACAGGATTTGGCCGGACGTCGGATTGTTCAGCCGCAGGATGCAGCGGCCTGTCGTTGTCTTGCCGCAGCCGCTTTCACCGACCAGTCCAAGCGTTTCGCCGCGGCGTACAGTGAAGTCGATGCCATCGACGGCCTTCACTTCGCCGACCAGCCTGCGCGTCACCAACCCCTCGGTGATGGGGAAGTGCATGCGCAGGTCTCTTACCTCCAGCAGCGGCCGTCCAATCGCGCTCATGCCGCCGCCTCGCTATACACTTCTCGGCTGCGGAAGCATGCAGCGAGATGTCCTGGAGCACCTGTCGGCTCCAGTGCAGGGCGCGCTTGTTCGCACGCATCAACGGAGAATGGGCAGCGTGGACTAAAGGCGCAGCCGACACCAAGACGAGTGAGATCCGGCGGTTGTCCTTCGACCGGATCAAGCCGCTCTCGACGTGGACGATCCAACCGCGGTACCGATCGCAGCAGTGCTTGTGTATACGGATGACGCGGATTGTGATAAACGTCGGGCGCAAGACCGGTTTCCACCAGACGGCCCGCATACATCACGTTGACCCGATTGGCGTAACGGGCAACGACGCCGAGATTGTGCGTGATGATGATAAGTGCGACGTGCAGGCGGCGGGTCAGGTCTTTCATCAGCTCCAGGATCTGCGCCTGGATCGTCACATCCAACGCAGTCGTGGGTTCATCGGCGATGATCAGCTTCGGATCGCAGGCAAGCGCGATCGCTATCATGATGCGCTGACGCATGCCGCCCGACAACTGATGAGGGTATTGCCGGAGACGCCGCTCTGCATCGGCGATCCCGACCAGGCCGAGAAGTTCCGCAGCACGTCTGTGGGCGGCGTGTCGATCCATCCCGCGATGCTGCTCCAGCGTCTCGGTGATCTGGCGGCCGATCGTCAACACCGGATTGAGCGAGGTCATCGGTTCCTGGAAAACCATGCCGATGTCTCCGCCGCGGATTTCACGCATCTCCACATCCGAGAGTTGCATGATATCGCGGCCAGCAAAGCAAATCTCACCCTGCGTGATGCGCCCCGGCGGGTCAGGGATCAGTCGCAGCACCGAAAGCGCGCTAACCGACTTGCCCGAGCCGCTTTCGCCGACGATAGCGACGGTCTCACCGGCTTCCACCGAATAGGATATGCCGTCGACCGCACGCACGAGCCCCGCACCGGTGCGGAACTCGGTGTGCAAGTCCTTAACCTCTAGGAGCGGTGGCAATGCTCCTCCCAACGCCGCCCTGGGGCGTATTTTTCGATAGCGGTTCTTGATCGCCCCGAGTTCGTACCGGGCGGTCCGGTTCAAGTCAACGGCAGCACCTTGTCAGGCCGCGGTTGGCCCAAACGACTGCCTTGTCTCCAATAAAGAGCGGGAGGACTTGATCTGGATCTCACCACGTTCCAGCTTCACTACCCGCCGCGTCCCATGCCATACCTCGGCGTACGGGTAATAGGGATCATGGGCTAGGAGGCACGTCGCCCGCGCCCTTGCTTCCTGGTCAGTCGCACAATTAAGGTCGTGTGCTTGGACAATATGATTTTCGCCGTCGAGAATATAACAGCGGTAACCGACCTTGTGTCCCCTCACTTGGTGTAGACCGTCATTTGGTAAATCTCGCGTGATGTTAGGAAACAACCACACGCCTGACAACGATTTTTTGCCGGCAACGAGCACAATCAGACCATTCGTTCGTTGACGCGTATTGACGGTCGAGGCCTGGGCAGCTTCACGTCCTATTGATCCTGCTCCAATGGATCCGTCGCTGAACCTTTCCGTTTCATTGCGAGCACGAAGAGAGGGAGTATCGATGCGAAGGAAGCTCGCAACAGTCCTGGTGATGTTGGGACTCGCCGCGACCGCGCCATGGCTAACGGCCTGTAATACCACAGCGGGCGCCGGCCAGGATCTGCAAGCAGCGGGCCGAGGCCTGGAGAACTCCGCGGAGCGCAACACAACGTATCGACCCTAAGGGACATTTGAGGGAGACCGACATGGATAAGGATCGTATTGAAGGCGCCGGCAAGCAGGCGAAGGGCACTGTCAAGGAAGCCTGGGGCAAGGTCAGTGGCGATGCCAAGACCGAAGCGGAAGGGAAGGCCGACAAGGCGGAAGGGCGCGTGCAGAACGCCGTCGGCGGGGCGAAGGACTCGGCGCGCGAGGCTAGCGACAAGGTCACCGGAAAGGAGTAGGCGAGCGTGCCAACGCTGCTCCTCATTATCCTCATCATTCTGCTGCTCGCAGCGCTGCCAACATGGCCGTACAGCGCAGGATGGGGATATTACCCTAGCGGTGGATTAGGACTGGTGGTGCTGATTGTCGTCGTCCTGCTGTTGATGGGACGAATATAGAGCAGGCGGCGGCCTACCCTTAGGCCGCCGCCTTTTCAGCGCGCACATCCTTGATGTCACGAAACGCCAGTTCGGGTGCCAATTCGGCGGCGCGCCGCATCATGAACGCCGAGGTGGCAAGAAATACCGGGTCGCCATCGACATCATCCGCGATTGCGCTGCGGTTGTCGTTGATGAACCTCAGTAGGGCATTGCGGCTGTCGGACGAAATCCAGCGTGCCAGGGCGTAGGGCGATGTTTCGAACCCGATAGCGACCCCATATTCCACGGCCAGTCTCGCCGCGAGCACATCAAGCTGCAGCGTGCCGACAACGCCAACCAGCGGCGCAGCGCCGTCCTGAGGCCGGAATAATTGCACCACGCCTTCTTCTGCGAGCTCCGCCAAGGCTTGGCGCAACTTCTTCGCCTTCATTGCGTCATCGAGCCGCACGCGGCGGAGGATCTCGGGCGCGAAATACGGCACGCCGACGAAATTCAGATCTTCACCCTCGGTCAGTGTATCGCCGATGCGCAGAGTGCCGTGGTTGGGGATGCCAACAACGTCTCCCGCAAATGCTTCGTCGGCAATTTCGCGCTCGCGAGCAAAGAAGAACTGCGGTGCATGCAGCGGAATCAGCTTGCCGCTGCGCACTTGCTTTAGCCGCATGCCACGCGCCAGCCGTCCCGAGCAGATACGTGCAAAGGCAATGCGATCGCGGTGATTGGGATCCATGTTTGCCTGGATCTTGAATACCAGCGCAGTGAGTCCAGGCTCGTCCGCCTCCACCGTTCGGGTATCTGCCTGCTGTGCCCGTGGCGACGGTCCATATTCGGCCAGCCCGTCGAGCAAATCGCCGACGCCGATTCCCTTGATGGCGCTGCCGAAGTAAACCGGCGTCAGGTGGCCGGCGTTGAAGGCCTCGCGATCGAACTCAGGCAGTGCCGCCCGTATCAAATCCACCTCGTCGGCCAGCGCAACGAGCCGGGGGTCCGACTGCGGCAAATCGATATTCTGCGGCAGGTTGCGTGCCAGCAGATCGTACGTGCCGGCAAACTCGGCCGCGCGTCCGATCGGCCAGGTTATCGGCGCTGTATCCAATGCCAGGGTCGAAGCGCTCTCGTCCAACAGTTCAATCGGATCGCGGCTCTCGCGGTCCATCTTGTTGATGAACGTGACGATCGGGATATCGCGCAGTCGGCAGATCTCGAACAGCTTGCGGGTGCGTGCCTCGATGCCTTTCGCGGCGTCGATCACCATCACGGCTGAGTCGACGGCGGTCAGCGTGCGATAGGTATCCTCGGAAAAGTCCTCGTGGCCAGGTGTGTCGAGCAGATTAAATACGCACCCCTGGTGCTCGAAGGTCATCACCGAGGTTACCACGGAGATGCCGCGCTCGCGCTCGATGCCCATCCAGTCGGAACGAGTGCGGCGGCGCTCGCCTTTAGCCCGCACGTTGCCAGCGAGCTGGATGGCGCCGCCCGCGCGCAGCAGGTGCTCGGTCAGTGTGGTCTTTCCGGCGTCGGGATGCGAGATGATTGCGAACGTGCGGCGACGGGCAATCTCGGCGACAGGGTTGGTCATATACGGTTCCCGGGGACTTGTCCCGGTGGTAATCGCCGGGGCTGTCCTGACCATCATGCAAAGGCGCCGGGGGGAGGGGACCACCCGGCGCCACGATCTTATATATAGTGGCGATAGAGCCGATCAAAGGGGGCGGTGTCGCCCAACGGAGATCAGGCAGCAGCCTTGGCCAGCATGCGCTGGGCGATCAGCGTCTCGGCGATCTGCACGGCGTTCAGCGCCGCGCCTTTCCGCAGGTTGTCGGACACGCACCAGAACGACAGGCCGTTCGCTACCGTCGCGTCCTTGCGGATGCGACTGACATAAACGGCATCTTCGCCCGCGCACTCAAGGGGCGTGACATAGCCGCCGTCCTCACGGACATCGACCACTTCGACGCCGGGTGCTTCGCGCAGACAGGCGCGTGCCTCGCCGGCGGTGACCGTATTTTCGAACTCCACGTTCACGGCCTCGCCATGGCCGATGAACACCGGCACCCGTACACAGGTCGCGTGGACGGCGATGTTGGCATCGAGAATCTTCTTGGTCTCGACCACCATCTTCCATTCTTCCTTGGTCGAGCCGTCGTCAAGGAACCGATCGATGTGCGGGATACAGTTGAAGGCGATCTCTTTGGTGAACTGCTCGGGGCTGTCGTGCTCGTGCACGAACACCTTGCGGGTGTGGCTGTAGAGTTCGTCCATCGCCTCCTTGCCGGCACCGGAGACCGACTGATAGGTCGCCACGACGACGCGCCGGATCTTGAACTGGTCGTGCAGCGGCTTCAGCGCCACGACCATCTGGATGGTCGAACAGTTGGGGTTGGCAATGATGTTGCGCCGGCCATAGTTGCGTAGCGCGTGAGGGTTCACCTCGGGCACAACCAGCGGGATGTCGGGCTCCATGCGGAATTGGCTGGTGTTGTCGATCACCACGCAGCCGGCGGCGGCCGCGCGCGGGGCGTGAACTGCAGAAACCGAAGCCCCAGGGGAAAACAGCCCGATGTCCCAGCCGCTGAAGTCAAAGCTGTCGAGGCTGCGAACCCGAAGCACCTGCTTGTCGCCGAACGATACTTCAGCTCCCGCGGAACGGCCGGAGGCGACCGCGGCCACTTCGTCCACCGGGAACTGGCGTTCGGCAAGCGTCTTCAGCATCTCCCGCCCCACCGCTCCGGTGGCTCCGACGACCGCGACCCTGTAGCCCATACGATTGCTCCTGTTCAGCCGGTGTGGTGGCGCTTGGCGAGCCGTACGCAGCAGCGACGGCAGGCCGGCGGCCCGGCCATGGCGGCTGGCCTATTACCGATCGTCGCTTAACGAAGCAAGAACAATGGCCTCAGAACAGCCCCTCGATCTCTCCATCCTCGCGCAGGTGTATGGCTTCCGCCGATGGGACGCGTGGCAGACCGGGCATGGTCATGATGTCGCCGCAGATCGCCACCACGAAGCCGGCCCCGGCGGACAGCCGCACTTCGCGAACCGGCAGTGTGAAGCCCTCCGGGGCACCCATCACCGCGGGGTCCGCGGTAAAGCTGTACTGGGTCTTGGCAATGCAGACCGGGACGTGGCCAAATCCCGCCTTCTCGAAGCCCTCCAGCCGCCTTGCTACCGCTTCGTTCATCAGGATGTCGCCGGCACGGTAGATTTTCTGCGCGATCGTGCGAATCTTCGCCGCGAGCGGCATGCTCTCAGGATACAGCGGCACCGCCCTCGCATCGCCCCGCGCAATCTTCTGCTGCACCGCGCGTGCCAGGTCCTCGGCTCCCTTGCCGCCGTTGGCCCAGTGCTTGCACGAGATCGCCTCCACCCCCTGCTGCGCCATGGCGTTGCGGATCACGGCGAACTCGGCCTCGGTGTCCGAGGTGAAGTGATTGACGCCCACCACCACGGGCAGACCGAACTTGCCCAGGTTCTCGACATGCCGCTCCAGGTTGGCGACACCGCGCCGTACCGCCGCGACATTCTCGGTGCCCAGCGCATTGCGCGCCACGCCACCATGCATCTTCAGCGCGCGCACCGTTGCCACGACCACGGCGCAGCCCGGCTTCAGCCCTGCCTGGCGGCACTTGATGTCGATAAACTTCTCGGCGCCCAGGTCGGCGCCGAAGCCGGCTTCGGTCACCACCACATCGGCCAGCTTCAGCGCGGTGCGAGTCGCCATCACCGAGTTGCAGCCGTGCGCGATGTTGGCGAATGGGCCGCCATGCACGAACGCGGGCGAGCCTTCCAAAGTCTGCACAAGGTTAGGCGCTAACGCGTCCTTCAGCAGCACCGCCATGGCACCATCGGCTTTAAGGTCCTTCGCCGTCACCGCCGACTGGTCGCGCTTCTGCGCAACAATCATGCGTCCCAGGCGCTGCTGTAGGTCGTCGAGATCGCGCGACAGACAGAACACCGCCATCACCTCGGAAGCGACAGTGATGTCAAAGCCATCCTCACGCGGGAAGCCGTTGGCCACGCCCCCTAGGCTGTTGACGATCGAACGCAGCGCGCGGTCGTTCATGTCGAGGCAGCGTCGCCAGGAGACGCGCCTTGCGTCGATGCCCAGCGCATTGCCCCAGTAGATGGTATTGTCGATCATCGCCGCCAGCAGATTGTTCGCGCTGGTGATCGCGTGGAAATCGCCGGTGAAGTGCAGATTGATCTGGTCCATCGGCACGACCTGCGCGTAGCCACCTCCGGCCGCGCCGCCCTTCATGCCAAAGCTTGGCCCGAGCGACGGCTCGCGCAGGCAGATCACCGCGCGCGAGCCGATACGGTTCAGCGCGTCGCCAAGGCCGACCGTGGTTGTCGTCTTGCCCTCGCCCGCTGGGGTCGGACTGATGCCGGTGACCAGGACCAACGCGCCATCCGGTTTGCTTTCCAGCGATTTCACATAGTCGATGCCGATCTTTGCCTTGTGCCGCCCGTACGGCTCCAACGCATCGGTGGGAATATCCAGCTTGGCGGCGATGTCGCCGATTGGACGCAGCGGTGTTTCGCGGGCGATCTCAAGGTCGCTTTTCATTTTTTCGGCTTCCTCAGGCTAGCTTGCGCATGATCGTGTGCGATCGGTTGGTCGCGTGCGGCCGGATCTTGGCGATCCAGTCGCCGACGGCCGCCGCCTCCAGCCAGGCCGGACTGTCGACCAGATCGGGCGAGTCCAACTCATAAAGCGCGAGATAGCGCGCCATGCCTTGCTTGTTGGTCTTTTCCAGCACGTAGCGTGTGCAGCCGCGCACGCCGGGTACCTTCGTCAGTGCCGGGACGTGCTCGGCATCGTAGATACGATTGAATTCCGCCTCGTGCTCGGCGGGAATGTCCATCTGCACGATGTAGACGTATGACCCCTGTGTGCCTTGTGGCATTTGTTGTCTCCTCCTCTCCTACCGACATCCCGCGCCGGGATGACGATCGCTACGCAGCCTTTCTTTGGTCGATCCCCAGTTCGCTCAGTGCCTCGCCCATCGCAGCGACGGCACGCGCCATATCGGATGGCGTGATCGCACCGATGCAGCCCACGCGGAAACTCGGCTGTTCGGTGTTGTAGAAGTTGCTGATGAGCACGCCGCGCGCTTTCAGCGCATCGACGAAGCGCTGCAGATCCCAGGCCGGATCGGTCGGCGCGTGCACATTGACGATGATGGGGCCCTGCATCTGCGGCGAAAGGCACGGCGTCAGTCTAAGCCGGCGCACGCCGTCATAGAGTGTGCGCATATTAGCGGTGTAGCGCGCCAGGCGCGCCGGCTGGCCGCCTTCGGCATCGTACAGATCAAGCGCCACGTTGAAAGCGTTCAGCACCTGCGCCGGCGGCGTGAAGCGAAAGCTGCCCCAGCCGCTGCGCAGGGCGTGTGCGTAGATACTGGACAGGTCAAGTGACCAGCTGCCGGCATTTCCAGCGCAGGCCTCGACGCGGTCGACGCGTGCCACGGCGAACGCCATGCCCGGCACGCCTTCCAGGCACTTGTTTGCGGTAAACCCGACGCAGTCGATTTCCGGTTGCTGCGCCAGATCAAGCGGCAGGGCACCGAATGCCGATACTGCGTCCACCAGCAGGCGTCGCCCCAGCCTCCGCGCAACGGCGCCGGTCGCCATCGGGTCGTGAATGATGCCGCTGCCGGTCTCACTATACACCAGCCCCACATGGCTGATGTCGCAGTCGGCCTCGAGCGCGGCCGCGACCGCGTCAGGGTCGACGGCGGCATCGAGAGAGACCGGCAACACAATGGGTATACGTCCCGCCTCGCGAGCTAGTCGGATCATCCGGTCGGCATAGGAGCCGGTTCCGGGGATCAGCAGCTTGCCTCCGTACGGGACGAATGTGCGCACCGCCGCTTCCGTGATGAAATGACCGCAGCCTTGCAGCGGCAGCGTGGCGTGCTCGCCGGGGATGCCGCGGGCGATATGCAGCACGCGCTCGCGGATCCCGGCATAGAGTGGGCGGAAATCGTTGTCCCAGGGTGCGAAGTCATAACCTAGGGCCTCGCGCACCTCGGGGCGGGTGGTGACGGGGCCGGGGATCAGGAGAAGCATGTGGACACCGGGAACGGACGATGTGGCAGGCTTGCCACGAGGGGCGTCGGAAATCCAGGTATCAGCGTCAACCGCACCGCTGCCCTGACACAGCGCCGATATGCGAGGCGATCATGTCTTGAACTGCTTCAGATAGCGGAGTGTGGCAAAGGTGAACACGCTGATCACCACCGCGACATCGGTGGAGCCCAGCCCAACGGCCGCGCCGACGGCGCCGGTGGCCCACAGGCTGGCGGCTGTTGCGGTGCCACGGACGGAAGTCTGATCCTTCAGGATCGCACCGCCGCCGATGAACCCAATCCCGCCTATGATTCCCTCCACGACGCGGGCGAGTGCCTCGGGGTTGCCGGCAATGAGGCGTTCGGTCGCCTGCACGAACCCGCATGCGGCGATCGCGACCAGTGGAAAGGTCCGAAGACCCGCGCTGCGGTCGGATCGTTCGCGATCCCACCCAATGGGAATTGCCAGCACGTAAGCGATCGCCAGAGCAATGATGTGCGGCTGGAAGCGGGTAAATTCCAATCCTGCCATTGCCCACCAGCTCGAAGTCGCCACCGTTATCCCTCCTTTGCTGTCGGCGTGTCCTTTTGCCTCAGATAATGCCGATGCGCCTTGGCACGATTGCCGCAGGCGCTCATGGAGCACCAGCGGCGGTTGCCAGCTTTGCTGTTGTCCAGGAACAGCCAGCCGCAGTCCGGATTGGCGCACTGCCGCACCCGCGCCAGCTGACCCCCAGCCAGCAGGTCCGCCGCCGACCACAGCACCGGGGCAAGCAGCGCCGCGGCCGAGGGCTCGGGCCATCCAACATCCCAACCCCCGGGCTGGACGCACTGACGTGCAGGCGCCGCGTTCAATGCCGCATTGAGCGCCGCCAGATCGGCGTCAGCCGGAGCCAGGCCGGATGCCGTCGCGGCAAAGCAGCGATAAATCGTCTCCCGCAGTGCAAGGGCCCCCTGGCGCAGGTCCGCCGTCCGCGCAAGCTGCTGGACCTGGTCCGGCGGCAGTCGTTCCGCCTTGGCCGTCCAGTGCAGCAGGTCGCCGAGTTCGCTCAGTTCCTCGGTCGGCGCCGAAGTGCCGCGCCAGTAGCAGGTATTGGCGAAGGTGAGACAGAGGTCGTCATCGGGCGCCGGGATAACGGCGCCTGGCCGGTTCAGCATGGTGTATAACCACATAGAGGGTTGACTTCTTAGCGGCAACGAGGCAACCCTAACCATATGAATGGTTAGAAAAAGGGAAGCCATGATCGCCCATCTGTCCCATCGGCACGCCGGACATCGCACGCGCACGCCGCTTCCACGATGCAGCGCTGAAGCCACTTTGCTACCTGTCTGAGTTGCGACGAGAGCTCCTTGGGCTACGGAGCGAAGGCGGCTGAATACTGAATCAACCGGAGGGATGATCCTGTGCCTGCGGATGACCGCTCGGGCCTGCATGTCTGCTTCACCGCGCCGCATCGCGACGCCGTGGATGCGTTTCATAAGGCAGCTCTGAAACAAAAGGCTGCGTTCGCAAAGGCCAATCCCGCTCATTGACCAGCCCTGACGTGCTCGCTATCCCCGCCCGCCGTGCTTAGGCGGAGGCGAATCGATGGCGCTGGACGTTCTGGAGAAGACCGAGGCCAAGACCAAGACGGGTGGCATCGCCGCCGACCGGTTGCGCAGCATTGTCGAGCGAATCGAACGACTTGAGGAGGAGCGCAAGGCTCTCGGCGGAGATATTCGCGACATTTACTCGGAAGCGAAGTCGGCCGGATTCGACGTAAAGGTGCTGCGTCAGCTCATTCGCATGCGCCGGCAGGAACCGGCGGACGTCGAGGAGCAGGAAACACTGCTCGACGTATATCGACGCGCGCTTGGGATGTAAAACGACGTCGGAGGAAGAACCGGCATCCACCTCCTTCGTATTTGGGGCGAAGAAGCCTGCCTGGCGGGTCTGCGCCCGCCAGAACGGTAGTGGCCGCGGTTACAGCGAACCGGGTGTTCGCTGAATGCCGTCAGCTTCGATGCACGCTCCAGAATAGCGCGAAGGGCCCATTCACGTGGCCCGCAATGTTCGACCGGAAGGCCGTCGGCTGGAAGATCTGTCCGAGTGGGATGTAGGGCACGGTCTGTAGTGCTTCCACCTGGACCTGTTCGGCGATCGCCTTCTGCGATTTGAGATCGGCCGCATCGAACCAGGCGGCGCGCAAGGACTCCAGCTTTTCGTCGTTTGGCCAGCCGAACCACGCTTTCTCGCCGCTGCCCCGCAGGGCGAAGTTGCTGCCGGGGTTGTTGATCGTCATCCCGTCCAGCGCGCTGGTGAACGTGCTCCAGCCGCCCTGGTCTATCGCGCTCCGGCTGGTTCTGCGCGAGATGAGGGTACCCCAGTCCATCGGCTGGAAGTCCACATTCAATCCCAGCTTGAGAAACAGCTCGCGGGCCACCTGTGACATTTGGCTGTACACAGGTCGGTCGCTGGGCGACAGCATCACCACCTTCTCGCCAGCGTAACCCGACTTCACAACCAGATCTTTCGCCGCCGCGAGATTGCGCGGCTTTGTCAGGACCTCAAGTCCCGCGTGGCTCGCCATCGGCTGACCTTCGCAAAAGTAGCCGGCCGGCAAACGACCAAGGTCGGACTGGTCCCCGATCACCGATGCGACGAAGGTCTTCTGATCGATCGCCGGCAGCAGCGCTTGTCGCAGCTTCGGGTTGTTGAACGGCGGTTGCAGGTGATTGAGTGCGAGGATCGGGTGCCAGCCGAATGGATCAATTACCTTGACCAATACGTCCGGCGACTTTTTCAACATCGGGCAGAGGTCGATCAGCGGTTGCTCGACCCAGTCTACTTCACCCTTTTGCAGAGCGGCCGCGGCAGTCGCCTCGTCCGGCTGCACGATCCATTCGACTCGTTCGAATTTTGCTACCTTGCCACCCGCATAGAAGCTTGGCGGTTCCTGCCGCGGCACGTAACGGTCGAACCGCGCATAGCCTGCGTGGGCACCGGAAACCCATTCGCCTGGGAGGAACCGGAATGGCCCCGATCCGATCGCTTCCTTGACCTGCTCGGAGGACGAGGTTTTCGCCATACGCTCCGGCATCATGAAGCAATTGCGCGCGCCGAGCCCGTAAAGCATCTGGCCGAACGGTTTCTTAAGCCGTATCTGGAAGCGTCGATCGTCGATGACGGCGACATCATTGGTCGCGGCCATCAATACCTGCCCGAACGAATCGCGGGATCCCCATCGCCGCAGCGACATCACGCAATCTTTCGCCAGCACCTTCTCGCCGTCGTGGAACATCAGCCCGTCACGCAACGCGAAGGTCCACGTCAGCTTGTCGTCCGACAGCTCATGCCCAGCGCACATCTGAGGCCGTAAATGGCCCGTGGCGTCAATCCCGTACAGCGTGTCGAACACCAGGTAGCCATGCTCCTGGGCCACCAATGCGGTGGTCCATATAGGATCGATTGCCGAAAGATTGGCATTCGGTATGAACCGCAATGGCCGTGCCTCAGCGCGGGCCAGCGCAGGGGCCATCAGCAGGGGTAGTGCCTTCAGTAACTCACGGCGACGCATTCTTGCCTCCCTTTATCGTTGCTATTTCTTCGGTCCATGCTCGCCGGCGACGTCGGCTGCGAGGATTGCTGCATTTTGGCGTGAGACCAATGGGATTTGCAAAAGGCACGGCACGAACCCGCCCTCGACGCGCCGAGATTGGGTTGTCCGCCCTTCGATGGTGGCCCGCCTGCGCTGCTTGTGCTTGACGTGGCTCGATTTTCTATGCTGCACCCCGACCGGCATTGGTGTGTGGGAATGCAAGATTTCTACCGAGGCTGCGAACTGCCGGTCAGGTTAATCGGCAAGCTACGGCTTCGATACGCTCCGCAGCCAGGCGCGATCGCCTCGACATGGCCGCCGACGGGGGGCAGGCTGGCCAAAAGGCCCTGATCCAAATGTCCTGCGCTGAACGTTCACCTCCAGCCGATCTGTGCTACAAGATAGGACCGTGCCGGGTTAGCACAGTGGTAGTGCAGCGGTTTTGTAAACCGAAGGTCGGGGGTTCAAATCCCTCACCCGGCATTGAGGCATATGATTGACATGATTCGGAAACAATCTCACTCGTCGAGTGTGCTTCGATAAGCTACTTCTTGGCGAACAGGACATAGAGGCCAAAGACTCACTCGCGCGTCATCAATGCATCCCTCCGGCTTACGTCGTCCACGACGCGACAGCATTTGCACCACGCGGGTCCAAGAACTGCTGCGCTTCGCATCTCGTACAGCATGGTCCTTGATCCAGGCTGGAAATCGCAGCCGTCGTGGTTCATTCCAGAGAAAATTGCTGCTCGTAGTACTCGATCATCTCCTTGCGCTCTTGCTCTGTCAGGTCATCCGGTTCGCGTATGGAATATACTCGGCCGCCACGAGCCCGATGGAACTGATATTTCCCGGCGCTGGCCCGACCTATCGGTGTTAGGCCGAGGGCCGTGATCCGAGCGCGATACTGCTCGCTCGTCGTCACTCTACATCGACGCGCACGCGCCGCCCTGGTCGATCGATCGTCATCGTCGCAACCTTATCACCCTGGATATCAAGAAGATCCCGCAGGACAGGATCCATGTCCCGCCACAACTCATCCTCCGATCTTCCCATAAGCATAAGGCTCCGCATCTGCGGGCTGCGCGCGTGGATAAGGCCGGCGTTGCCCCGCACGATCACGATATCGATTTCGATGCGACGCAGCATCCGACTGTCCTTTTTCTTGCGCGACGATCTGTGTTGCCTTGCTCCCCTGAGACCCATCAGTCAATCGGCACGAGCACGCCGTATGGGACAGGCGCCACCAAGCGCACGCCGTGCGTGCTCGTCTATGGCTGTGTGCCTTACTCGCCGTGGCCCAGGTTAGGGTGAGTCTCGATCCGCATACCCATCGCGCGTCTGTGGCAGCTTCCAGCCCAGCACTCGGCCGGCAACGAAGTTCCGCAATACCTGTGCCGTGCCGCCACCTATAGTGAACATGCGTGCATCGCGCGCCATGCGCTCCATCGGAAAATCGCGCGAATAACCCCGCGCACCGAACATCTGCAGCGCGTCGTTGGTCACCTTGATTGCCATCTCTGAGGCGAAGATCTTGGCCTGCGCGGCCAGCAACGGATCAGGAAACGGACCAGCGCTTGCCGCGGCGCAATAGATCCCAAGACGAGCCGCGTTCAGGTGGATCGCCATGTCGGCAAGCATCCACTGAAGCCCCTGAAACTCAGCGATCGGACGGCCGAATTGCTGGCGTTCCTTGGCGAACGCAGTCGCCGCCTCGAACGCTCCCTGTGCAAGGCCAAAAGCCACGGTCGCCGCACCTACGCGCTGGCTGTTGTACGCATTCATCAGCTCGGCGAAGCCGTGCAGGCGTCCCTCCGGCGTCTGAAGCACCATCTCGTCAGGCACTTCTAGGTTCTCGAAGCGGATCTCCGTTTCTGGAATCCCTCGGAGTCCCATCGTTGGCTCGCGCTTGCCGATCACCAATCCTCTTGCCTCATCGCGCACGGCGAGAAAGCCGCCGATACCATGCGGGGTGCGAGCAAAGATCAGGTGCAGTTTCGAGACACCGCCGCCGGTGATCCAGTGCTTGCGGCCGTTCAGCAGCCAATAGCCATTCCGCCTCTCGGCGCGTGTCGTCATCTCGGTGGCGGCAGAACCTGCCTCGGGCTCGGTGATGCAGATGGCCGGCTTGTCGCCCTCCAGCACCAGCCGCGCCGCAAGTTGCTTCTGTGCCACGCTGCCGTACTGCATGACGGCGGAGATCGCACCCATGTTGGTCTCGACGGCAATGCGGCCGGTCACGCCGCACACGCGTGCCATTTCTTCGATGATCACCGCTGCATCGAGAAAGCTGCCACCGGCGCCGCCGTATTCACGCGGAATGGTGTAGCCAAGCAAGCCTGCTTCGCGCAGTGCTGCAACGTTTTCCCAGGGATATGCTTCGGCGCGATCCACATCGGCTGCGCGCGGCGCGATCGACCGATCTGCGAGATGACGTGCCAGCGCTTGCAATTCGCGTGCGGCTGGTGGGAGTTCGAACAGCATGGCGCCATCCTGACGGTTTGGCGCGCAGGCTGCGTCGGTCTGCGCTCGGCGGCAAGCGCGCGGGCGGTGTCGGTCACCGACTGGCCTACTCAGCAGTTAGTTCAGGGACTACGTCGAGCAGCAGCACAATGGTCGCTCCGGCGATCGTCGCGATGCCATTGACGCCGGAGAGGTCCCGGAGGGTCGTCGCTGACCCGCATTGTTGAGGAGCCAAGAGCGAGGTCGCACCGGCACCCTGATAGATGACCGGCAGCTCAGACCTGAATAGGTCCATGCCAAAGCCCATACAGAGCGTGATGGCTCACAGCACTGTCGGGTCTGTCACCGTAGTCGAGTGAAGCAGGTAACACCGGGAGATCGGGATAACCTTGTATTGGCCCATCACAGCTGGATGTTATGGTCCTTCCACCAGGATCGATTGTATTGCAGGAGCAATGAAATGGCTGACACCACAGCGACTGCTCAGCATGATCAGTGGTTAAGAGATGCTCTTGGGCTCGATCCAGCGACGTATACCACCGCAAGATCGAGTGACGTCGGCGGTGGTGAGCCAAACCATTCGGTCGATTCCGGCGCCACTGAGCCAAACCAGTCAGTCGTTCCCGGCGCCAGTGAGCCAAACCAGTCAATCGATCCCGGCGCCAGTGAGCCAAACCAGTCAATCGATCCCGGCGCCAGTGAGCCAAATCAGTCAGTCGATCCCGGCGCCAGTGAGCCGAATCAGTCAGTTGATCCCAGCGTCGGTGAGCCAAATCAGTCAGTTGATCCCAGCGTCAGTGAGCCAAATCAGTCAGTCGATCCCGGCGCCAGTGAGCCAAACCAGTCGGTTGAACCTGGCGTCAGTGAGCCAATCGCTCCAAGCGGCAGCTCACCGAACAACCCCTATGCCGGAACGACGCTCGCCGACCCGTGGCAGGCAGGATACAACGATGGACGCGCGCAGCCTGACGCGACGCTCAGCGCACCCTCGCCTTATGCACCGGATGCGCAGACGGTTTACCTTGAAGGTGTCCTTGCCGGACAGGAGGTGGCACGGGGTACCCGGCCAGATCCCGCGCACGAGCTCGACGACCGATACGGCAAGGCGCTTCTCGCCAAGGATTGGGAGTCAGCGGCCGAAGCGTTGAATGGCTTCAACAGCACCGATATCAAACAACGCCTGGCCCAACTCAGCCCCGATGAAATCGCCTCGCTGCATGAAGGGGCCATCAACAATCCACGCGTTGGGCCCGATTCGCAGGTTGCGAAGATGACGGGCAATGCTGCTGATGCGGTGGAAGGCGACCGCCCGCTGACGCCAGACGAAATATCGGCAGCGCAGACAATCTTCGGCAACACGATCGACTACGGCGCAGTAACCTTGAGTTTCGCCTCCATACCCACCCACATCGCCGCCCAGAGTCCGACGAAGACCAGGTCGGTAACGGTCGGCAACACCATTAACCTGGATGCTGATTGCTTCGTCCCTGGTTCATCGAAGCTGACCAGCGAGGGAAAGAGTGTTCTTATCCACGAACTGACTCACGTATGGCAGTATCAGCACGAGGGCTGGTCGTATGCGGCCAAAGCGCTATACGCACAGAATACAGAGCCAGGTGGCGGTTACGATTGGCGCCGCTACTATGACCAAGGCCTTGGCTGGGACCAGTGGAACCCGGAAGCGCAGGCGCAGGCGGTGCAGGACTACAATGACGCACTGACCAAAGCCAATGCTGGCTCGACCGATCCGCATGTCTACGAAACGATTAGCACGTTGCATCCGTTTGTCGAGCACCTGCTGAAGTAGCAAGCGCGCGGGCGGTGTTGCTGCTTGTGGACCGCCTAGTCTGCCGCCAACCCGGGGATGGTGATCCCAGCAGTCTGCAGCAGGAGGACCACGTTCAGCAGCAGCACAACGGTCGCTCCGGCGATCGCCGCGATGTCGGTCAGCCGGTGGTTGGCGAACTCGCCCATGATGTCGCGACGGCGGGTGAAGAGCACCAGCGCGATCATGGGAATCGGCAACGTGAGAGACAGCACGACCTGGCTCATCACCAGAGCCTGGGTGGCGTCGACTCCCATCGCAACGACGATGAAGGCAGGTATCATGGTCACCAGGCGCCGTACCCAGATGGGAATGCGGAAGCCGACGAAGCCCTGCATGATGATCTGACCGGCCATCGTGCCTACCACCGAACTCGATATGCCTGATGCCATCAAGGATATCAGGAAGACCACCGCTGCCGCACCGCCAAGCAGCGGTGTGAGGCTGTGGTAGGCAGTCGCGAGTTCCGCCACGTCGCTGTGCCCCCGGTTGAACGCCGCCGACGCCATGGCGACCATCGCCATGTTGATCAGGCCGGCAACAGTGAGGGCAACGATCACCTCACGATTGGAAAATCGCAGCAGCTTGCGTCGATCACCGAATTTCAGTGTTGGTGCGCGGCTCTGCGTCAGGCTCGAGTGCAAGTACAGCGCGTGCGGCATGACCGTTGCGCCGATGATGCCGACTGAGAGGGTCAGTGCCGCGGCGTCAGGCAACGAAGGTACTACCGCGTGGAAGCCCGCCTGACCCCAGGATACCGGCGCAATGAAGATTTCGATAAGGTAACAGATGCCAATCGTGGCAACCAGTGCGCCGATGATCAGCTCAAGCGGCCGGAAGCCGCGGCGCTCGAATGACAGGATGCCGTAGGTGATGACGGCAGTGACCGCCATCCCAACCAACAGCGGCCACCCGAACAGCAGCGAGAGGCCTATGGCACCGCCCAGGAACTCGGCTAGATCGGTGGCCATCGCGGCTACTTCGCTCGCCCCCCACATCGCATAGGCGGCGGGACGCGGCGCGTGCTCGCGGCACATCTCGGCAAGGTTGCGCCCGGTCACGATGCCCAGCTTGGCCGACAGCGCCTGGAACAGCATGGCGATAAGGTTCGCCATCAGCACGACCCAGAGCAGCGCGTAGCCGTAGCGGGCGCCGGCCTGGATGTTGGTGGCGAAATTCCCGGGGTCCATATAGGCGATCGAGGCGATCACCGCCGGGCCGACAAACAGCAACGCGGTGCGTGGCCCACGACGGCGCCCGTCCAGCGCCTCTCGCATGCCCACGACGGTCTGTTCAGAAAGCGTCAGTCTCGCAACAGCGTCGCTCAATTTTCATTTCCACTTCGACGATGCTCGAAAATATAGCATTGGCTATATCTCGTGCAAGAGGGTTCCAATATTGGTGCCACCTTGGTCATGGCTTGGCGGATCCCGAGTGCCGGCGGTTGACCGCCTGGCATCCGCGGAGCAAGGTCGTTTCAATCACTGGGGACGAGCGGATGGACACGGTCGCGCTGAAGGTATTCTGGCAGCCTGGGTGAACCAGCTGCCTGAAACTCAAGGAGTTTCTCTCGGTCCGTGCGATCGAGTTCGAATCCATCAATGTCCTGGAGGACCCGGGCGGGCTCGATGAGCTGAGGCGGTTGGGCGCTCGCTCCGTTCCAGTGCTTTCGCGCGGGGACGACTATGTGTTCGCACAGAACATTGGGCATGTGGTGCAGTTCCTTGGGCTGAATGAGGCGATGGGACCAGTCCTGTCGCCTGATCAACTGATCCAGCGGCTGCAGGGTTTCCTGGATGCGGCGATCCGGATGATCCCGCAGATGCCGGACGCCAATTTGTCTACGGAAGTGCCGAACCGGCCGCGGAGCTATCGCGTGCTCGGCCATCACATTTTCCGCATACCCGAGACTTTCCTGGAAGTCGCAAATGGTGCGACGCTGGCCTATGAGAAGCTGACTTCGCTGCCTCCCGAGTCGATGCGGACCACCGCTGACATCATCGACTATGGCGCCGGCGTGAAACGACGGTTGGCGGACTGGTGGGCCACGACGCCCGACAAGAGCGGACGCGAGCCGGTGCAGACCTACTATGGCCAGCAGATGCTGCACGAATATCTGGAACGCACGACCTGGCATGTCGGCCAGCACGTACGTCAGTGGGTTATGTTGCTGGAAATGGCCGGGATCAATGCTGACCGTCCACCGGGTGAGGCCAATTTCGCGGGCCTCCCCATGCCCAGTCAGGTTTGGGACGGCTGACCTAGCTGTCGTTGCCAAGGAGGTTGTCCCCTCCGCTCGCTGATGATGCTTGCGTCGTAGTGGGCGACCTCAAGCCCAAGCCGCCTGCGGCGGTCGCTACTCGTGGCTTGACCTCGTCCACCCCGATGAAGTGTGGCTCGGGATCGGATGGAGCGAGAGGTGTGGTGGGTGTGGCCGCGTTCCGCGTGGCGATCCAGTTGAGCGGCGAGAACCGGCTAAGCAGTGAAACGGCTGTGCGTAGCCCCCTCGCGCAGGCTGGTCTGGTTGAAGCGTTCAGCTTTGCCGTCGGTTCGCGGCGTTAGGGCCGGGCGCGCTGGTGCTTGATGCCACGCGCGCCCAGCAGGTCGCATCAGCGCCGCGGCGACATGCGCGCTGGACGCCGCGGACACACCCAGAGCGATTCACTTGTGAGATCAGAACCTATAGGTAATACCTGAGAACAGGACCAGCGGACTGAAATCGACACGCGCGCTTACCGGTGCGCCGCCGAGACTGGCCGCGCTGCCACTGGCGTTGGTGGAGACAAAGACTTTGCTGACGCTCAGGAATGCCCCCCATCGGTCGGAAAACATAACATCGGCACCGGCTCTGATCGCGGCGCCAAGTGAATTGCTGACCCTCAGGTTAGAGATGGCGTTGTCCTTGGTGCCAAAGACAACGGTGTAGGTAATGCCTGCGCCAAGAAACGGTTGAAACGCGCCGAATTGCCGGAAGTGGTAGTTCGCCACCAGCATGCTGGGACCATAGGTGACCTTACCCAGCGTAAGCCCGCTAAGGGTGCCTTGGCCGGTTAGCGTTGTTGTTGGTGGCACGCCAAGAATGGGCGAGCAGTGAAACGTCAGGTGTGACGAAGTATCCAATGCCGATGCCCAGTGTGAGATTGTTCGAAGCACTTAAATTCGAGCCGGGCAAATGGCTGCCGGCTGCTTTTATCGATGCGTCGGTGTCGAAAAACAGCCCAGCCAGTCCGATATCGATATACAGGCCGCTTGCGGCCGACGGCTCGGTGGCGTGGACAGCCCTTGATGTCATCCCCAACGCAACGAACATAGTTGTCATGAGCAGCTTTCGATGGGTCAATTGCAAAATGTTGTTCATCGTTTCTGCTCGTGTGCTGATCCAGAATATCCGAGTAGCTCACGAACTGCTGCGAGGTGGGATCGCTTCAGCAATAAGACGAGCTTCGAAATGCCAGCCAAGTATAGAGCCGCACGAGACAGCATCAAGCGCGACGTCCGAGGAATTTAGAGCTCAGGTGCGTGCGGGCGCCAATCGCGAGAAACTGATAACCGCTGCGCCGCCGGCCGCGATGGCGGCGAATAACAATGACTCGCGCGTGCCGCTCAGCGGGAAGACGCCGAACATCAGAGCCACCATGGCTGCTCCCATAGTCTGGCCCAGCAGCCGCGCCGTCGCCTGCATGCCGCTTGCTGCTCCCGCGCGAAGCGGCGGGGCGGAGGTCAGAATCGCGCGGTTGTTCGGTGTGTTGAAGAAACCGAAGCCGATGCCGCAGATCAGCAGTCGCCAGACGATGTCGAATGTGGACGGCTGCGTTGGCAGTATCGCGAGCAGCGCCAGCCCCGCGGCCAGCACGATCAGACCGCAACCGCCAAGCAGGCCCGCCGGATAGCGATCGGAAAGTCTGCCACTGAAGGGCGCGATCACAGCGACGGCCAGCGGCCACGGCGTCAGCAGCAGTCCGGTTTGCACCTGCGATCGGCCGAGCGTGTTTTCGAACAGAAACGGCAGCGACACGAGCGCCATCGCCTGGCCGAGGAAGGCGCAGATCGACGTCGCCACGGAGAGTGCGAAGAGTCTGATCTTCAGGAGGTCGATCGGCAGCATGGGCGAAGTCTGCGACAACTGTCGGGTTGCCAGGACGAAACCGAATATCGCAGCGAAGCATAGCTCGGCGCCGGCGATGTTGACGCTCTCGCCGTGGCCGAG
>JBKPSV010000266.1:0-10395 GCA_046735215.1 Pseudomonadota bacterium | reverse complement strand
TTCTGCGAGTTCGGCGCCAATAAGGTCGCAAGCATCGATCCGGAAACCATGACGATCCATGAACATGTGCTGCCGAACGCCGCGAGCCGTCCGCGCCGCATTGCGATAACGCCCGATGATGTCATCTGGTACTCGGACTATGCGCGCGGCTATCTTGGCCGGTTCGACACAAAGACCGGCGATGTACGAGAATACGCTTCGCCCGGCGGGCCCGATTCTATGCCCTACGGCATCGTCTACTTGAAACGCGCGGTGTGGTACAGCGAATCCGGCATGCGACCGAACACGCTGGTCCGCTTCGATCCAGCGACGGAGACGTTCCAGACCTGGGCGATCCCCTCTGGCGGCGGCGTGGTGCGCAACATGGCGGCGACACGCGATGGCAATATTGCGATGGCGGAAAGCGGCGTGAACCGCGTGGCTCTGGTGACGGTGCAATAGCGCATAGAGCGTGATGACCGGAGGCGGAACCGCCGGAGGTCTGAACCACGTGATGCAACAATAACCGGAGCGGGATGGGTATCTTCTGCGCCCATCCCGCTCTAAGCGCTGCCGATCAACCAGCCGGTCAGGAAGACCAGCGCGCCGCCAAATCCCACCTGAACTGCCGCAGACAGCGGTGGCGTATCCATGAACTTCCAGCGGACCCAACTGATCGCCGCCAGTTCCGCCACGACGATGGCAATGGCCAAACCAGTCGCAGTCCAAAAGTCCGGGATAAGGAATGGCAGCGTATGGCCGAGGCCGCCAATGGTCGTCATCAGACCGGTGATCGTGCCTCGGATCACCGGCGCGCCACGGCCGGTAAGGCTACCGTTGTCCGATAATGCCTCGGCGAATGCCATGGAGATGCCGGCGCCGATCGATGCAGCGATACCGACAATGAAGGCCTGCCACGGCTGGTGTGTGGCGAAGGCCGCCGCGAAGATCGGAGCGAGCGTGGAGACCGAGCCATCCATCAGCCCAGCCAGGCCCGGTTGGATGACCCGCAGCACGAAATTGCGCCGCGCATTCGCGTCCTCGCTGGCGCGCACGCCGGCGGGCAGGTTCTCCTCCACGATCTGGTCGGCCCGTTGCTCGTGCACGGCCTCGGCTTCAGCGAGATCACCAAGCAGCTTGCGGATCGATGCATCGGTGGTGCGGGCGGCGGCGCGCCGATAGAACCGCTTGGTCTCGGTCTCCATGCTCTCGGCCAGATCGCGCACGGAGTCGAGACTAAGGGGTTGAATCTGCCAGACCGGCTTGTGCTGAATAAAGCCGCGAATGTCGTGGCGGCGGATCAGCGGAATATGCTCTCCGAACTTCTCGCGATAGATCTCGATGAGCCGCCGCCGGTGATCACTCTCCTCTCCCGCCATCTCGGTGAATACGTTGGCGCTGGCGGGATAGTCCTGTCGTAGTCCCTCGGCTATATCTGCGTAGATACGCCCGTCCTCCTCCTCGTTGGCTATCGCCAGCGCGAGGACCTCCTTTTCCGTCAGCTCGGAGAAGTTTCGCATGGCAGGCACTTTGTCTGCCCGCTCGCTATCGTCAAGTGATATGCGTAACGTTGCGAATGCTTCGCAACAGCAGGCGTGAGCCCCGGGATCAGATGTCGAGGGCCGCGTCCACTGCCGCACCGAGCCGATCGACGATGGTGTCGATTTCGGGTGCCGTCACGATGTAGGGGGGCGCGACGATGACGTGGTCGCCACGGACACCATCGATCGTGCCGCCCATCGGATAGATTGCCAGGCCACGCGACAGTGCTTCGCGCTTCACTCGCTCGTTGATCTTCAGCTGCGGATCGAACACCGACTTGCTCGCCCGATCGGAAACGAATTCCAGCGCCCAGAACAGTCCACGGCCGCGCACGTCGCCGACGTATCGATGGTTGCCGAAGCGCTCGATCAGAGCAGTTTCCAGCCGGCTGCCCATCGTCTGGACATTCGCCAACAGATCGTCGCCGCGAATGATGCGCTGCACCTCCAATGCAGCTGCGCAGGCGACGGGATGCGCCTGGTACGTATGTCCATGCATGAAGCCGCCAGAGCCCGCCCCGATCGCATCCACGATCCTGCCGCCGATCAGCACACCGCCGATCGGCTGATAGCCGCCGCCAAGTCCCTTCGCCACAACCTGCAGATCCGGAGTAATGCCTTCCTGTTCCCAGGCATGCATGGTCCCGGTGCGACCCATGCCGCACATCACCTCATCCAGGATCAGCAGCGCGCCGTGCCGATCACAGATCTCGCGCACACGCGTGAAATAACCCGGCAACGCGGTGACGCAGCCGGTGGTGGCGCCGACCACCGGTTCGGCAATGAATCCGATCACCGTGTCAGGGCCAAGCCGCTGGAACTCGGCTTCCAGTTCATCTGCCAGCCGATCCACATATTGCTGGTCGCTCTCGTCATCGCGTTTGAAGCGATAGGCGAAGCACGGCGAGACCAGGCTGAACGCCGGTGCCAGGATCGGCTCGTACAACTTGCGCCGCATCATGTTGCCCCCGGCGGCGAGCGCGCCCAGCGTGTTGCCGTGGTAGCCCTGGCGGCGCGCTATGAAGTGCGAGCGCTGCGGTTGACCGATCTCGACGAAATACTGGCGCGCCAGTTTCAGCGCCGCTTCCGTGCCTTCCGAGCCGGACGAGCAAAAGTATGCATGTGTCAGGCCGCCCGGTTCACCATCGAGCACGATGTGCGCGAGCGCCTCGGCCGGCTCGCTGCTGAACGTGCCGGTATGGGCATACGCCATGCTCGCGGCCTGCCGGCCAACAGCTTCGGCGATCCGCTGGTTGCCGTGGCCGAGACAGGCGACAGCAGCGCCGCCAGAACCATCGAGGATCTTTGTACCATCCGCCAGGTGCAGGTAGATCCCGTCACCAGCGACCGCAGTTGGTGGGATGCTGCCTGAACGGTGCAGTACCCGGCTGCCAGATTTGTCTGTTGCTCGCATGTCAAAGGCTTAGCAAACATCTCGCCATGCCGTCATCCCCGCGCCCCCGTTGTCGCAGCAGGCGCGTGCGGCCAAGCAGCCTAAAAGTCGAGAGCGGCGCTGAACAGCCAGCCGGTGACGCCCGGTCCGACTATGGCCGATGCACGGACTGTCCCACCTTGCACGCCGCGGATGACGTTCGGAGCGAGCAGCTGCAACCCACCACCGATCTCGGCGAAGGCGTTGAAGCCCAAGACGCCAGGATCGGTGTTGGGCAGCCACGTACCCTTCACATAGCCGAGCCAACGGATGTCGTTCGCAGCGATGCGCCAATTCGTCGGCCCTGAGAAGGAGATAGAGGCGTTGGCCACGCCAAAGCTGCTATTCTGTTGCAACGCGTTGCTTGAAGCACCCGTCACCAAGGCAGCGAGTTCGTTGTAGCGCGCCTGGGTCTTGAGGGTCACATCGCCTGGGAACCGCGTCTCGTAGATCAGTTCGAGGGCACCTCCCAACAGTGCCGAGTTCAGCGACGCATTACTCAGAACGCCGCCGACAAGCGAGCGGAACAGCGCAGAGTTCGGACCGAAGAAATTGGCGTCACCACCGACGTGCGAATAGCCGGCGAGCACGATCGGCCGCAGCCTGAAGCCGCCGCCAAGAGGCACATCGAACCCGCCACCTGCGAGAACGGACCAGGCATCGAACGACAGCTTCACGTTGCTTGGGGAATTTGGATTGGGTGTCAGCGGGAAGGTCTGGTCTCCCGTCAGATAGTCAACAGTGAGCTCGGCGTAAGGAGCGATCCCGTTGAGGTAGCCACCGTCAAACGGCTCGAACGTGTGCGTGATGGGCAATTGGAAGTTATTGAGGTCGAAATCGCTGTAGAATTTTGCTGCGGCAACGCCCGGGGTGCCGCCGAAGATCGAGAAGGTCTGGAACGCGCGTCCCAGCCCCTCGCTGCGTGCGACCCCCTCCGGGCCCAGCACTACCGTCTGGGCCTGGGCGGCTGATGCCAAGGCAATGACGGTACAGCCTATGAGAACCAGGTGTTGGCCAGCTGTGGCGAGGCGTCTGCTGCGGCGATATCGTTCGGAGCCCGGGCGAGAGCTGCCGCACCGCGAGCTGCTGCCACGTATCCATCCGGCGAAGATCGCGGTGATTGCCATCCTGCCGTCGCGGACGCGGCCGGGGTCGATCACCGCAAAGCCCGCTTGATCGCTGCCAGAATGTTCTGGATCGCTGCGAAGAACTCCTTCTCGACCACGGGAAAATCACCAGCCGACTGGTCCCAGTTCACAATGAAGCAGAATGTGACCGGCGTCTGTTTCTCATCCTGGTCGACGACCATCTGCCCGGCGAAGCTCTTGGCGTTGAGCGGGAACTCCAGGGTTGTGGGCAGCTCCCCACCTTTTGCATAGGCAGGCGTGTCCGGAGGCACCGCCAGCGGAATCTGCACCGACTCAGCCTGGATGCGCTTGAACTCTCTCCGCGTCTCCGGCTTGGTGAACACCGTGCCCTGAAGCGCCTGCTCGTACCAGGAGACGAAGTCGCGCGCGTTGCCGGCCAGCGTGATCACGCCGTTGAGCGGCGGCCGCGAAGGACCAGGCGGATTTTGGCGCCCTTCCAAAATGTCCACGACGCCGCGCCAGCCCAGATCCACGCCAGCCGGTGCGCCGACCAGATAGGAGAAGAACCGGCGTGTGGAATCTGGGATGCGAATCGAGGCGAGGCCTAGCTCGGCGATAAGCGCGCGCACCCTGTCGGCGCCGACCTTTCCGGTCGCCAAATCGGTCGCGGTGTTGTCGCTGTAGGCGATCATGGCGTCCAATACCGAGCGAGCCTGAGTCGTGCCGGCCAGATTCTGCAATACCGGGCTGCCCAGCATGCGCACATTGTCATCGATGGCGACCTGCTCGTCCTCGGACAGCACGCCTGCCTCGATGTCGCGCAGATACTGTCCGAGCACAAAGGTCTTGTAGGCGCTGGCGGTGAACAGGAAGCGGTCGGGATCAGCTTCAAGCTTGCCCAGCGCGCCGCCCGCGCCGGCGTGAATCAGGTAACTCTTGGTCCCAGGCAAGCCGAGGTAGCGCTGCAGTGCCGCGTCAAGATCGCCACTGCTGCGGCCGCGCAGCAGATCACTGCTGCTGCCTGCGATGGCGCGGTCCTGCCCACTCTGATTCATGCTTCCTCCCAGCTTCGCTGCGGCCCAGATCTAGCGGCAGCAGGATAATTCCCGCGCATCCAGTGCCACTGCTACAATGTCTCGGTCGTTGGTGGATCAATCAGATCGGCTTGCCCTCACTGCTCTGCCACACGTCACCCAGCAGGGCATTGCTGGGCAGGCCGGTATCGAGCACCTTGCGCGCCGTCTCTGCACCAGCGACCGGCAGCTCTCTTGGGTCCAGCAATCCGATCTGCACCAGCACCGAGGCCTGATCCCAATAGATGTGCTCGTGCGCCACCTTGCCGTCGCGAAACTGCACGATCGCGACCAGCGGGATTTCCACCACCCGCCCGGTTGGCGCAATGCCAGGCAACATCCAGTCGATCATCGTCGTGTGCGTAAAGCGGACGACCATTTCATCGACCACACGGTCGGCGCCAACCGTGCGGCTGACCGGAGTCATCGTCGTGTCAGGCGGGTTCGTGCCGATGAAGTGGTACTTGTAAAAGCGCTTGAGCTGATCGTGGCCGACGCCCCCTGCCATCGTCGGAACATGATTGACGTAGGGCGTCGCCACCATCGTCGCCATCGTTGCATCGACATCGCGCGTATCGAACTCGTGGCGGCAATGTTCTTCCCAAAGCGCTTCGAGATCATACTCAGGCATCGCACTGCCTCACGCGCGCTTTGGCGTCAGATGCGCAACACGCGGTCCAACCTCTTCGGCCAACAGCCGCAGTGAGTTGTGCCAGGCTTCCGAGTGATCGGCGTAGTCGAAACCGAACACCAGCAGGCCGCCGAACCCACCTGCCTCGTGGTAGATGCGCTCCAGTTTCTCCGCCACGGTCGCCGGCGATCCGACCAGCCAGTTGTGCTCGGCGCAGTACTCCGGCGTCACGTCGGAGTCCGCCACATTCGGATCGTGCTTAAGAAACTCGAGGAAGCCGAAATTGCCCAGCAGCGGCAGGAAATATTCGCGCATCATGCGCCCCATCATGCCGCCCGCCGACAGCCGCCACGCCTCCGCGTCGGTTTCCGCTACGAACACCTCACGCACCAGGCGCCAGTCGCCCCGGTACGGCGTGCGACCGGCGCGGGCGGCACCGATCTCCACTGCTTCCCAGTGGCTGGCGACATAGGCCGGATTGAGGTTCAGACTGAGTGGCAGAAAGCCCCTTTCGCCCGCGAGCTTCAGTGTGTCGGACTGCTTGGAAAAGCCCGCGACACCGATCGGCGGATGCGGCTTCTGCAGCGGATAAATGTGCGGCTTGAGAAAGCCGAACATCGGCTCGGGCTTGGCCGCTTTCCAGAACTTGCCCTCGTACTTGAACTGCGGCTCGTCGCTCCACAGGCGGAGGATGATGTCGAGCGCCTCGCGCGTCATTTCGCGGTTGACGCCTGCATTACCATCCACCTCGAACATCGCCCAATCAGTCGGCAACCCTGATGCCGCCACGCCGAAATTCAGCCGCCCTTCGGACAGGTGATCCAGCATCGCGACCCGGGCTGCCAGCTCGGCCGGATGATGATACGGCAGCAGGAAGCCGCCAGGCCCGATGCGCAGCCGCTTCGTTTGCATCAACGCCTGCGCGATCAGCAGATCAGGTGACGGGTGCGGTTCCCATGGCGCTGTGTAATGCTCGCCGATCCACGCCTCGGCGTATCCGAGTTCGTCAAGCCAGCGCAGTGTCTGGAGGTCCCAGTCATGGCCCGCCTTCAATCCTCTCTCTGGCGGATGCGAGGGCATGGCGAAATAGCCGAACTCCATGGCGTTGCCTCCTTTGCTGCCGGATCAAGCTACACGTCCGCGTTGCCATCGCCAAACGGATCAGACGACCCCTCGCTCGCGCAACTGATCGATCTCATCCGCCGACAACCCAAGCTCCTGCAGCACCTCGACAGTGTGCGCGCCAAGCGCCGGCGCCGGCAGGCGCACCGGCAACGGCGCGCCATCGACATGCAGCGCTGAACCAAGCATCGAGACATTGCCATGACCTGGGTGCGCGACCGTCACCACGGCCTGTTGCTGCACCACCTGCGGATCGGCAAACACCTCGTCCAGGTGCATCACCCGCGAACAAGGGACGCCTGCCTCATTAAGCGCACGTATCCAGTGCTCGCTCGTGTGGCGCACCGTGCGTGCCTCGATCTCCGCGTTGATCGCCGCGCGGTTCTCGGCGCGCAACGCGTTGCTGGCGAACTCTGGGCGCTGTCGCAGGTCGCCGGCGTCGAGCGCACCCAGCAGCCGCTGGTACATCGCCTCGCCTGCTGGCGCGATGGCGATCTCGCCGTCGGCCGTGCGGAACAGTCCGTAGGGTGAACCGATGGGATGGTCGTTGCCCCTACGCGCAGGCAACCGGTTGGTGGCGAGGTAGTCCGTCGCCATGAAGCCCAGGAAGCTGATCAGCCCGCCGATCAGGCTGACCGAGGTCGAGCCCCCCTGCCCTGTCCGTTGTTCGCGCAGCAGGCCAGCGACAATCCCGAGCGCCGCATATAGACCTGCGATCAGGTCGCTGACCGGCGGACCGGATCGCATTGGCGGCTGGTCTGCAGCGCCATTGACACTCATGAAGCCGCTCATCGCCTGTGCGATGAAATCGAAGCTCGGCCGATCGCGATACGGACCTGTCGCACCGAACCCGTTGATGCTGCCGCGCACCAGGCGTGGGTTCAGCTCGGCAAGCCGCGCCTCGGTGAACCCCATCGCCTCGAGCACCCCAGGTCGGTAATTGTCAATCAGCACATCGCCGTGCGCGATCAGGCGTGCCAGGATTGCGCGGCCTTCCTCGCTCCGTAGATTCAAGGTGATCGCGCGCTTGTTCCGATTGTAGTTCGCGAAATACCAGGAAAGGCCATCTCGACCTGCGCCCTGGTTGCGTATCGTGTCGCCCTCTCCTGGCGTCTCCACTTTGATGATATCGGCACCAAGGTCGCCCAACAGCATCGAGCAAAATGGGCCGGACAACACGCGCGTGAGATCGACGACGCGAATTCCGGAGAGCGGCAGAGTTGGGTTCATGGCCTTGGTATCGCATCCTCTTCACGCGTTGTTCAGCCACCCTACTCACGCGCTGCGCCGCCGCCAGCCTTGACCTAAGCCTAATCGCTCATTGCCCGTTCACGCGGATTCCGGCATCCTGCGCGAGTCCCAGCCACCCGGCGCGGGAGAGAGCGGATGCGTATCCGCCGCCGAAGGCGCAACCGGCCCCCGGAAACGCTCAGGCAAAAGGACCGCGGCGGGATAAGGGATCTCTGGAAAGCCGGCCGGCGTGCCATATGCCTGCCGCACCGACGAGGTAAGGGACGCCTCCAGCGTCCTGAATCTTTCAGGTCCCGCGACAGAGGGGGGTCATCCGCACTGGCAGGAAGCGCTGGTGCATGACCCTTGTGGAGCGGCCCAGTGATCGAGAATGCCCTGCCGGACGATCCGACCCCAAAGCCCCTGAAGACCGTTCCGCTTGACGCATGGCACCGCGCTTTCGGCGCAAGGATGGTCGAGTTCGCCGGGTATTCGATGCCCGTCCAGTATCAGGGTGTGCTGGCCGAACACCTGCATTGCCGCTCACACGCCGCACTGTTCGACGTGTCGCATATGGGACAGGCATCTTTGTCCGGACCCGCCGCCGCGGCTGCGCTCGAGCAGTTGGTGCCGGGTGATATGGTGGCACTGAAGCCGGGGCGGCAGCGCTACACGCTGCTGACCAACGAGGCTGGCGGCATCCTCGATGACCTGATGGTGACACGCCTTGCCGATGATCGGCTGTTCGTGGTTGCCAACGCCAGCCGCAAGGACGTCGACTTTACCCATATCGCGGCAAACCTGCCGCCAGGCGTCCAGTTTCAGCCGCACGACGATCGCGCACTTCTGGCGCTGCAAGGGCCGGCCGCCGCGGCCGTGATCAGCCGTATCATGCCCGAGGCGGCACAGCTTCCGTTCATGGGCGCCGCGTCAATCGCGCTTGCCGGAATTCCATGTCTCGTCTCGCGCTCGGGCTACACCGGCGAGGACGGATTCGAGATTTCCGTTCCGGCAGAGGCAGCGCCGGAACTGGCTCAGCGGCTCATCGATGAGCCCGAAGTGGCGCCTGCGGGTCTCGGCGCACGCGATTCGCTGCGACTTGAGGCCGGCCTCTGCCTGTACGGCAACGACATCGACGAACTGACAACCCCGGTTGAGGCCGCTCTGGCCTGGGTGATCGGCAAACGCCGCCGCACCGACTGGGACTTTCCGGGTGCTGCCGCGGTGCGCGATCAGATTGAAAATGGAGCGCCGCGCCATCGCGTCGGTATCCGTCCGGATGGGCGCGCGCCGGCTCGCGCGCTCACCGAAATCGTCGCGGGTGACGGCACCGAGGCCGGCACCATTACTTCCGGCGGTTATTCCCCCACGCTGAGTGCGCCGATCGCCATGGGCTATGTCCGCAAGGACCTCGCAGCCGAGGGCACCGCACTGCACCTGATGGTGCGCGGCAAGCCACTGCCCGCGCGCGTCGTGCCGCTGCCGTTCGTCCCCCACCGCTACGCCCGCTGACACAAGGAGCGTCCGATGGCGAAACCCCCTGCCGATATTCGCTTCACCAAGGAACATGAATGGGTACGGCTCGACGGCGACATTGCGACCGTCGGCGTCACCGATCACGCACAGGAGCAACTTGGCGACATAGTCTTCGTCGAGCTGCCGGAAGTCGGGCGCGATGTTGCGGCAGACGAGGCCTGTGCCGTGGTGGAAAGCGTCAAGGCCGCGTCCGACGTCTACGCGCCGCTCACCGGCAAAGTTGTTGAAACCAATCAGTCGATAATCGATGACCCTGCGCTGGTGAACAGCGATGCCGAGGGCGAGGGGTGGTTCTTTCGCATCGAGATCGACGACACGGATGCGTTCGAGGCGCTGATGGATCAGGCCGCCTACGACGAATACCTGGAGACGCTGGACTGATGGACGTTTCGGCCGAGCTCGCCGCGCTGGAAGCGGCGGACAGTTTTGTTTCGCGTCACATCGGTCCGTCGGAAACCGATATTGCCGCAATGCTGCACGAGGTCGGCGTGGCGACCCTAGACGAACTGGCGGCCAAGACCGTACCGCCGGCGATCCGCAGCAGCCAGCCGCTGGACCTGCCGCCGCCGATCGACGAAGCCGCGGTAATGGCGGAGTTGCGCGCGCTGGCCGCGAAGAACGCGGGGGCAAAGTCGCTGATCGGCATGGGCTATCACGGCACGCACACGCCACCCGTCGTCTTGCGCAATGTGCTGGAGAACCCCGGCTGGTATACCGCATACACGCCGTATCAGGCGGAGATCGCGCAAGGACGGCTGGAAGC
>JBKPSV010000265.1:0-24792 GCA_046735215.1 Pseudomonadota bacterium | reverse complement strand
GCCAGGCTGGCAACCGTGGCCTTGGCAAACAAGATGGCGCGCATCGCCTGGGCGATTATGGCGCGCAAGGAGGTCTACCGTCCGAAGGGAGCTTCGATAGCTGTGGTGAACGCTGCAGCATGAGGTTGACCGGAGGGATGGCAGGCAACGGGCTCAAGCCCAGCTGTTCCGGCAGGAGGCGCTGAACAACGTGATGGGAAGGCTGTAGTCAGACAATGCAGTTCGGGCAAAGCCGATAGAGGTTATGTGCCTTGAGCACGCGAACCAGATTGGCGCCTGACACGTAAGCGAACACCCATGATGGTCGGCGGCAAACGCCGCGATACAGACCGGACATAAGGGCGCGACTGACCGGAACTTCCATCAAATTTGTCGGCGCAATTTGCAGAACGGGCATGGGCCGAGTTGCTACGTCATGGCGTCATGTCGACGAACTTTGCCGCAGACAGGGAGAATAGCTGTTGCCCATCACCGGCCGTCCACATAAGACTTCTAGCCAGAAGGGTCTATCGGTGCCACCATTGCTGTACTGAACCGCTCCGGGTTTGCCGGAGGCTGGTTGGATTGAGTCACGCCGCCAAAGCTATCTCCTGGAATTGGGCATAGTATCGCTGTTCAGCTTCAGCTGGCGGCATATTGCCGATTGGCTCGAGAAGGCGGCGATGGTTGAACCAGTCGACCGATTCGAGGACAGCGAACTCGACAGACTCCAGCGAGCGAGTGGCGGGCTCTGGCGCGCAATCTGAGGCCCGAGCTGGCGGGCTGATCTGATCACGCTGGAGTCATTGGCCGCGACCCGACGATGCGCGTCATCATCATCGTGTTGTGCAGATCGATCTAGCGGCACTGCCTGACGATCTCGAATGCCTTGCAGCAATTGCTGCGGGAGGTGGTGCCTGAATTGCAAGCCAAGAACGAGAAGCTATGGCAACTGATCCAGCGCCTGCTACGCCATCGCTATGGTCCCCGCTCGGAGAAGCTCGACCTTGAGCAATTGCAGCTGGTCCTGGAGGGTGCTGAGCAAAGTGCCGCGGAAGACGACGCTGCGAAGGACGCGGCGGAACCGCCGGAGAGACGGCGGCGCATCACGGCAGCCAACCGCAATCGTGGTGCCTTGCCCGCACATCTGCCGCGCTATGAGGTCGTCATCGACGTCGAGAGCAAGCAGTGCCCCGGCTATGGGGCGCGCTGCACATGATCGGTCAGGATCGCAGCGAGATGCGACGCGGCGGGGATGAATAACTGCGTGCTCACCGCACGGTTAGATCGCGCGGCCCCTCTACGGTATCGCCGCACCTGGCATCCCGGGGCCGATGCCACGGGGGCGGCCAAGGAGCCGAAGCAAACGCCTGCCAACTTCGATGCCCGGCAATTCAACGTAAACGTATGAAAGCCATGCGAGCAGGATCGTGACAGTAGAGGTCGCGCACGTGGCCAAAATGGCCAACGCGTAAATATTGACACTAACGCCCAAAGCCCATTGAAGCAGCGTGAAAGCCTTAACGACCGTGCAGAGCACCACGAAGTGCAGCAGGTATATGCCGTACGATATGTCTCCAAAACATCGTAGAACCCTTGATCGAAACAGATACACTTTCTCATTCGATCCTATAAGGGCGCCGATGATCAATGTCGCCGCAGCCAGTTCCAAAAGGTTGGCGGCTGGACTCCAATATTCGAGGGGCAGGAACCGCGTGCATGCAAGGACCATGAGGCCGATGCTCACCAAAAGTCGTGTGGGGGCATTCTGGAATAGGCGCGTGGCCAGTCCAGGTATTGCGAGCCCGGCGCCGACAACGAAGTCAACCAGATATAGCGTTACGTGGTAGTAGGTACTCGGGATCGTGAGGCTCACCAGAAACGCCAGCCCTAAGGTGCAGGCAAACCACTCCCTACGATAGAGTGCCACAAAGGCAATTCCCGGCATCGCAATCGACGCAACGATCTCGATGAAGATCGTCCAGAGCTGCGGAATGATGAAAGTCGTCAGGCCCGCGAAGGACGTCACAATGTGCAATGTGTCGAACCGGTCCGGACGAAATGAATGCGCGATCAAAGGGCCGGCCCGATCCGGCGGGATCTGCCAGTGCAGCGCGAACAGATAAGCCAGTCCGATCGCGCTCGCCACCCAAATGGCGGGATACAGCCGGAAACCCCGCCGAACGTAGAAGCCCAATATGGCATCGCGATCAAAGCGGCCCCTCTGCAGGGAGCAAGTGAGCACGTAACCGCTTAGTACGAAGAATACCACCACTGCTGCCCGGCCGTTGAGCAGCTCTGAAAGCCCGATGAGCAGGGGGGAGGGGCCATAGCTGATGAGGCAGTGACCGATCATGACGGTCGCCGCAGCGATGCCGCGCAAAGACTGAAGCTCAGTTATCTGCCCCGAGCCCTCCGGCGACTGGCACAGAGCCTCTGCCATATAGTCTCTTGACGCCCCCCGCAGCCAATGCGGCGATGAACAGCGAAGCATACTGCTTCTTAGGAAGCTAATCACAAAGTATTTGTACGAAGACGAACAATCCGAGCTCGAGGCACTCGAACGAAGGGACGTGGGAAAATCAATGCCCGGGCGTTAGGAGTACACGTGGCCCGTTACGGAGACCGTATAAAGGAGGCAGGGCGATGGCGGAGACGGGTGGAAACAGCGCTCTTCATTGGCGCGCTCACTGCGATCATCGTGGCGATGCTGGTCATCGTGTTCTTGGGGCTTCCTCTGTGACTGCTGCTAGGGAGGAATGAGGTTGATGGAGTTGCTGCGGCCCCCTACCCCAACGTTCCATGATCGCCTGAAGCTCTGAAGCAGCTTGCGCGCATTCTTGGCGCTGAGTGCAGGTCGTGCTGGAGCGACGAGGATGACGCGGGGAACGCATTGCCTGGCTTCATTCGGCCACGTAAGGCAAGCTGCCGTTGCACCAGATTGCTCACCGAAGCCCGCGTAGGACCGCCCCGTTGCTGGTCGTGCCCATGGTCGGCCTTGATCCTCCCGGAAGGCGGATCAATGCCCCGACATGCACCTATCGAACGTGCCTCTGTAGGCGTCGAATGCTCGGTCTTCGTTGCCGCGGTAACCGAATATCTGGTAGGCACGCATCGTCGCTGCTGATGCCTGTTCTCGGCAGTTCAGCTCGTTCGCTTTCGTAATGCTGGCGTCCTTGTAACCGCTGTCGCTCAGCTGGGTTGGTGCGCAGGCGCTGAGGCACAGTGCTATCGCCATTGTGGTTCTTCGCATGTGGTGCTCCTCGAACCTGGACGGTCGTAAAACTCAACGGGCGGCAATTATCGGAGTTCCTGGAGGCCCGGCTGTGCGACAGATGCAGCCAGCAGAGGGCACAATGCTTGCAGCGCAACAGCAGGCCTCGCGGCCCCGCGGGTTCGCCCAATGATGGGTTCCGAAGCTCGCATGACATCCGCTTCGTGCCGGAATTGACGACGAAGGCTCGGTTCGTTGCCTCCAATGGGTTTGCGCACGCTTTAGGCATGATCTGGATCGGTCATGCGGCTTGTGGGGGTATAGCGCGCGAGCCGGCGACGCCATCGTGATGCGAATTCCGGCAACTTCCGGTGAGGCAATCAGTTTTTGCAGCAACGACATCCGCCATCCAGCCCGGAGGACTCGGACATGGCGTCGTCAGGCAGGCCCACCGGCGGCTACTGCCTTGATCGGTGGCATACCAGACGGTGAGCCTTGGGAACTGCAGGAACCGGCCAGTTTCGGTGGCGATACATCAGCAAAGGAACACGCATGAAGTCGGAAGTTCGCGAACTGCTTACTGAGGAACTGAAGGACGCCTACAGCGCGGAGAAGCAAGCGCTCCGTTGTATGCAGAAGGCTCTGCGCAAGGCGAGCGCCGAAGCGCTGCGTGAAGGCATCCAAATGCATATCGAGCAGACGCAGGTGCAAATCGAACGGGTCGAACAGGCGATGGAAAAGCTGAATGTTCGTCCGGGACGCAAAGTGTGCGAGGCAATGCGAGGGCTGGTCGAGGAAGCCCAGCACGAAATAGAGCAGCATGACGAGAAAGGCCCGATCCTAGATCTTGTCATCGTCGCCGGCATGCAGCGCATCGAGCATTACGAAATCGCAGCCTATGGCACCGACGTGGCGCTGGCGGAAGCTCTTGGCGAGAAAGAGGTGGCGGACCTGCTATCAGAAACGCTCGAGGAAGAGAAGCAGACCGACCTCAAGCTGACCGAGGTCACGCAGAAAGCAATCATGCCGGAGGCGCTCGCAGGCGAGGAGGAAGGGGGCGGCGACGAGCGTGGCCGCGGCCGTTCGGGCGGGCGTCGGAAGGCTGCCTGAACCCGCGGTCGTGCCGCGGAATGGGCAGCATTGCTAGGGAACAATCTGGAGTGTGTTGAATGCATAAGTTTTTACCTGCCTACCTCACCGCCGGCGTGATCGGCTTGAGCGCCTTCTCGACTTTCGCGGCAGTCAGTTCTGCTGACCGTGATTTCGCAATGAAGGCGGCATCTGGCGGCGTGGCCGAGGTTCAGGCTGCTCAGCTAGCAGCGCAGCAAGCTACATCGCCACAGATCAAGCAATTCGCCCAACGCATGATCACCGATCACACTGCCGCGAATTCCGAGCTGCAGCAGATCGCCAAGCAGGCAAATATCGATTTGCCGGCGCAGCCTACCGGCAAGGATGCAGCAGAGGGACAGAAGCTACGGGGGGTCAAAGGGACGGCTTTCGACCAGGCCTATGCCCAGGATGAGCTGCGCGATCACAAGGAGACAGTGGCGCTATTCCAGAAGGAGGCGACTTCGGGGGAGGACCCGGCCTTGAAAGCCTTTGCACAGAAGACGCTGCCAATCCTGCAGCAGCATTTGCAGCTGGCCGAGGCGCTCAACGCGAGGCGATAGCGGCGCCGACTTGGAGTAGGTCCATTAGCTAATTGGCGTGTCGACGGATCGGCAGACATCTGCGGCAACCTACCGATCGGTGTGCAGGGGCGCCGCTCCTGACACCCGCCCACCGGGCACCCCGACCAGTCTCCTTTGCGGCTTACCGCTTCCTCCCCAGGCGAGACTGGTCACCCTGCCTCATTGCGCCCTGGATGGGAGCGTATTGTCGCGCGCCGCCTCTGTCGGCGGCGTCAGGCTCACCTGCCGCTAAAACGTGGAAACTTCATCTTGTCAGAACAGCGATTATTCGGGTACCAAAAGGTTGTGGTGGATCCAGCATCGTTCGGACGCGGTCACCTTGGCGTCCAAGGGGAGAATTCGTCACGGACGCACAAAGTCGGCCCTCTTTCTCTATGCCGACAGCGCCAATCAATTTTCGCGCTTGATGTGCTTTGACAGCCAGGGTTGTCTCGATCCCCGGTTCGGCCGGTTTGTCATCACCTCTCAGCACCCTTGCACGTCTCGTAATTCGCTGTTGGCGGCGACCGCCTATGCTGCCGCGTATGTGCTTCGCAAATCGGCGTGGCGCGACATCCTGCTGCGCACATCGTGCGTCCAACCCTGAAGATCATCCAGAGGCGACCTGCGCCTGCCACGCGGCGCGACGCTGTTCAACGGCAAGCCATTGATGGTGCGCTCCGCGCCGAAGATCGCATCGTTCCGTCGGACAGCTTTCGATCACCAGCGGTCTTGGTGTCGGCTGGTCGTGCACGGCTCGCGTCACGGTAGCGGCGTCACGCTCGGCGGCGGTGACGGTGCCCCCTTTGAGCACGCGCGCAGCCCTTCCATATAGGCGGTCGGGCAGTCCGACAGGTTGCAGAGGGCGCGTTTGCGGACCCTGCGTAAGCGCCCGGCGAAGGACGCATGTTGAATGGCCGGTGGCGAATTCCGATTGGGCACGGCTTCGAAGGGGACAAACTGCCGCCAAGAACGCGCCGGTAGATCGACCTTGGTCGGCTAAGTCATTGAAGATGCGTGAGCCTGTCGCGTCATTCCCTGCTCCGAAGGCGAAGGTCGCACGTTCGAGGCGCGTCGGGTCCGCCAGCTTCTTCAATGACTTATCGCCCCTCCCAAGCCGCCTGACCCAGCGAAGAGGCCAAGCGACCGCATTGATCTGGCTAGTCGTAGCCGGTTTTGGCATCCGGGCGCAGGCCATCGAGCGGCCCTGCCCCACATTCGCACTCGCACATTGCGCCGTCTGCGCCTATGTGTGCGGCACAACACCCCCCGCACCTCAGGCTCCTATGCAGATTCGCAACGTCGCGATCATCGCCCATGTCGACCACGGCAAGACCACATTGGTGGACCAGCTGCTCCGCCAGTCCGGCGCCTTCCGCGAGCACCAGCAGGTGGCCGAACGCGCGCTCGACCGCAACGACCTGGAGCGGGAGCGGGGTATCACCATCCTCGCCAAGTGCACCTCGGTGGTCTGGGGCGAGACCCGCATCAACATCGTTGACACCCCTGGCCATGCTGACTTCGGCGGCGAAGTCGAGCGCATCCTGAACATGGTGGACGGCGCCATCGTCCTGGTCGACGCCGCCGAGGGGGTGCTGCCGCAGACCAAGTTCGTGGTCGGCAAGGCGCTGGCGCGCGGGCTGCATCCGATCGTCGTGGTCAACAAAGTGGATCGTTCCGACGCCCGCGCGGACGAGGTGCATACCGAGGTGTTCGATCTGTTTGCCGCCCTCGGTGCATCCGACGAGCAGCTCGATTTCCCTATGCTGTTTGCCTCCGGCCGGCAGGGTTGGGCGGACGCGGCGCTTGACGGCCCCCGGCAGAGCCTTTCGGCGCTGTTCGACCTCGTCGTGCAACACGTCCCGGCGCCGCGGCTCGATCCCGACGCACCATTCGCCATGGTCGCCACGATCATGGAATACGACCCCTATCTCGGCCGTGTGCTCACCGGCCGCCTCGAGCAGGGCCGGGCCCGCATCAACATGCCGGTAAAGGTACTGCACGCCGACGGCGCTGCCGGCGAGACCGCCAGGCTCACCAAGCTCCTGTCGTTCCGCGGCCTCGACCGCGTGCCGATTGAAGAGGCCGAGGCCGGCGACATCATAGCCGTGGCGGGCCTCGCCGAGGCAACGGTCCCTGACACGATCGGCGCGCCGGAGCTTGAGGATCCCTTGCCGGCCATTCCGGTGGACCCCCCCACCTTGGCGATGACCTTCCGCATCAATGACGGCCCGCTCGCCGGCCGCGAGGGCAAGAAGGTCACCAGCCGGCAGATCCGGGAACGGCTGTTCCGCGAGGCCGAGGGCAATGTCGCGATCAAGGTCGTCGACAGCAGCGAAACCGAGGCGTTCGAAGTCGCCGGCCGCGGCGAACTCCAGCTCGGTGTGTTGATCGAGACGATGCGCCGCGAAGGGTTCGAGCTGACCATTGGCCGCCCGCGCGTGCTGACCCGCACCAACCCCGAAACCGGTGCCCGTGAGGAACCGATGGAAGAAGTGCTGGTCGACGTCGACGAACCCTATTCCGGCGTCGTGGTCGAGCAGCTGTCCCGCCGCAAGGGCGAACTGCGCGACATGCGTCCATCCGGCGGCGGCAAACAGCGCCTCACCTTCAGCATCCCAAGCCGCGGGCTAATCGGTTACCACGGCGACTTCCTGACCGACACGCGCGGCACCGGCGTGATGAACCGGCTGTTCGCCGGCTACGGTCCCTGGAAGGGACCGATCGAGGGCCGCCGCAACGGCACGCTGATCTCCACCGAAAATGGCGAGGCGGTGCACTACGCGCTGTTCTACATCCAGGAGCGTGGCACCCTGTTCGTCATCCCTGGCGACAAGGTCTATGTCGGCATGATCCTGGGCGAGAACGCCCGTGGGTCGGACCTCGAGGTCAATCCGATCAAGGAAAAGAAGCTGACCAACATCCGCGCAGCCGGCAAGGACGATGCCTTGCTGTTGATTCCCCCGCGGCGAATGAGCCTGGAACAGGCGATCGCCTATATCGAGGATGACGAACTGGTCGAGGTCACTCCGGGCGCGGTGCGTTTGCGCAAGCGCTACCTCGACCCGCACGAGCGCAAGCGGCACGAGCGGCGAGCGGAAGCCGCCGTCGCCTGACCGTCCTCATCGTTCAAGGGAGGAGCGAATAGACTACGATCTGGTGATTGTCGGCGGTGGACTGGCTGGTTCCGCTCTCGCCGCCGCCATGGCATCGACCGGCGCCCGCGTCCTGATCGTCGAACGCGACGCAGTGTTCCGTGATCGCGTACGCGGGGAGGGCATGCTGCCCTGGGGGGTTGCGGAAGCACGCGAACTTGGTATCTACACGCGTCTGCTCGAACGCTGCGCGCATCAGACCCGCTTCCTGACCATGCCGGACAGCAACCGCGATCTCGTGGAGACGACGCCGGCCAGAGCCGGGATGCTGGATTTCCATCATCCCGAGATGCAGCAGTGCCTGCTCGACCTCGCGACTGCGGCCGGCGCCCACTTGTTGCGCCCGGCGGAGACGGTGGAGGTCACTCCCGGCGACCAGCCCTCGGTCACGATCCGCTCCGGCCAATCGACCCGGCAGCTGACCAGCCGGTTGGTGGTGGGCGCTGATGGCCGCAACTCCCGAGTACGATCAGCCTGCGGCTTCGATGTCGAACGTGATCCAGACTGGATAACGGTCGCAGGTACGCTGTACCGCAACATGCGTGTCCCGGACGATGCGGTGCAGATGGTGGTCAATCCAAACGATCAGGCACTGTCCATTGTGTTTCCCATCGGCAACGGCCGATTCCGTGCCTACGTTGCCTATCTCGCCGCCGCGCATCCTGCACTTAGCGGCACGCGCGACGCGGACCGCTTCATCGCCATGTCGCTTGCGACCGGCGCCTCGCCTGACTGGTTTCGTGACGCGGTCTGCATCGGACCGCTGGCGTCATTCAACGCGCCTGACTGCTGGGCACCCAGCCCCTATCGGAACGGCGTCGTGCTGATCGGCGACGCTGCCGCCGCGAGCGATCCAGTCTGGGGCAGCGGGCTGTCGCTGACGCTGCGCGATGTGCGCGTGCTGCGCGACTGCTTGCTTGCCAGCTCCGACTGGCGTTCTGCGGCAACGGAATATGCCAAGGAGCACGATCGCTACTTCGCTGCGCTACACCGGATTCATGCATTATGGAGCCGTCTCTTCTTTGGCGTTGGCCCCGAGGCGGCAATGCTGCGTGAGCGCGCCTTGCCACGCATTGGCGAGGACCCGTCGCGCATGATCGACTTCATCGGTCTGGGGCCCGAGGCGCCAAACGACAATGCCGCCGGGCGGCGTTTCTTCGCCGACGACTGAAGCGTCAACGGTTGCGGAGGTGCTCTAGCAGCATCACCGCACCTGGCAGTTCCTCACGCCTCTGCTCGAGAAGTTCGCTGCCGCCCACGGCATACACCGCCACCGCCGCCAGCAGTTCGCGCAGCCGACCTGGTGCACTGGCGTCGAACGGCAGCACACAGCCGCCGGTTCGCCGCGCCAGGTCAAGGAATACCTCGGCATCGCGCCTCGCATTCCAATCAACCGTGTCGTGCAGCACGATCAGCCGGATGCCTTTCTCGCCCATCGCATCCGCCAGCTTTCGGCCCCGGATCGGCGATTCCTCGAACACGTCGCCGATATAGGTGACAACCCGCACGCCCGGGTTGGACAGCGCACGCGATAGAATCGGCAGCAGGCGCGTCGTACCGGCTATGCATGAGATCCCGGCGGCGCGATCACGCAGCCGCTGCGGGTCAGCGGTGAACTCGGTAAAGGTGTGCAGCATCGAGCCGCCATGCACGGCGAGCGCGACGTCGAGTTCCCCGGGGAGCGCCTTGACCAGTGCATCGGTCACCGTGCGCGCGGTCACCCACGCAGGCTCGCGCGATGCGGTGGCATCGAAGCCGAAGATTAGCCGCGGCCGGATCGGTTGCGTCGCTGGAAGCTGCGCTCCAGTGACGCCGCGCACAAGCTGGCCGGCGACGGATTGCGCCAGTGCACGTACCTGCTCAAACAGATTGACAGGTTGCTGCTGGTCCTCCTTCAGGTCCGGTTCGGGATCCGGCACCAGAACAAAATTCGGCTTGTCAGCCATAGCATCGCTCACGCGTTCAGCACGAAGCCTTATCCCACACCCAATGGGGCATCACGGGCAAGCCTCGCGCGGGCTACAGAGAATCGATCTGCGCGATCTTGATTCGTCGCAAGACCACGCCAGCTAACGTCCAACAAAGCCGATCCGGGCCCCTCTGGCGGGACGCCGCGCCGATAGCGGCCAACCTGCGATGTCGGATCACCGCACACGCGCGGTGGTCACCTAATGGGGCTAATCCGCTCCCTGGCTGACGCTCGCCGTGCGCGTGATTGCAACGCACAGGAGCTCAGAGCATGACACGCCACCGTTTTTCATCTCATCACCATCGCCGCGAACCGCAGATCGTCCAGCTGCCGAGCCAGCAGACCTTCGATGGAGTCGTGCGCGCCGGTGCTCTCGTCGCTTTGGCCGATGGTGTGGTGGATTCGGCCGAGCGCAGGGCGCTGCTGAGATGCCTGCGACGGAATGGCCTGCTCGCGCGCTACGGTCGCCGTGCCGCACTTGCTTTGCTGGAGCAGGCAGCGAGCCGGGCGTCCGGCGAGCAGCTCTCTGCGCTTTGCGATGAGGCAGAGGCACTGCGCCCTCTTTCTCGCACCGCTGACTCGCCCTTGATCGCGCAGGCGGCCCGCCAGGTCATGCTGGCGGATGGCATCGCATGGCCGCAGGAGGTAGCGATGCTCCGCATCATCGAGGACCGCCTCGGCCTTGGACGGCGCTGAACGAGCGGACGCCACCATGCAAAACGAAACACGTCCCGTCACAAGGCCAACGGTCGTGCCACGCCGCCCATTGGTCGAGCGCATGCTGGAGCAGGCGCTGTTTTCCAGCCGATGGCTCATGGCTCCGTTTTACGTCGGACTCGCGGGCGGCCTGGTGCTACTACTCGTTGAGTTCGTTCACCGGACAATCAGCCTGTTCTCCCACGGCTTCGCCGCGCGCGGTGAGGAGCTGACGGTCGCGGTACTGTCCCTGATCGATCTGTCGTTGATGGGCAACCTGCTGCTCATGGTAATCTTCGCCGGCTACGAGAACTTTATCTCCCGCCTTGATCTGGAGCATCACGACGACCGGCCGCAATGGATGGGCCATGTCGGCTTCGGTGACCTGAAGCTGAAGCTGATGACCTCGATCGTGGCCATCTCGGCAATTCAGGTGCTCGAAGGTTTCATGCACATCGACCGGCTCAGCGACCGCGAACTGGCCTGGAGCGTCGGGCTGCACCTGGCATTCATTTTATCCGCTGTTCTTTTGGCGCTGATGGACCGCCTGTCCAGCAACGTGCCTCAGAAGCGCGCGGTGCCGTCAGCGCCACAGACGCCGCGAGGCGATGCGGGCTCCTTCCACCAGTGATGCGAGCTTGCGGAATGCGATCTCGCGATCAACCCGGCCCGCGGTGCCGACCGATGTCGAGAACCCGCAGTCCGTGCCGGCAATCACCCGCTCGCGCCCGACAACATCCGCGAACCGGCAGATGCGCTGTGCGACCAGTTCCGGATGCTCGAGATAGTTGGTGCAGGTGTCGATCACGCCTGGAATTAGCACCTTGTCGTCCGGCAGCTTCGTCTCGCGCCACACCGTCCATTCGTGCTCGTGGCGTGGGTTCGCCGCTTCGAAAGAGATGGCCTGCGGCTTGGCCTTCAGCACGATCGGCAGGATTTTCTGCAGCGGAATGTCGAAGTCGTGCGGTCCCTCGTAGTTGCCCCAGCACAGATGCAGCCGTGCCGCACTCGCCGGAATATTGACCAGCGCGTCGTTCAGCACTTCCACCTGCTGCTCGGCCTGCTTCAAGAATTCGGCTTCGGTAAGGTCCTGAAAGCCGGTGTGGCGCGCCATCGCCAGGTCCGGACTGTCGAGCTGCACGACGATGCCGGCGTTGGCGATCGCCTCGTACTCCTCGCGCATCGCCGCACCCACCGCTCCGATATAGGAGCGATGATCCGGATAGTAGCGATTGGGCTGAAACGTCGAGACCACGCCGGGTGACGCTGCCGGCATGAAGGCATCCACCGGATTTGACGCGGCAATCGCCGCCTTGAAGTTATCGATGTCGCGGTGGGCCGATGCGTGATCCTGCCGCGCAACCGGTCCCTGGCAACAAAGGCGACGGATCTGCTGGGGCCCGATGAACACCTCCAGCCGGCGGCGGAAGTCATCATAAGGGGCGACATCGCGGTTGGGCTTCGGCACAAACGGCTCGCCGCTGAAGCCGGTGAGACGTTCGTGAACATAGGTCGCGTAGCCGACCTTGCTCGCTTCGCCGTCGCTGACGACATCGATACCGATCGCGACCTGGCGCGCGACGATGTCGGCGACCGCCTGCTTCACCTGTGCCTCAAACTCGGCGCGGTCGTACGGTTCGTCGCGATCCTTCTTGATCAGCATCGCCACTAATGGCTGCGGTCGCGGCAGGCTGCCGACATGCGTGGTAAGGATCCGATCAGTGCTGAGTTTCATGATCCGCTCCTCAGTGCCACAGCTTCTGCGATGCCAACTTGGCGCCTTCGACCAGCGAACCGAGCTTGCGATACGCGATCTCGGAATCGACCCGACCCGCGTGACCGACGAAGGTCGCGAAGCCGCAATCGGTGCCGGCGATGACGCGCTCGCGGCCGACAATGTCGGCGAACTGGCAGATACGCTGCGCCACCAGTTCGGGGTGCTCGATATAGTTAGTACAAGTATCGATCACGCCGGGGATCAGCACCTTGTCATCGGGGATCTTCGCGTTGCGCCACACCGCCCATTCGTGCGCATGACGCGGATTGGCAGCTTCGAACGAGATCGCCTGCGGCTTCGCCTTCAGGATGGTCGGCAGCACCTTCTGCAGCGGAATGTCGAAGTGGTGTGGGCCTTCGTAGTTGCCCCAGCACAGATGCAGCCGCGCCGAACCCGCCGGCACGTCGGCCAACGCATGGTTCAGCGCTTCCACTTGCTGCTCGGCCTGGGTCAGGAACTGTTCCTCGGTCAGGTCCTGAAAGCCGGTATGGCGCGCCATCGCCAGATCGGGGCTATCGAGCTGCACGACGATGCCGGCGCTGGCGATCGCCTCGTACTCCTCCTTCATCGCGTCAGCGACGGCGCGGATGTAGGCAGCGTGCGTCGGATAGTGGCGGTTCGGCTGGAACGCGGACACGACGCCGGGTGAGGCGGCCGGCATGAACGCATCCGCCGGATGCGATTGCTCGATCGCCGCCTTGAAGTTGGCGATATCGACCTTCACCGCATCGTGGTCGCGCAATTGCACGTCGCCGATGCAGCACAAGCGACGAAACACCTGTGGCCCGGTGAACTGCGTCATGCGATTGCGAAACTCCGGATAGTCCGCCAGATCCCGCTGCGGCTTGGGGACAAATGGCTCGCCGCCGAACCCTGTGAGGCGATCTTTGATGTAGGTGGCGTAGCCGATCTTGCTGGCCTCGCCGTCGCTGACGACGTCGATGCCGATTGCCACCTGATGGGCAACAATCTCACCGACTGCCTTGGTCACCTGGCGATCGAATTCCGCATGGTCGTAGGCCTGCTCCGCATCCTTCTTCACCAGCAGATCGACCAGCGCCTGCGGTCGCGGCAGGCTGCCGACATGGGTCGTCAGAATCCGATCGGTGCTGAGCTTCATGGCGATCCCCCTCCCCTGTTGAGGCAATGGTAGGGCTGCCGGACCATCCGCGCGAGTCTCGAGGCATCACCCCAGGCCCTGATAGTACTCCTCAGGTGTGTCGATCTCCGCGATCGTCCACCCGTTGATCACCAGGAAGCGCGTGCCGACCGCCTGCACGAAGGCACGATCGTGGGACACGATGATGCAAGTCGCCTCGTGCGCCAGGATCTCTAACTCCAGCCGCTCCTGGCCGGCGATATCCACGTGGTTGGTTGGCTCGTCCATCAGATAGAAATTTGGCTCTGTCAGGCACAGCGCGAGCAACCCAAGCCGTGCCTTCTGCCCGAGCGACAACCTCCCGATCGGCCGGCGCTGCATGTCCACGCTGAACCCGCTGCCCGCCAGCAGGCTGATCGTGCGTTGATCGCCGGGTCGGAACCGATCGCTGATAAAGCCGTGCGGCGTCAGCGCATCCGGAAGGTGCGACATGAGCTGATCGACATAACCCATGACGATGGAAGCGCTGGCACGCAGGCCAGGCACTTCCTCGCCAGTCAGCGCACGCCGCAGTAATTGCACGAATTGCGACTTGCCGACGCCGTTGCGACCGAGCAGCACCAAGCGGTCCTGCTGGAACAGATCGAGTTTCGGAACACAGAACAGCATCCGGCCATCGGGCGCGCGCACGTCGACACCAGATAGTGACAACATCAGCTTCGCATGGGTCCCACGATTGGTCAGTCGGATCTTACCGTCCCGCACAGGGCGCATCGGGCTCAGTGTCTGTTCCAGTGCGGCGGCGCGTTGCCGGAGATGCTTGGATTTCTTCAATAGCAGGTCGCTACCGCTATTGATGCCGACGTTCTTCAGTTCGTTGGCATTGCGCCGCAGCCGCTCCACCTCCTGAGCGTCCTTTGCGAGCTTCGCCTCCTGCGCGGCATCGTCGTCCGCTAGGAGTTGCCGCGCCCGCGAATAGGGATGTGCGTAGAATCGCGAGATGCCAGGCCGAAGAAACAGAGTGCGTGTCGTGCAGGCGTCGAGGAACCGTCGGTCATGGCTGGCGATCACCATCGGGACATGGCAGCCGGCAACCCAGCGTTCGAGCATCTGGATCTTGCCGAGATCAAGGTGGTTGGTCGGCTCGTCTAGCAACAGCATGTCAGGCTCGCCGATCCAGCTGCGCGCGATCAGCGCCAGGCGCTGCCAGCCACCGCTCAGTTCGTGCAACGGACGGTTATGCAGTTCGGCCGGTGCTGCGAATTCGTCGAGCACAACATCGACGCGCCACTGATTGCTCTCGCGCTCGGCTGCCGGCAGTGCACGACGGATCGCCTCTGGCAGCGACAGGTTCAGCAGATTGGTCGGCACATCCTGCTCGACGTAACCGACGCGCATGCCGCGCGAGCGGACGATGGCGCCGGAGGTCGGTTCGGCAATGCCGGCAAGGCAACGCAGCAACGTGGTCTTGCCGCCGCCGTTGCCGGCGATCAGCCCGATCCGATCACCATCGCCGACGATCAGTGACAGGTTTTGAAACAACGGATGTGGCGACAGGACGCCGACATCGCGCAGAGTTATCATTGGCATGGACGTGTCTCTCGGCTCGCGAATCGCAGAACAGGCAGCGTTCAGAGCCGGCCGACGGGAAGCTGATGCGGACGCGTCAGTTCAGGCCGCTGGCCAGCCCTGCGACGATCGGTCGCAGGGCCCAGACAGGGCCGCGCGGATGATGCTGATTATAAGCACTCATGCAGCCCTCCCATGGTTGGATGTTGCACCGGCGGCCACAATAGCTGTGGCGTGGCGCCGGCTGCAAGGCTGGACTACTCTCGCATCAAACAAGATCTGGGAGGACGCTCGATGCAGGTTCGTGGCATCGGTCTGGCAGCGCTGGCGCTTGGCCTTCTCGCGATCCGCCCGGCGGCCGCCGAAGACCTGCAGAAGGTCACGATCGCCTTCGCCGGCAAGGGCATGTCGTTCCTGCTGCAGTACATCGCCATCGGCGGAGGGTTCTACAAGCAGGAAGGCCTCGAGCCAGAATCGGTGGACGTTTCCTCGGGTACCAGGCAGGCGGCCGCGGTGATGGGCGGCAGTGCGGAGATCACCCAGGTAGGCTTCGCCCATACGATGCATGCGGTCGGACGCGGCGGCCAACTCGTCGGTATCTCAACCGCATTCGACGCCTATCCCATCGCACTCGTGCTCTCCAACGATGCGATCAAACGACTGGGCATCACCGACGCCATGTCGTTGGACGAAAAGATCAAGCACGTGAAAGGCGTGCGGATAGGCATCACCTCGCCCGGTTCCAGCACCGACGAATTCATGCGCACGATCATGCTGGTACGCGGCATGGATCCTTCGCGCGATGTGCAGTTGCAGCCCATCGGCATTGGCGCACCGATGGTGGCGGCGGCGCAGGCCGGCAGCACCGACGGCTTCGCCTTCATGTCGCCGTTCACCAACATGGCGGTCAGCAAGGGCATCGGCCAGATCATCGCCGATCCGATGACCGGCCAGTTGCCGGAATATCGCGACGTGCCCTACCAGGTGATCACCACCAGCCGCGCCACGCTGGAGGCGAAGCGCCCGCTGCTGCTGCACGTCGTGCGTGCGATGGCGCTGGCAATGAAGTTTGCTCATGAGGACAACGAGGCGGCGCGCAAGATGGTGCGCCCATTCTTCCAGGACACGCCGGAGTCAGAATTCAACACCGCGTTCGACACATACATCAAGGCAGTGCCGACCACCCCGGTGGTCTCGCAGCAGCAGGTCGTCAATACGGTGAAGATGGTGAACCTGACGGAGAAGACGCCGATCTCCGCCACCTATGAGCAACTCGTCTACCCTGACCTGTCGCGCCAGGCCGCCAAGGAAATCCTGGGCCAATAACGTGACAAGACGCTTCGATCCGATCGTGCTTTGGCAGGCGGCGGTCGGATTGCTGCTGTTGGTGTGCTGGGAAGCTGTGGGAGACATTTCCGGCGGCACGTGGACCAGTCGTCCAAGCCTGATTGCGGTGAAGCTCGCCGGGTGGCTGCAGGGCAGTCTATACCCCCACCTGGCCACAACGCTGATCGAGGTTGTTGTCGGCGTGGCATTCGGCGTGACACTCGGCGCGCTGGCTGGGTTGCTGCTCGGGCGCTCGCCGATCGCGGCCGGCATCGTGCGACCGATTGTCGTGGCGTTCTACAGCGTGCCGCTGGTCGCGTTGGCGCCGCTGTTCATCATGTTCTTCGGTCTCGACATGCTGCCGAAGATCGTCCTGGTCGGCATCGTCGTGTTCTTCCTGCTGTTCTTCAACACATTCGCCGGCGCGACCTCGGTGGATCAGGAGCTGATCGCGCAGATCGATCTTATGGGCTCGAACCGGCGGGAAAAGTTCCAGAAGGTCGTGGCACCGGCGTGCTCGCCATGGATCATCGGCGGGATCAAGACGGCGATGCCCTACGCACTGGTCGCGGCGACCACCGGTGAAATGCTGGCGGCGCGACGCGGACTTGGGTTTCTGCTCAGCGACGCCGCGTCGCAGTTCGACATGACGTCGCTCTATTCGGTGCTGTTCATCTTGATGTTGCTCGGGCTGGCGATCTCCGAGGTGACGGCTTGGGCCGAACGGCATCTGCTGCGGTGGCGCCATGCCCAGGGGTGATATCGAGGGCGACCTGGCACCGAAGATTGCCCTTCAGGGAGTCGGCAAACGCTTCGTCACGCGCGACCGCGAGGTAGAGGCGCTGCAGCCGATCGACCTCGCGATACGGGACCATGAGTTCGTCGCGCTGGTCGGGCCGAGTGGCTGCGGCAAATCGACGATACTGAATATGATCGCGGGGCTACTGCCGCCGACTGCCGGCGTGGTGTCGTATGACGGCTCTGCGATCGACGGGCTCAATCGTGCGGTCGGCTACATGACGCAGAAGGACACGCTGCTGCCCTGGCGAACCGCGGCTGACAACGTGCGCATCGCGCTCGAGCTTAAGTGCCGCGCGATGCCACGGGGCGAGGCCAACGAGCGCGTGACGCAGATGCTGACGCTGGTCGGCCTGACCGGTTTCGAGAGGCACTATCCTGCGGAGCTTTCGGGAGGCATGCGCAAGCGCGTCGCACTCGCGCGCACGTTGATCTACGAGCCAGAGACGCTGTTGATGGATGAGCCGTTCGGCGCGCTGGATGCGCAGCTGAAGCTGCTGATGATCGATCAACTGCAGGAACTGACGCGCCAGCGGCGGATGACCGTGGTGTTCGTCACGCATGACCTTGGGGAAGCGATCACGCTCGCCGACCGCGTGGTGGTGTTCAGCGCTCGACCGGGACGTATACGTGCGATCCGTTCGATCGAGCTGCCACGTCCGCGGGATGTCTTCCGCATTCGCTTCACCGAAGAGTTCGCCCATCTGCACGAGGCGCTGTGGGATGAGCTGAAGGACGAGGTCACGCGGGGGACTGACGTGTGAGCGAGGTCACGCAACGGCAGGCGCAAAGACACTCCCCCTCCCCTCGCGGGAGGGGGTTAGGGGGAGGGGGCGGTGCCTGGCCCGAAGCCCCCTCCCCCCTCCCCCCTCCCGCAAGGGGAGGGGGAGCTTTGGTGGCAGCCGCCCTCGCCACCCCCGCCGGACGATCGCTCGCACGCCTTACACTGGCGCTGATCATCCTCGCAGCCTGGCAGTACCTGCCGAGTGCCAACGTGCGCTTCTGGATGAGTGGCCCCGTCGAGATCGTCGCGCGGCTGCTGGCCTGGCTGCGCGACGGATCACTGTGGGAACATGTCGGCGCCACGCTGCTCGCCATGGCACTCGGCTACGCAATCGGCACTGCTATCGGTATTGCGATCGGCCTGCTGCTGGGCCTGATGCCGCGGCTCAATCGCGTGCTGTCCCCCTACATCTCGGCGCTCTACGCGATGCCGAAGATCGCCTTGGCGCCGCTGTTCGTCATCGTGTTCGGCATCGGCATCGAGTCGAAGGTGGCGCTGGTCGCCATCACCGTCTTCTTCCTGGTGCTCAACGCTACGCTCGACGGCGTGCACAACGTCGATCGCGATCTGACGCGAGCCCTGTCGCTGATGGGCGCGACGCGGCTCGAGGTCATCCGCAAGGTGCTGATTCCCGCAACGCTGCCCTGGATCTTCACCGGCATGCGCATCGCCGTGCGCTACGCGTTCACCAACACCCTGCTGGCGGAGCTGATCGCATCCAACAGTGGCATCGGCTTTATGATCGAATATTATTCCGGAGTATTCGACGCCACCGGCACCTACGCCGCGATCTTGGTGCTGGTGATCATGAGCGTCGGGCTTACCGAGCTGCTGACACAGATCGAGACGCGACTTTCCCACCGAGGAGCAACTGCATGACCCAGGCCCTGACTGGCATCCGCGTGATCGACATGACGCACAATCAGGCGGGCCCCGCCTGTGCGCAGATCCTGGCGTTCCTCGGCGCCGATGTGATCAAGCTGGAGGAGCCGAAGGGGGGCGACGTCGCGCGCACCAACATGCGCGATCGCGCAGACAGCGACAGCCTGTTTTTCCTCGTGCTGAACGCCAACAAGCGCAGCCTGACGCTGAATTTGAAGAGCGAAGAGGGCAAAAGGCTGTTCCGGCAAGTGATCGAACAGTCCGACGTCTTGCTGGAGAATTTCGGCCCCGGGGCCCTGGACCGGCTGGGTCTCGGCTACCAGGAATTGTCGAAGCTGAATCCCCGTCTGATCTACGCCACCATCAAGGGCTTCGGCACCTACGGTCCCTACAGCGGCTTCAAGAGCTTTGAGCCGATCGCCCAGGCCATGGGCGGCGCGATGAGCGTCACCGGATTCCCCGAAAATCCTCCCACCTACCTCTACCCGGCGATCGGCGACTCGGGGACCGGCATGCACATGGCAATCGGCATCCTGGCGGCGCTGAACCAACGGCATCAGACCGGCAAGGGCCAGCACGTCGAGGTCTCGATGCAGGACGCGGTGGTGAACCTGATCCGCGTCAGCCTGCGCGATCACCAGCGCTCCGGTCGGCCGATGCCACGCCAGGGTAATCAGCTCGGCCGCACCGTACCGGGGACAACGTATCAGTGCGCACCGCGCGGCCCGAACGACTACGTCTACATCTTCGCCCAGCCACAGATGTGGCGGGCGTTCGTGGCTGCGATGGGCCAGCCGGAGCTTGCCGATGATCCGCGCTTCGCTTCAGCCGAATCGCGCTGGGAGAACCGCGCCGCGCTGGATGCGCTCGTCGAGACCTGGACACGCCAGCGCAGCAAGCACGAGGTGATGCGGCTGATGGGTGAAGCCGGTGTTCCCTGCGGTGCCACGCTGGATACCGGCGAGGTGCTGACCGATCCGCATCTGCGCGCGCGCGACATGATCGTCGACGTCGACTACCCGACGCGCGGGACCTACCAAACCGTGGGTTGTCCGGTGAAGCTGTCCGAATCACCCGCGGACGTCACCCGCCCGCCGATGCTGGGCGAGCACACCGCAGAGCTACTCGCGTCGCTGTGCGGCGTCAGTGCGGACGATGTGCGGCGGCTGCGCGCCGATGGTGTCGTGTAGGCCTTACGCCATCCTCGGCTTGGATCGCGGCAGCCCACCGAAGCGGCGTGCCGCCGCGAGCAGCGCCACCGCCAGCCCGACAAGCGCGACGTAGTGGGCGGGACGCAGGCCGAAGCGCAAGGTCTCGTTCGCTGCCAGGACGCGCCACGGACTGATGCCGGTCGCCACGCCATACCAGGCGAACTCGATGCTCGCGGCGGCCAATGCGGCGAGCACGGCGAGCAGCGGCAGCGCGAGCACGCTGCGTTGCCAGCCCATCGGCAGGCTGCGCCACAGCATCAGCCAGACGTACAGGCCGGAGACGAAGACCGGCTCTGACACTTTCGACTTCGACTGAATGAAGTAATGCAGCAGCGCCATGACAGCGAGCACGTAGATCGACCGATGCAGCAATTTCCAGCGCCGGCCCAGGTCGCGCATCCAGGCGTCAGTCGACGTCCAGCCAAGCGCCGCCAGTCCCAAAAGCGTGATGAACCCAATGGTCAGGTAGAAGCGCCGCACGATTTCCGTGGCGACGAACAGGAGATGAAAGTTCTCTTGCACGACGTAGAGCGATAGATGCGCCACACCGTAGGCCAATGCCGTCAACCCGACGATCCGCCGGACGGTAAGCAGGCGTGGCCAACTCAGCAGCCGCGCCGCTGGGGTAATGGCGAGCGAGATCATCAGGAAGCGGATCGCCCAGAGACCCGTATTATGGATGACCTCGTTCACCGCCCGTGCGCCGAGCATGTCGGCTGCCCACCAGTAGGCAAGCACGAGGGCAGGGACAAAGCTCGCTGTCAGCACCGTCGCTTTCAGCGGTAGAAAGCGCCCGTGCCTGTCGCGCCACGGGACGATCATCGCCGCGCTCCGGTAGTGGAGCGGGCGTAGGCTTTCGCCGATTCGGTGTCGGGCATGACGGCCATGCTGTTGAGAGCGACTATCTTCTGCCACAAACCTGCTCACGTCATAGACCACGATCATTCGTCTAGCGAAGGCGGCAAATGGTTACATGCGCCTCGTGGAGGGACTGGTCCGCCCGGTCTGCAGAGTGGCCGCCCACCGCATTCTAGCTCGACGGTTCGTTCGTGCGGTGCGGGCCCCGATGAGCCGCAGCGCGGCCACAGGAAGGCGGCCGCGCATATCGACTTATCCCGCCGCAAGCCGGCGGATTTCAGCTTCAAGCGCCGCCGACTCCGTTTTCGCCGGGAACTGCGCGGGCGCCGTCAGCGCCTGGGTCAGTCGGGTCTTGTACTGCTCCCGCGCCAGTTCCACCGCACCGAACTGCGCGAGATGGGCGGTGACGAACTGGGTATCCAGCAGTCGGAAGCCGCCTAGGCGCAGCCGCGCGACGAGATGCACCAGCGCGACCTTGGAGGCGTCGCGAGTGAAGCTGAACATGCTTTCGCCGAAGAACACGCCGCCGATTGCGACCCCATAGAGTCCACCGACGAGTTGTCCTTCCTGTCGGCATTCCACCGAGTGGGCGTGGCCGAGGCGATGCAATTCGGAAAACAGCCGCTCGATCTGGGGGTTGATCCAGGTGTCATCGCGGCCTGGCGCGGGCTCGGCGCAACCGGCAATCGTGCCGGCGAAGTCCTGATCGACGGTCACGTCGAACACGTTCGACAACACCGTGCGCGTGAGGCGACGGGACAGGTGAAAGCTGTCCAGCGGCAGAATGCCGCGCTTTTCGGGGTCCAGCCAGTAGAGCCGATCGCCCTTGCGGGTTTCGGCCATCGGGAACAGGCCGTGCCGGTAGGCCCGCAGCATGAGGTCGGTAGTGATCTCAACGGTCCGTCGGGACATGCGGGTATTCTCAGGACGGCTGCGCGGTTCGCAAGACCATACTTGCCTGGTCCACCATCCGGCTGGTTAATGCGGCCATGCAAGCGGGAGACAATCCATGACAAAGTTCACCTGGGAACACATTCATCTCCGTTCGCCCGATCCGGCGACGACCGCCGCCTGGTACCACGACAAGCTGGGTGCCGAGATCGTTCGGACGCCGCAAGCCGATGGATCGACGCGCTACGATCTCGATCTCACGGGCCAGAAAATCTTTATCACCAAGGCGGATCCAACCGACACCGGGCCTTCGCCCCAGACGCCCTACATGGGGCTCGACCATTTTGGCCTGACAGTCGCGGACATCGACGCCGCTGTGGCTGAACTGAAGACCAAGGGCGTGCTGTTCACGATGGAACCGAAGACCATCCGGCCAGGTGTGCGTATCGCATTTCTGACGGCGCCGCAGGACGTGTCGATCGAGTTGATCCAACGCGGCTAGATTACGCCGCTGTAGTCGATTGTTTGGCCTGCGCGGCCTGCCCACGTGCGGCAGCATAGGGCTGCTACGGTTCTCTTGTCGTTTAACGTGACTGGAACGTGCCATCGACGGGAGGTGCAATGGCAGAATCTGCTGACAGGACGCGGAGATGGATGGAACGTGCCATGGCATGGTCTGTGCGAGGTTGGGCATATGGTTGCATATGCAATAGTGCCACGCCGGCGAAGCTACTGGATCGAGGCCATCCACGAGGATGGTGAGCATCGCCTGGTCGGCCGCTTTTCCAACGAGGACGCGGCCGTCCGGCGGTTGCAAGAACTGCAACTACAACAGGAAGCCAAGGAGCGGCGCCGGAGCGCCCAGGCGGCATCGCGGTGGTGCGCTCTGCAGTAGGTCCATTCTACCCTCTCTGAGCCGGATGTCTTCTCGCTGCTGTGGGTTCGAATGCGAAGAGCCGCCCTCGCGGCGGCTTTAGGCTGCTACGTCGACGTCTGGCACCACTGGGCCGGGACATCGCCGGGCGCGTCGTGAGGGGGGGCCCGAAGCCTTGTCCAGCTTGCGCTCGATTTGCGTCCTGCGATCGCCATTCCGGCCGCGCCGTGTCCTCCCCGGTGCCGTTGGCGTTTCTCGCTGCATCCCTGAGGTGTTCACGATCCCGTCGTCGGCTCCTTGCGGCGGTAGCGCGCAGGTCTTGACGGTGTTCCCTTGCCGTTCGCCTCGCGGGAGGCCTTTTGCATGTGAAAGACTTCATATCGCTGAGCCAGTTTTGGCCGAAGATCGCACCGCGCTCGCAACTCGAGCGGGACAGCCCAGCGGGGGCAAAAGTGCGCCCATTTCAGTTCGACAGCAGGTGGCTCAAGAATTACGGATACGCCGAACGTGCTCTGCCCGGGCATCGGTCATTGCCGAAGACCCTGGTTCTATTGGCGGCCTGCATCCTCGTCATCATCGGTGGCGCCGCACTGCTTTTCGAGCGCGTTGACGTCCGGATGGGGAGCCATCAGCCTGACCACCCGCGGGTCAGGTTTATGTAGCCGTCTTTGTCATGTGGTGCACACTCTTGGCCGACCTCTGCCCGTACTTGTCGGGGGTTGATGTCGGCCTCGCAGCATAGATTTCCTTATCAACGGTTACATAGCGACCGCCGCTTTCAGTTGTACTTAACATCAGTTGCGTTGCCGGACGTGCAGTCTGATACGGTATTGACCGATCGCGTGAAAGTCGGGACGTATAGACCTTGCTTCGGTTTTCCCCATCGCCCGGCAGACACAACTCCGGAGGATTGGATGCGTCGCATACTCCTACTGCTACTGCTTACCCTGTCGGCGCTCCTGCAGCCCGATCATTCTGCGGTCGCACAGCCACCGCCGGGCTACGTGCCGCCCAGCGCACCGGCACCAGGCGCGCCGCTCTACGCCCCCAATGCCGGACCGAGCATGAGCCCCGAGGCGTTCAACACAAACAATTGCGGCACACCTGATGAGCCGAAGCCGTGCCCGCCGATGCCACGACACCCGCTCCCATACTATCCGGCCAACAAACCATAACGGCGTTGGCTCGGCGCCCGCTGTTGACAACCCCAGCGCCAATACCTTGGCGTAGGTGCGAGCGATGCAAGCCACGCAAGCTCTACTGCTGAGTCGTGGTGGAGGGGCTTGGATACTCCGCCTCAAGACAGTAGCCACTGGAGCTACTGACTTCGCATTACGATCTAGCCTTGATGGGGGTCCGGTCCATTCCCCCACGGCATTATCGCCGCCCATCGCCTGCACCAGCTCGTCCACTCGCCGCGTCGAACCACCGCCGATCCAGGCCTCAAGGATCACCCCGACAGCGCCTTCTCCGAGACCTTTCACGCCTCCAGGAACGGCGGGAAGTAGCTGCCCTGACGCAGCTGCGGGATGCACAGCTGCAGCGAGCGCAGCCGAGTGTCGAGCACCCGATCGCAATGCCCATTGCCCCAATTCGTGCGCTCGCCACTGCGTTCATAGCGTCCGGCGCCGATCAGACCCGCGCGCCGGCGTGCGCAGTGGCTGCGCTATCGCCATCGGATCGATCTGTCGCGCCTGGTGTTGGAAGACCGTGACCTTTCTCGCCGCTTTTCGGCTCGATCGTGTCGAGGTGCCATGGCTGATGGATGGCCCGATCAACGGCGAACGCTTCCGGCTCTACGTCGAGAAGGTCATGCTGCCAACACTGCGTTCCGACGATATCGTCGTGATCGACAATCTCGGCAGCCACCGTGGCAAGGCAATCCGCCGGATCATTCGCTCGGTCGGCGCCAAGCTGTTCTTCCTGCCGAAATACTCTCCCGATCTCAACCCGATCGAGCAGTTGTTCGCCAAGCTGAAACACTGGCTGCGAAACGCCGCCGGTCGCTCAGTCGATGCCGTGTCCAACGCTATCGGC
>JBKPSV010000264.1:0-34497 GCA_046735215.1 Pseudomonadota bacterium | reverse complement strand
TCGCGATCCGTACGCGACCACGTGCATGGACGACTCGGTTTAGAATTCGATGAATTAGGCGTGCTCAACCTAAAGAACATCGCGCGACCAATCGAGGCGTTCATGGTCCGGGTTGATCAGAGCACCACGCCGGTACTGCATCACCGGAGCATGCCCCCACGGCTGCCTGATAAGCCTTCGATCGCGGTGTTGCCCTTCAACAACATGAGCAGCGACCCAGAGCAGGATTACTTCGCCGATGGCATGGTCGAAGAGATCACCACCGCCTTGGCGCGCATAAAATGGCTGTTCGTGATCGCTCGCAATTCAAGCTTCACCTACAAGGGGCAGCGAGCGCTCGATTTGAAACAGGTCGGACGCGATCTGGGGGTACGCTACCTGCTTGAGGGATCCGTGCGGAAAAGTGGTGGTCGGGTGCGCATCACCGCACAGCTGATTGAGGCCGAGGCCGGCACCCATCTGTGGGCGGATCGGTTTGACGGTCCACTTGAAGATGTCTTTGACCTCCAGGACAGCGTGGCGTCGAGTGTGGCTGGGATCATCGAACCTACATTGGAAGCTGCCGAGGTGAAGCGGTCCGCTGAACGTCCCACCGACAGCCTGACGGCCTACGATCTATTTCTGCGAGCTATGCCGGATGTCGGGACGTATGAGTGGGGACCGACCCAACGTGCCCTGGGTCTCCTGGAGCAGGCCATCGAACAGGACGCTAATTTCGGCAAGGCCATGGCTATTGCCGGATACTGCCGTGCCGTCCTCGATGCGATCGGGAAGGTCGAAGACCAGCAAGCTAACCGCCGCATTGCGATCGATCTTGCGCGTCGCGCATTGCGAATGACCGGTGACGATTCCATGGCACTTGCGTGCATCGCCCATCTACTGAATTATTTCAATGAGGATATCAATGATGGCATGGCGATCCTCGCTCGCGCGATTGCCGTCAATCCCAACTCATATTGGGCATGGCGATGGAGCGGGAATGCTCATTTGTACCTTGGGCAGCCTGAAGTCGCGATCAAGCATTACGAGACCTCACTGCGTCTGAGCCCTCGTAGCCCACAGTGGGCCCAGAACACCAATATCGGCATCGCGCATATGTTCTGTGGCAGATTGGAAACAGCGGCATCCTTTCTGCAGATAGGTCTCCAAGAGAATCCGTCCTATCCGCTTGCCAATCGATTTCTTGCGTCCTGCTACGTCCATCTGGGCCGGATTGACGAGGCGCGAGAGGTGGTAGCACGGCTACGAGCGATCACTCCGGCAATCATGCCTCCGACTGTTGGCTTCCGCGATCCCGCCCAGAGGGAAATGTTCTTGTCTGGGTTGCGAGTGGCCTCTGGCGAAGTGACGTGAGCGGTCGGTATTTGGGTGGTGTCTTAGTTTGAGTTTTTCTGCTGGCGCGGCTTGTGGGAACCGGGCTTCTTTGGTGTCGTCGCACGACAGCCTATCAGCGCCAGGATGTCATCCATATACCAGAAATTAGCGCAGCCCTGAAATCCTGAAAAATGAATGGAAGCGACCGATGGACAGAATAGCGCAGTGTCAGTGTGGCTCCTTGAGGGCAATAACGTCGGGTGAACCAATCCGCGTGAGTCTGTGCCACTGTGTCACCTGTCAACAACGCACGGGCTCAGTGTTCAGTTGTAATTGCTATTTTCGAAAGTCCTCAGTTCGCACTGAGGGCAAAGCTACATTGTACGCCCGCAGCACTGAGTCTGGCCGGGAAGTACGGAATTACTTTTGCCCGTCGTGTGGCACGACATTGTCCTGGGAAGCTGATGCTTCGCCGGAAGTTTACGGATTGGCGGTCGGTGCGTTCAATGATCCCGAATTTCCGCCACCAACGTTTTCCTCCTGGGAGGAGTCCATGCACCGATGGGTCAACGTACCAGGTGTGGAACACCATCTGAAATCGACCGGTACAGTGCCGCGATGACCGTTCGACTGCACATTCACGTCATGTTCCCGGAGTAAATGAAGATGGTGAGCATCCATCAAGGAGGGTGCCTCTGCGGTGCCATTCGCTATCAGACCCGAGGAGAGCCGCTCCGGGTGACGATCTGTCACTGCCGATTCTGTCAGCGAGCAACAGGCGGAGCCTTTATGGTCGAGCCGATATTTCGGTCCGACGATGTGGGCGTTACGTGTGGTACTCCGTCGATCTACACGCACATCTCCGAGGGCAGCGGCAAGTGCCTTTACATCCGCTCCTGTCTGAAGTGCGCAACGAAGCTGTATGTCACCTTCGAACGGTTCCCGGACACCTGCGGCATCTATAGTGGGACATTTGACGACCCGACCTGGTTCCCCATCAATCCTGCCAACGCGCGCCACATCTTCATCGACGGTGCGCGCCCTGAGACGTATCTGCCCGCGGGATTTCCCATGTTTCATCAACATGCCATGGCGAATGACGGCACGCCGCGCGATCCGTTCTTCTTCGATACGGCGCGCGGTGGTGGTCATCGCTCGACATGAGCTGTCAAACGCGCCTCAGCGCTCGGCCACTAGACTTAGACTATACTGGCGATCCCTTTGGGAATGCTGGACGTCGCTTCTCCTTGTGCGAGGCCAGACCCTCTTTCGCCTCGGGACCGCTGAATCCCATGAACTCCAGCGCCAGCGAGGCATCGAACGACGGTCCTGCCATGCGCAGCCAGTTGTTCAGCGCATACTTCGTCCAGCGGATGGCGCTCTGTGCGCCTTCGGCCAGACGCGTGGCGATCTCCAGCGCCTTGGCGTCCAGCTCCGCATCCTCGACCGCCAGCGAGATCAGTCCGACCCGTTCGGCCTCCGCACCCGACAGAGCGTCGCACAGCAACAGGTAGTGTTTTGCCTTCGCCAGTCCGCACAGCAGCGGCCACACGATCACCGAATGATCGCCGGCAGCGACGCCAAGCCGAGTGTGACCGTCGATGATGCGCGCGTCCTTGCTGGCGATCGACACGTCAGCGAGCAGGCCGCAGACCAACCCAGCACCAACCGCCGGCCCGCGCATCGCGCTCACCACTGGCTTCGCACAATTGATGATGTTGTAGACGAGGTCGCGCGCCTCCTTCCAAACCCGGGCGCGGGTGTCGAAATCTCCCATGATCTGCTCGATCATCGCGAAGTCGCCACCGGCGGAGAAGGCGCGGCCGGCACCAGTGATGATGACTGCATTCACGTCAGGGTCAGCGTCGACATCGCGCCAGATGTCCCCTAGCTCGCGATGCATCGTGGCATCGACCGGGTTCGGTCGCTCCTGGCCTTCGCCCATCGTGATGCGCAGCACACGCGGGTGCGGTCGATCGAAGGTCAGTCGGTTGTAGTTTGCATAGCGGTCGGGCATCGACGGCTCCTTCAGGCCGGTCGCAGCCGGCCGATTGTCGCTTCCACCCGTCGACGAACGGAGCCGATCCGACCCACGCCAGCCAGGCGGCGATCCAGGAAGGCCAGCGTTGCCGCATCATCCTCACTGACGTCGCGCAACCAATAGAGCAGAGTCACTCCCCATACCCCAGCGAGGATCGCCCGCTTGCTGTACCAGCTGAAATCGGTGGAGCGGTCGCCGGCAGCGTGCCAGATGGCATCGACGGTGCGCGCGGTCATGGTGGCGGCGAGCGCTGCGTGCCCCGGCAGCGCCAGCTGCGCCAGCGCACGGCGGATTGCCTCCTTGTAGGGGCGGTTCTGCTCCAGTCGACGCACGATGATCATGCGCACCCGCCGGTGCAGGGGCAATGCAGGATCGAGGGCGCTTGCATCTTCCTCCATCCGGCGATCGGCCCAGTCGCAGAACGTTTCGATCATGTCGCTGGCCCCACCGGGGAACAGCAGCGCTGCGTCGTCGGCCGGGGCCTCGATCCCGGCAAGGCCACGGCGCAGTGCCCGATAGGTCCAGCCATCAAAGGGAACGTGCGGCAGCATCGCGGCGATTGCGGCGTCCCGCTCCGGGCTGCGTTCCGGCGGCATCAACAGGCCTGCTGCGCTGCGGCGGCGCGGGCTAGTTCCTCGGTGAAGCCGAACAGCGAGAAATCCTTCATCCGCATCGGATACAAGATGCCATTGAGATGATCGAACTCGTGCTGCACCACGCCGGCATGGAAGCCGGACACCTCCCGCTGGACCACGGCGCCGTCGCAGTCGACGCCGCGATAGCGGATGCGGGGCGCGCGCGGTACGGCGGCGCGCAGGCCGGGTATCGACAGACACCCTTCCCAGCGCAGGACCCGATCGTCGGTCAGCAACTCGACCTCGGGGTTGATGACGACCGTATTGCCGACAGGGATGTCGTCGGGGTCGGCCAGGCCGCGCGCCTCGGAAACCCAGAACACGAACAGGCGCAACGGCACGTGCACCTGAGGAGCAGCGAGGCCGGCACCGCCGGCATCCTCCATGGTCTCCATCATGTCGGCCACCAGGCGGCGGATTTCGGGCGCTCCCGGGTCTGTCACTGGCTCGCAATTCTGCAACAGAACGGGGTGACCCATGCGCGCTATCTTCAAAATCGCCATGTGGCCTCCAGATTCATCACGTGATATAGGGCGCGTCCCCGATCAGCGGGGAGCGACCACAGCAGAGAAGGAGAAGGCGGCCAAGTGCAAGTACTCGTACGCGACAACAACGTTGACCAGGCGCTGAAGGCGCTCAAGAAGAAGATGCAACGGGAGGGGATTTTCCGCGAGATGAAGCTTCGGCGGCACTATGAAAAGCCGTCCGAGCGGCGGGCCCGCGAGGCAGCCGAGGCGGTGCGACGCGCACGCAAGCTCGAGCGCAAACGGCTGGAGCGCGAAGGCTTCTGATACGACACCTCGAGGCCGATTTTCGTGCGGGCACTGTGCCACTGAGCATGCCTCATTACGTTGGACGGACCTTGCACAGTTGATCGACAAGGCTTGTTGGGCTGCGGGATAGCGCCGCAGAAGGTCGCATGCTTGGCGAAATGAGCAGCCCGTGGCGGGAACGGGCGAAGCGGGTCTTTCCCGGGATTGTCCATTTTGCCCGGCTGTTTCGCCTGCTGCGCAACCAGGTCAGATACCCGTTAGCGGCCACCGTGCTGGATGTGCACGGAACTGTGCTGGCGGGGCCTTTTGCCGGCCTTCGTTGCCCGCGCAGCGGCGGCACCGGCGGCTACTGGGACATGCTGGGCACCTACGAGCAGAGCCTGCAGCCAGTCGTCGAAAATATCATCGAACACCCGCCACGCGCGATCATCGTTGTTGGGGCGGCCCACGGCTACTATGCCGCAGGCTTCGCAAAGCGGTGCCCCAATACGCGGATCGTGGCGTATGAAATGGATCCGACCCGCGCCCACCTGATGAGCAAGTATCTGCGCCTCAACGGCGTGACCGATCGTGTGGAGACACGGGTAGCCAAATGCGAGGCCGCGGATCTGTCTGCTGAACTCCGGCGCGAACCGCACGCTCTCGTATTCATGGATGTGGAGGGCGCTGAGGACTTTCTGCTGGACCCGGAGGAGGTTCCCGCCCTCTGCGAAACGGAACTCGTGGTTGAACTGCACGATGTATTTGTCCCTGGAGTGACCGATCGCATCAAGCGACGCTTCGCTGGATCGCATCGCCAAACGATCCATGTGGAAGCGGCACCCCAGAAACCATGCCTGCCGGCTGCATTCGAACGTTTTATTGTGCCGTATTGGCGCCGGATGGCCACGGAGCTTCGCGAGCAGGCAGGTAGCTGGATGCATCTCGTACCCCTCTCCCCGAGAGCCACGTAGGAGCCGAGGGTTTAGTCTGGCCAGGACCTGTCCATTGGACTAGGGTTCTTGCCGAGAATACTATGTTCCTGACAGACCAAACCCGCCAACAGGCGGTCTTCGATCGACTTCGCCAGGGCATTCTCGCCGGGGCCTTGCCGGCCGGTGCCCGGTTGCCCCCGACACGCGCACTCGCCAGCGAACTGGGCGTGGCGCGACAAACGGTTGTGCTGGCCTATGAGCGCCTGGCAGCCGAGGGCTACGTGCGCGCTCGCACGGGCAGCGGTACGTTCGTCGCACCGGACCTGCCGGACGCGGCACCCGGTCCGGCCGTGCCCGCGCCGACCGCGGCAAGCCCACTGTCGAGGCGCGGTCAACAGCTGGCGAGTGTGCCATTTTCCGCCGCGCCGCGTGACACGGGTGTTGGGACCTTGCTGGCGGGGGGCGTCCCAGCCCCCGACCTGTTTCCAAAGGATGCGTGGACTCGTTGCGCAGTTCGGGTGCTGAAATCGCTGTCGAGCGACCTGACCGGGTACCCGCCACCCCAGGGTCTAGAGGAGCTGCGCACCCAGATTGCCGCGCATCTCGCGGCGACGCGCGGTCTGCTTGCCGATCCAGCCAATATCGTGGTCACCGCCGGCACCCAGCAGGCGCTGCGCATTGCTGCCGAGCTGCTGCTGGACCCTGGCGACACCGTGTGGGTAGAGGATCCGGGTTACATCGCAGGCCGGGGGGCACTGCTCGCGGCTGGCGCCACTCCGGTATCGGTTCCGAGCGACACAGAGGGTCTCGACGTCGCTGCTGGCATCGAGCGTGCCCCGAATGCCCGTTTGGCGCTGGTCGCTCCTTCGCACGCTACGCCACTCGGTGGTGCACTGCCGGTGGCGCAACGGCTTGCACTGTTGGATTGGGCAGGCAAGGCAAACGCGTGGATCCTGGAGGACGACTGCGATTCGGAATTCCGATGGAGCGGGCATCCGCTGCCGCCGCTGGCCACGCTCGACCGTGCCGGCCGGGTGATCTATTGCGGCACATTCAGCAAGACGCTGGCCCCCGCTCTGCGGCTTGGCTTCGCGGTGGTGCCGCCCCCACTGGTCGCGGCCTTTGTGCGGCTCGGCATGCTGATGGACCGCGGCATCGACGCACTGAATCAGGCGATCCTGGCAGAGTTCATGCGGCAGGGGTTGCTTGCGCCGCACGTTCGCAGGATGCGGACCGAGTATGCCCGCCGCCGTGCCGCCTTGCTTGCGGCGATCACCCAGCACGCGCCGTCAATCGCGCCTATTCCGGCGCCAGGCGGGCTCCACATGGTCGGTCGCCTGCCCGACGAGATCGACGAGGCTGCCGCGGTCCGGGCTTGTCGCGCGCGCGGCTTGGCCGTGTCGCCGTTGGCCGCCTATTTCGCTGGTCCGCCGCGCATGGCCGGCCTGGTCATGGGCTTTGCCGGCACGCCGGCAGCGCTCGCCGCGCACGCCGCCCGGCGGCTCGAAGCGGCGCTGCAGTCGGTCTAGCGGCCTTGTTCCAGCCGGAACGGCGCGGTGGGATACACCCCGAGCACTCGCACCTCGGATGAAAAGAACGACAACTCCTCCAACGCGCGCCGCAGGCCTGGCTGCTCAGGGTGGCCGTCGGCATCGCATAGGAATTGCGTTGCGACGAAATGGCCGCCGAGCATGTAGCTCTCCAGCTTGGTCATGTTGACCCCATTGGTCGCGAAGCCGCCGAGTGCCTTGTAGAGTGCCGCCGGCACGTTTCTGACCCGGAACACGAACGTGGTCATTAGGTTGGCCAGGCCAGCGTCAGGGGTGCGTGCCTCGCGCGCCATTACGTAGAAGCGTGTCGTATTATGCGGGGCGTCCTCGACGTTTGCCGCCAGGATGTCGAGGCCGTAGATCTCGGCCGCCAGGGCGGAGGCGATCGCCGCCTCTTCTTTGCGGCCCCATTCCGCGACCAATTGGGCGGCACCGGCGGTGTCCGCCTGCACCACGGGGGTCAGTCCGAGCCGCCGTAGGCTATGGCGCACCTGGCCGAGTGCGACGGTGTGCGAATGCGCCCGCCGCAGGTCGCTGATCGCAGCGCCCTTTACGCCGAGCAGGCAATGCTCGACGCGGTGGAAGTGCTCGCCGATGACGAACAGGCCGGACTCGGGCAACAGGTGGTGGATGTCGGGGACCCGACCGGCGAGGCTGTTCTCGCACGGCAGCATGGCGAGATTTGCTTCCCCTTCGCGCACCGCATCCATGGCGGACTCGAAGGACTCGCAGGGCAGCGTTGCCATGTCGGGATACGCGACGCGGCAAGCGAGGTCCGAATAGGCACCCGGCAAACCCTGAAAGGCGATCTTTGCGACCATGCTGTCCTCAACGACCCAGCAGGCGGCGGGCCCGTTCCAGATCCTCGGGCGTGTCGACGCCGAACAACCCATGGTCGATACGTGCACACGCGATCCGCATGCCCGCTTCCAGCGCTCGCAGTTGTTCGAGCTGTTCGCGGATTTCCAGCGGCGACGGCGGCAACGCAACGTAACGCTCGAGCGCGGCGCGCCGGAAGGCGTAGATGCCGACGTGGTGCCAACGCGGCCCACCACCCCACGGGATCGGCTGCCGCGAGAAATAGAGCGCCGGCGCCACCGACTGGCCTGCAGCGAACGCGCAGGCTGCTTTGACGAATGAGTCAGTGTTCGCCTCCTGCTCGGAGGCGATCGGCAGCACCAGCGTGCCGACGTCACAGGCGGGATCACTCAGCGGATCGATCACCGGGCGCAATTGCGCCGCAGTGATCGTCGGCACATCACCTTGCAGGTTGACCACCACATCATGGCGCGCGTCCGGGTCCAGTTCCGCCAGGGCGGCGAACACGCGGTCGGAGCCCGAAGGCAGGTCGGGATCAGTCAGCACCGCTCGTCCTCCGGCCGCGCGCACCACATCGGCGATCACCGTTTCGCCGCATGCGACAGCGACTGGACCGAGGTCGGCTTCCCAGCCGCGCTCCAGCACGTGCACGATCATCGGCTTGCCGTCTATGTCCGCCAGTGGCTTGCCGGGCAGTCGGGTGGAAGCCATGCGGGCTGGGATTATGACGATGGGGTTCACGGGTTGATGGGCTAAGGCCGAGTCCCTATGGTGCCGCGCACCTTATGAAGGCCAACGGCCGCGTGCAACGTGGTGCCGGTGCCTTTGTGCGCTCGCCTTGGATGGAGAAGTCACGCCGTATGGACAGCATGGAAGTCAACAAGGGAATTGCCGCGATTCTGATCGCTGGCATCCTGTTCTTTCTCACTGGCCTGATCGGCGACTCCCTGGTGCACGTGCGGCAGCCCGAGAAGCCTGCCTTAGCGATTGCCGCCGCTCCCGCCGCGGGCGGTGGCGGCGAAGCCAAGCCGGCGGGACCAGCACCGATCGCGCCGTTGCTCGCCAGCGCCAACGCGCAGGACGGCGAACAGTACGCGAAAAAGGTCTGCGTCGCGTGCCACACCTTCAACAAGGGCGGCAAGCCCGGCGTGGGCCCGAACCTGTACGGCATCGTCTCCGCACCGCATGACCATGAAGAGGGGTTCAACTATTCGCCGGCGATGCAGAAGTTCAAGGGTCAGCCTTGGACCTTCGACGCGCTGAACCAGTGGCTCTACAAGCCCAGCACCTATGCCCCGGGTACCCGGATGTCGTTCGCCGGCATCACCAGCGACAAGCAGCGGGCCGATGTGATCGCCTATCTGCGTTCTCTGTCCGATAATCCGGTTGCGTTGCCGTCGCCGCAGGAGGCGCAGGCTCCAGCGACCGCTGCGCCATCCGCCGGTGGTGCAGGGACGGGAGCTCCGCAGCCAAATGCGCCGGAAGGATCGGCCAAACCAGCCGGTGCGCCCGGCAGTGGCCCGGCGGCTGGTGGTTCTGCCTCGGCGCCGGCTGCGCCGCCGAAGCAATAGGCGTAGAGCGGACTTGCCAGGCGATCCGACGCTCCCGGACGAACTGGACAGGTTCATAGCAGGCGCTGAAGCCGCGGCGGACGTCGCCGGCGCCGTGGTGCGCCCGTTCTTCCGCAGCAGCTTAGCGGTTGATACCAAGACCGACCGTTCACCGGTGACCATCGCCGACCGCAGCGCCGAGCAGGCCATGCGCGCGGTGCTGACCGAAAGGTTTCCCGACCATGGCGTGCTGGGTGAGGAATTCGGGCTGGATCGTCCCGAGGCCAGGCTGCGCTGGGTGCTGGACCCCATTGATGGCACCCGCGCCTTCGTCAGTGGCCGACCGACGTTCGGCACGCTGATCGCGCTGCTCGACGACGCAACGCCGGTCGTTGGTGTGATCGACCAGCCGGTGACGCGGGAACGCTGGATCGGCGCGGTGGGTCGTCGAACGGTTTTTCGCGGTCCATATGGCGGGCGGCCAAGCTGTCGAACCTGCGGCTCGCTGAGCCAGGCGGAGTTGTCCTGCACCAGTCCCGAGATGCTCGGGCCGGATGAGGCGCGCTGGCAGCGACTGTGTGCTGCGGTGCGGCGAAACTATTGGGGCGGTGACTGCTACGCACACGGGTTGCTGGCGCTTGGCCAGATCGACGTGATTGCCGAGTGCACAATGAAACTGTGGGACTGGGCGGCGTTGGTACCGGTGGTGGAAGGCGCCGGCGGTCGGGTGACAGACTGGAGCGGGCAGGCGCTGCGTCCAGATGGCGATGGACGCGTACTTTCGATCGGTGATCCGTCGCTGCTGCCGGAGATCGTCGCTTTGCTTACTTAGTCTTCAGTTGTCAGAAGTTGATTGTCGGCACATGTTCGTGCGCCATGCGCACCATAACAGCTCTGTTGCTGCTCGTTTGCACTGCCACTGCCACTGCCACTGCGGCTTGGGCGGATGATGGGCCGATCACCCGAAGCCACGCCATCGCTATTCTTGCGAAACCGGCGTTGCCAGAGGACTTCCCGTATTTCCCTTATGTGAACCCGAATGCGCCGAAGGGAGGCGAGGTCACGCTCGCGTCGATCGGCACGTTCGACAGCTTCAATCCGTTCATCCTGCGTGGCACCTCGGCTGCCGGTCAGGTCAGCCCGTGGGTGATCCTGCCTGGAGGCTCGGGATCCGGTTCTTCGATCGGTCATATTTGGGAGAGCCTGCTGGCATCGTCTGCCGACGAGGTGGCGACGGGATATGGACATATCGCAAAAACGATCGAGATGCCGGCCAGCAAATTATGGGTCGCGTTTGAGTTGCGCCCCGAGGCCAAATTCTCTGACGGCAAGCCGCTCACAGCGGAAGACGTTGCCTGGACCTTCAATACGCTGCTGGCTCAGGGACGTCCGAGTTTTCGCATCCAGATGGCGGACGTAAAGGATGTCGTTGTCGAGAATCCGCACCGCGTGGTGTTCCATTTCAAGTCGAACGAGAACCGGGAACTGCCGCTGATCCTCGGCGGCATTCCAATTCTGCCGAAGCACTTCTTCGAGGGTCGCGACTTTACCAAGCCGCTGGCGGATCCGCCGGTCGGCTCGGGCCCCTATCGAGTCGCCAATTTCGAACTGGGGCGTAGCGTGGTGTTTGAGCGACGCCCCGACTGGTGGGCCGCCAACCTGCCGACCGCCAAGGGCACCAACAATTTCGATCGGGTGCGCATCGAATACTACCGTGACACGACCGTCGCGATGGAGGCGTTCAAGGCAGGCCAGACCGACCTTCGCAGCGAGAACATCTCGAAGAACTGGGCCACGGCCTATGATTTCCCCGCGGTGCAGAAGGGATTGGTGATCAAGGGCAACTTCAAGCACCACCTGCCGACCGGCATGCAAGGTTACATTATGAACACGCGCCGCCCGGTGTTTGCCGACCCGCTGGTACGCCAGGCAATGGCCGAGGCGTTTGACTTCGAGTGGGAAAACAAGAACCTATTCTACAACAGCTACGTGCGTACAACGAGCTACTTCAGCAACAGCGACCTTGCATCTTCCGGCATCCCGGAAGGTGACGAGCTGAAGCTGCTGGAGGTTTACCGCAAGGAGTTGCCGCCGGCGCTGTTCACGCAGCCATTCAAGCTGCCGGTGACCGATGGGTCTGGCAACAACCGTGAGCAGTTGCGCCGCGCGCTCAAGCTGCTGGAGGAGGCCGGCTTGACGGTGAAGGACCGTAAGCTGGTGAACAAGAACGGCGAACAGATGAGCTTCACCATTCTGCTGGACGACCCGTCGCTGGAACGCCCGGCGCTGCCGTATGTGCAGCAACTGCAGAAGTTGGGTATCGATGCGCGTGTGCGTACTGTGGATCCAGCGCAGTATCAGCACCTGACCGACGACTTCGACTTCGATATGACCATGATCGTGTACCCGGAGAGCGATATCCCGGGCAATGAACTGCGCGACTACTTCACTTGCCCGGCAGCCAAGGCACAGGGCAGCGGCAACTGGGGAGGGATCTGTGATCCGGCGGTCGATGCGCTGGTCGAGCGCGTGGTCACGGCGCAGGATCGCCAAACGCTGACGACGGCAGCACGCGCCCTGGATCGGGTGTTGCTGTGGCGCTGGTACCTGGTTCCCAACTGGGACAGCAACGCGTTCCACGTCGCCTACTGGAACCGCTTTGGTTATCCCGACAAGCCGATCCGCACGGGGTTCAATTTCGACACCTGGTGGGTGGACCCCGCCAGGTCTGCGGCGATCGAGACGGCGAAGAGGCAGTGAGGGTTACACGGGAGGGGGCAGGGCCTCACCTGAATGACCGCGTATCTCATCCGCCGCCTGCTGCTGGTCTTTCCCACGCTATTTGGCATCATCGCGATCAACTTCGTCGTGGTGCAGTTCGCACCTGGTGGTCCGGTCGAACAGATGATGGCGGAGATGCGCGGCAAGGGAGATATGTCGTCGCGTCTGGGCTCCGCAACATCGGAATTCGGCAATAGCGGAGCGTATCGCGGAGCTCGCGGCCTCGATCCCCACGTTGTGGCGGACATCAAGAAGATGTTCGGCTTCGACAAGCCGCCACTGACACGGTTTCTCGATATGGTCGGTGGCTATCTGCGTTTCGACTTCGGTCGCAGCTTCTTCCGTGATCAGTCGGTCGTGCAACTTATCCTGCAGAAGATGCCGGTTTCTATTTCGCTCGGTTTATGGTCCACATTGCTGGTCTATTTCATTTCCATTCCCTTGGGCATCGCCAAGGCGGTGCGCAATGGCAGCCGCTTCGATCTCGCGAGCAGTGCCGTCGTGCTGACCGGGTACGCAATCCCAAGTTTCCTGTTTGCGATTCTGTTGGTGGTGCTGTTCGCGGGCGGCAGCTACTTTCACTGGTTCCCGCTGCGCGGTCTTACCAGCGATGGCGCCGTGCATTGGAGCCTGCCGGCGCGGATCGCTGATTACGGCTGGCACATGGTGCTGCCGACGATCGCAGTGGTGGCCGGCGGCTTCGCGAGCCTGACCATGTTGACCAAGAACTGCTTCCTGGAGGAGGTCGGCAAGCAATACACGGTCACTGCGCGCGCCAAGGGCGCCAATGAACGGCGTGTCCTGTATGGCCACGTGTTCCGCAACGCCATGCTGCTGGTAGTGGCAGGATTCCCGCAGGCGTTCATCGGGATCCTGTTCACCTCGGCCTTGCTGGTGGAGATCGTGTTCTCGCTCGACGGACTGGGGCTGCTCGGCTTCCAGTCGGCGATCCAGCGCGACTACCCGGTGATGTTCGGCACGCTCTACATCTTCACCCTGCTTGGTCTGCTGATGCAGATCGTCGGTGACATGCTGTACACGATTGTCGATCCGCGCATCGACTTCGAGACGCGAAGGTGAGGTTGTCTCCGGCGACGCGTCGGCGGTTGGCTATCTTCCGCCAGCACCGCAGGGGGTATGTCTCCTTCTGGCTCTTCCTGTTGGTGTTCGGCACCAGCCTGTTTGCGGAATTCATCGCCAACGATCGACCGCTGGTGATCTACTTCAAGGATCACTGGTATTTCCCGGTATTGCAGGACTACAGCGAAGACGCGTTCGGGTCGCACTTCATGCCCACGGAGGCCGACTACAGCGATCCCGAGCTGCAGCGAACCATCAGTGCGGATGGCTGGATGATCTGGCCAGCAATTCCGTATAGCTATGCGACGAATGTGCGGGACCTGCAGACGCCCGCGCCCTCGCCGCCTACCTGGCGGAACCTGTTGGGCACGGACGATGAGGCCCGCGATGTGCTGGCCCGCGTGATCTACGGCGTTCGGCTGTCGGTGCTGTTCGGCTTCTCCCTTACCGCGATCACCTCGGCGATCGGCATCGTTGCAGGAGCGGTGCAGGGCTACTATGGCGGCTTGATGGACCTGTTGTGCCAACGCTTCATCGAGATCTGGAACGGCATGCCGGAGCTTTACCTGCTGATCATCCTGGCCAGCATCATAACCCCGAGTTTCTGGGTGCTGCTGGTGTTCCTGCTGCTGTTCCGCTGGATGAACCTGACTGGCCTGGTGCGCGCCGAATTCCTGCGCGGGCGCAACCTGGAGTACGTAAGGGCGGCGAAAGCGCTGGGCGTTTCCGACATCACGGTGATGTGGCGTCACATCCTGCCTAATGCCATGGTGGCAACGCTTACCTACCTGCCATTCATCCTGTCAGGCTCCGTCACCTTGCTCTCGACGCTGGATTTCCTTGGCTTTGGGCTGCCGCCAGGATCGCCTTCACTTGGCGAACTGGTCGCGCAGGCACGTGCCAACCTGAGCGCGCCGTGGCTTGGTTTCACCGCGTTCTTTGTGCTGGGCGGCGTTTTGACGCTGTTGATCTTCGTTGGCGAGGCGGTGCGCGATTCGTTCGATCCGCGGCGGCTGCCGGCGTGACGGCATGAGCCTCGTCGAAGTCCAAGACCTGTCGGTCGCATTCGGTCCAAAGTGCGTCGTCCGCGACGTGTCGTTCACGTTGGAACGCGGCGAAACTCTCGCCCTGGTAGGCGAGTCGGGATCTGGCAAGTCGGTGACCGCGCTGTCGCTGTTGCAGCTGTTGCCGCATGGCGGGTGCAATCCGGCGGGCAGCATCCTGCTGAATGGCGAGCAGATGATCGGTGCGTCTCCTGCCGCGCTGCATCGTGCCCGCGGCGTGCTGGCCGGCATGATCTTCCAGGAGCCGATGAACAGCCTGAACCCGCTGCACCGCATCGGCCGGCAGATTGCCGAAGCGATTACGCTGCACCGGCGGATCCCGGCGCACAGTCTGCGGCAGCGCGTCGTGGATGTGCTGTCCGAGGCGGGGTTTGCCGATGCCGAACGCCGTCTGGAGGCCTTTCCGCACCAGCTTTCGGGTGGTCAGCGGCAGCGCGTGATGATTGCGATGGCGCTGGCAAACAATCCGTCGCTGCTGATCGCCGATGAGCCGACCACTGCGCTGGACGTCACGATCCAGGCGCAGATCCTGAAGCTACTGACCAGGTTGCGGACCGAGCACCGGATGGCGCTGCTGCTGATCACCCACGACTTGCAGATCGTGCGCCGCTATGCCGATCGGGTCTGCGTGATGAAGGACGGCGCGATCGTTGAATCCGGCCGCGTCAAGGATGTGTTCGAGGCTCCTATTCATCCTTACACCTGTGCGTTGCTCGGAGCGGTGCCACAAGGCCGGCCGGCGACGCTGCCGAATGACGCGCAGCGTCTGCTGCAGGCCGAGGATGTGAAGGTGCATTTCCCCATCCGCCGCGGCGTGCTGCGCCGAACGGTTGGATATGTCCGCGCGGTCGACGGCGTTTCGATCGCGGTGCACGAGGGCGAGACCGTGGGCCTGGTCGGCGAATCAGGATCCGGCAAGACCACCATGGCGCTGGCATCATTGCGCATGGAACGCGCGACCGGGCGCATCATGTTCAATGGCACCGATATCGAGACGCTCGGGCGTCGCGAGATGCGCGGTCTGAGGTCCTGCATGCAGATCGTGTTTCAGGATCCCTACGGCAGCCTGTCGCCGCGCTTGCAGGTTGGCGATATCGTTGCGGAAGGGCTGCGGGTACATGAACGGCACCTAAGCCACGCCGAGTGCGAGCGCCGGGTGGCCGCGGAACTCGAGGAGGTGGGACTGCCATCCGACGCGGCGAATCGCTACCCGCACGAGTTCAGCGGTGGTCAGCGGCAACGCATTGCGATCGCACGGGCCATGGTGTTGAAGCCGCGTTTTGTGGTTCTGGACGAGCCGACCAGTGCACTGGACATGTCCGTGCAGGCGCAGATCGTCGAACTGCTGCGGCGGCTGCAGCAGATTCATCGGTTGGCTTATTTGTTCATCAGCCACGACCTAAAGGTTGTGCGTGCGCTGGCGCACCGGATTGTTGTGCTGCGGCACGGCCGCATCGTCGAGGAAGGCGAAGCCGACTCGGTGTTCGCTCATCCACGCGAGGAATACACGCGCAAACTGCTGACCGCGGCGTTCGTGCTGGACGCGTGATACCACGGGCTGCCCGATGCGGCTCCCTGTCAGCCTGAACATGAGATTGTGAGAGAGCTCTCGCCGGCGACGCCTTCATGTCTCTTGCCTGGCACGACGGGCGAAGGGCCAGAGGTACGGAATGATCCGGCCGGAGGGCTTCGCGCCGCCTGTCTAATTGCATGACAATCGGATGCTTGTCCTCTATGGTATTCAAGAACGGTGCTCGCCGTAAGGGGCATTGGGAGGCTCCGATGGGATTGACTATTGAGTGCTGCCGGCAATTGCCGTGCGGCAGCCATCCGCATTTGTCCCCCCGCAAAGAAGCCGACGCTGACAAGCGTCGCGCTCTTTAATCATTACGCAGAAGCCGCGCGACCGCGGCAGTAACCCAACAAGGAGACGACCGCCGACCCGGAACGACACCGACACATCGAGCGACAGGAGGCGACTATGGGCTCAATGACACGCACACCTCGGACACTTGAGGACGTCGTAAACATGATGCCGCTGACTCGCCGACAAACGCTCTCAATTGCCGCGGCGGCGGCCGCGGCAAGCGCGGTGAAGCCAGCCAGCGGCGCGAAGCCACAAGGGCAGATCACGATTGGGGTCCACATCTCACTAGCCCCCGTCTGGATGGATCCAGCGCAGACCTCCGGCATCATTACGCCGTATATGCTTCTGTATGCACTCCACGAAGCAATCGCCAAGGACATGCCCGGCCAGTCGCAGGCGCCTTGCCTCGCGGAATCCTGGTCGGTCGCAGAAGACGGGCTGGCCTATGACTTCTTCTTGCGCGACGGCGTGCCGTTCCACAACGGCGAACTGGTCACCGCAGCCGATGTGAAGTACTCTTTCGAACGTTATCATGGCGCATCGCATGCGCTGATGAAGGAGCGCGTTGCCGCCGTGGAGGTTGTTGATCCGCTGCACATAACCTTCAAACTAAAGCGGCCCTGGCCAGACTTCCTCACCTTCTATGCCGGCGCTACAGGCGCGGGCTGGATTGTGCCCCGGAAGTATGTGGAAAAGGTCGGCGACGATGAATTTCGCAAAGCGCCGATCGGTGCTGGCCCGTATCGGTTCGTCTCATTCAACCCGGGCGTCGAACTGGTGCTGGAGGCGTTCGAGCAATACTGGCGCAAGCCGCCCGCGGTGAAGCGGGTGGTGCTGAAGGTGGTGCCGGATGAAGCGACCCGCCTGGCAGCATTGAAAGCTGGTGAGGTGGACATCGCCTACTCGATCCGCGGCGAGCTAGCTGAACAGTTGCAACGGATGCCTGGTCTGAAGCTGAAGCCTGTTGTGCTGCAGGGTACCCAATGGGTGTACTTCCCCGAGCAATGGGACCCGAAATCGCCGTGGCATGACGTCCGGGTTCGCCAGGCAGCCAACCTCGCCCTGGACGGGAGGAACATCAACGAGGCGCTGACGCTGGGTTATTCACGCACAACTGGCAGTCTGTTCCCTGACATCTTCGAGTTCTATTGGGCACCGCCACCGCCAGTATACGATCCGGACCAAGCACGCCGACTGTTGAGCGAGGCCGGATATCCGAGTGGCTTCGATGCCGGCTTCTACACTTGCGATGCATCGTACGCGAATCTCGGCGAGGCGGTCCTAGACAACCTGGCGCAAATTGGCATTCGCGCGAAGCTGCGCCCGCTGGAACGCGCTGCCTTCCTTCAAGGCTACGCGGAGAAGAAGTACCGAAACATCATTCAGGGGGGCAGCGGCGCCTTCGGCAATGTAGCGACGCGCATGGAAGCCTTTGTCGTGAAAGGTGGGGCCTATGTGTATGGCAGCTACCCGGATCTCGATGCGCTATACCCACTGCAGGCGGTCGAGGGCGATCATGCCAAACGTGCGGCGATTCTCGCTCAGATGCAGCAGATGGTGCGGGACAAGGCGATCTATGCCCCGATCTGGCAACTGGGGTTTCTGAACGGCGTCGGTCCGCGAATAGCGGAGTCAGGGCTGGGGCGCATACCCGGCTTCGCCTACACGGCGCCGTATGAGGAACTCGCGCTGAAAGCGATGTGACCTGGAGTACGTGCAGGGCGCGCTGGAACGAGTGGTTCATGCCAGCGCGCTTTGCCGATCGAGGGTGACGGCGGTGTCGTCAGTGACGCAGCAGCACCGGCAGGTCCGCGTGACCCATGATATGGCGGGTAACGCCGCCGAGTAACAGCTCGCGCAGCGGCGAATGCTGATAGGCGCCCATCACCAGCATGTCCGCGGCGAGCTCGTGTGCCTTGCGCAGCAATGCGGCGCCGAACGGAGCTTCGTGAATCTTCAGGACATGCAACTCCGCCGTGATCCCATGCTCCAGGAGGATCGCCGGCACCTGCGGTTTTGGCGCGTCGTCGCGCGTGCCGGCGAGCACGTAAACTTGCTCGCACTGCGCCAGACAGCGGACGGCTGCGAGTACGGCCTTGGTGGCCCGCTCATCATCGCGCCAGGCGATCGCGATGCGGCGGCCGAAATCGACGGTGCAATCCGGCGGCACAAGCAAGACGGGCCGGTCGGTGGCGAACATGGCAGCCCGCAATGCCTGCCAGCTCGTGCCATAATCGTACGGGCGCTCGATCACGATCCAATCGGCGCGACGACCGCGTTCCTCTACGATCAGTTCTGAAATGCCATCGATGTCGATCCAGTCGGTCGCCAGGCCAGGAGGCAGAGCGGCGGCCCACGCATCGAAGATCGTTCGCACCGCTCTGGCGCGCTCCGCCTCCACTTCGCGCAGGTCGGCTTCGCGTCGGGTTGTCAGCACTTCTTCACTGAGCGCCAGCAACGCTTCCGGCGGAGTTCGAACCAACAGTGCGTTGATGCGCTTCGCCTGGCACAGTCCTGCAAGGCAATGCGATGCACCAAGCAAGGCACCAGCTACCGTCGGCTGGTCGAGCACCGTCAGGATGACGCCGGCCACGTCACCACGCCTCGCGCCCCGCTTTCGGCCGCACCATGGTTCCCTCCTGTCGTGCTCGCATTTCCGCCTCGTGCTTGTCGAACATGGCGCGCGCCGCGGTGGAGCGCTTCTCCGTCAGCTCGTCCCGATGCTCCGTGCACCAGTTGAACGACTCGATGCGGGGAATATTGTCACCGGAGAAGTGCGGCATCACGTAGCGCGCATAAAGCTCGTAGGAGCGCTTGGTGGCTTCCCAGTCTGCCCAGTTGTGCGCCTGGTGGAGGAACACTCCGAACTCGCCCTGCTTCGACCGCAAGCGCTCGATCAGCGCTATCGCATCGTCCGGCGTGCCGATCACGCCGTATTTGTTCTCGACGAACCACTCCGCCGCGTCCTGGCCAGGCGGGACGATGAAGCGCGGCTGGTTGTTGTTGAGGTAGCCCAGGTAGCGTTCGAAGCCGAAGCGGCAATTTTCGAATGCCTTGGCGCGCGTCTCTGCGATGTGCATCGGACCCACCAGGCGCAGCCGTGCAGGATCCATCGTGCGCCCCTGCTCGGCCGCTATGTCGTTGGCGATCTGCCAGTTGGCCGCCAGCGCGTCATAGCCGAACGGGTTGGTTGCGGCGACGCAGATCATGCTGAGGTTGTACTTGCCAGCGAGCCGTCCGCCGGATGGTGTCACCGCACTAACCACCGCTACCTCGGGATGGGGTCGTGTATACGGTCGCAGATGCGCGCGCGCGTTGACGAAGGTGTACCAGTCGGTCTTCTCGGTGACGATCTCGCCGTTGAAGAAGCGTAGGACCACATCCAGCGCCTCTGCCATCCGGTCGCGCTGCGTCGTGGGATCGATGCCAAGCATCAGCGCGTCGGATGCGAGCAGGCCAGGGCCGGCGCCGAACATGACGCGGCCGCGTGTGTGGTGGTCGAGCTGGATGATGCGGTTCGCCACCATCAGCGGGTTGTGGTACGGCAGCGAGATCACGCCTGTACCGAAGCGGATCGAGCGGGTGCGCTCCGCTGCGATAGCGATGAACAATTCGGGCGAACTGATCGTCTCCCAGCCTGCCGAATGGTGCTCGCCGATCCAGGCCTCATGGAAACCGAGGCGGTCGAGCCACTGCATCAGCTCCAGGTCGCGGTCCATGCACGCCGCAGGGTTCTCGTCCATGGGATGGAAAGGCGGCAGGAAGACGCCGTGGCGAAGGTGTATTTGGCTCATCGTAGGCCTCTCGGCTTGGCGCGGACATTCTGGGCGCGCCCACGGGCTATCTGCAAGGATTGGCTAAGCTCGGCCCGGTGCAACTTGAAGCCCGCGATGGCAGCGCGCATCTTGCGCCCATGTCGACTGCGCTGAAGCTGCCGCCTCGCATGACCGTCGGAGAGTTCCTGCAATGGGAGCCGGACGACAGGTCCGGCGCACTCTGGCAGCTGCGGGACGGGGAGCCGGAAATGATGGCGCCCGCTTCCGATCGGCACGGCTCGATCCAATGCGAACTCGCCTATCTGATCACTGCGCATCTTCGGGAGAGAAGCAGTGCGTGCCGGCTGGTTATCGCACCGGGTGTGGTTCCTGCCGAGCCGTCCGAGGATAATTGCCTTGTGCCCGACCTTGGCGTGACGTGTGCGCCGCCAACCGGCGAACATCTGATGCGCGAGCCGCTGGTGCTGATCGAGATCCTTTCGCCGACCAATGTATCGAAGACCCGCGCCAACATCCGGGCCTATGCGACGATTCCCGGCGTGCAGGAGATCGTGGTGGTGCATTCGACCGCTATCGTCGCGGAAATACTCAGGCGCGGCGCCGATGGCGGCTGGCCGCAGCAGCCAGAAATTCTCGATGCCTCAAATCATCTGCGCCTGGACAGCATCAGCTTCGCCGCGCCGCTGCGGGACGCATATCGGACCAGCGGTCTGACATAGCCTGGTCGCCTTGACCGGCTGTCTCTGCCGGTATCTCCTGCAGCACAACGAAATCCAGGAGAGAGCGGCCATGCACGATACGGTCATTCGCGGTGGGACCATCGTTGACGGCACGGGCAATGACCGGTTCGTGGGCGACGTAGCAATCGAGGGAGACCGCATCGTCCAGGTCGGCGGCAAGGCTGGTCCGGCGCGGCGCGAGATCAGTGCTGAGGGATCGCTGGTAACGCCCGGGTGGGTGGATGTGCACACCCATTATGACGGCCAGGCGACCTGGGACAGCGAGCTGGCGCCGTCCTCCTGGCACGGTGTGACCACGATCCTGTTCGGCAATTGCGGCGTCGGGTTTGCTCCAGTCCGGCGCCAGCATCATGCATCGCTGATCGGCCTGATGGAGGCGGTGGAGGAGATCCCCGGCATCACCCTCTCCGAGGGCCTGAGCTGGGACTGGGAGAGCTTTCCGCAATATCTCGATGCGCTCGAGCGGAAGCCGCGCGCGATCGACGTGGCGGCACAGGTGCCGCATCATCCGCTGCGCGTCTATGTTATGGGCGAGCGTGCCATCAACCGCGAGAAGGCGACCGCCGAGGACATCGAGGCGATGCGTGGCCTGACGCGTGAGGCGCTGGAGGCTGGCGCCTTCGGCTTCACCACCTCCCGCACCAACTCGCACAAGACGCCGACCGGCGAGATGGTGCCGGGCCGCTACTCCGAGGTGGAGGAACTGCTGGGCATCGGTTCGGCCTTCCGGGGCCTGCGCCACGGGGCGTTCGGCGTCAACAGCGACTTCGATATCGAGAGCGAGGAGCTCGCTTGGATGACGCGGCTCGGGCAGGAGACCGGCCGGCCGGTGTGGTTCCTGCTGACCGATCGCCCCACCGATCCGGTCCGTTGGCAGCGGCTGATGGAGGGTGTGCGTGCCGCGCGTGCACAGGGCGCGCATGTCACTGCGCAGGTGGCGGGCAGGCCGGTCGGCGTCATGCTCGGGGTCGATACGGCGCTCAACCCGTTCTCGATCCGCCCGAGCTATCAGGCACTGCTGCAACTGCCGGCAAAGGAGCGCCTGGCGCGCCTGCAGGATCCCGTAGTGCGCGCCGCCATCTTGAACGACAAGCCATCCGACGAACTGGTGCGCCGGTTGTCGCAGTTCCGCATGCAGATCACCACGCGCTGGGATCGCATGTTCGTCATGGGCGATCCGCCGGACTACGAGCCGGAAGCTTCCAGCAGCATCGCCGCGATGGCGAAGCGGTCGAACCATTCGCCGGACGAGGTGGCGTATGACTACCTGGCCGGTGGATTGGACAAGTTCCTGTTCTTCCCGATCGTCGGCTATAATGAGGATAACCACGACATCATCCGCACCATGCTGACGTCTCCAGAGACCGTCTTAGGGCTGTCGGACGGCGGAGCACATTGCTCCTCGATCAGCGATGCATCATTGCCGAGTTGGATGCTTGCGCACTGGGGTCGCGACCGGAAGCGCGGGCCGGGGCTGCCGCTGGAGCTGATCGTCAAGCGGCAGACGAGTGAGACTGCGGAGTTCTTCGGCTTTGCCGACCGCGGACGCCTGAAGCCGGGAATGAAGGCCGATGTCAACGTCATCGACTTCGAACGGTTACGCCTGCACGTGCCGGAAATCCGCTACGATCTGCCCGCTGGCGGACGGCGGCTGGTGCAGCGCGTGGACGGCTATATTGCAACCTTCGTTGCAGGCATTCCGGTGTTCGAGCATGGCACGTATACCGGCGCTACCCCCGGCAGGTTGGTGCGGGCCGGCTAGGCCCGCTTACCGCGCCTGACTGACGTCGCGTTCAGCGCTGGCGATAGGTTCGGTGGCAGGCGGAGCAGGCATCGCCCACAACCTTGACCTGCGCCGCTACCCCGTCGGCATCCCCTGCCTTGGCAAGTTGCGCCAGCTTCTCGGCCGACGCCACGAAATTGTCGGCGGCCTGGTGAAAGCCTGCCCGGTCGGCCCAAACGCTCGGCAAGGCTTTGGTTGGGCCTTTGTCACTTCCGGCCGGAAAGGTCGTTGGGAATTGCTTCATCCACCGTGCCAAGGCTTTGGCGGGATCCTCAAGCTTGGTCACGTCGCCCTTGGCAGCGACCACTGCGCGAATGCCGGCGTAGTTACCGCTCAGCAAGTCCTGCCCTGCCTGGCGTGTCTCGATAAAATTGAACTCCTGCGCCTGAACTGTGCCTGCCGCGACGATTACGAATGTCGTTGCCAGCAAGAGCTTCCTTATCATGCAGCCTCCTTCTTTCGTTACGTGGACGCGCAGGCACAATCAATATTCCACACCGCGGCGCAAAACCGATGGCGGCGGTGCGCAGCCTCGGCCACATGGGTGACATGAACAGGATTACTAGCGTCGCTGTCTACTGCGGTTCCCGGTCGGGGAATGATCCCGCATACCGCGCGGCTGCGCAGACGCTTGGGGAGGGGATGGCGCAGGCAGGCATCCGCCTGATCTATGGCGGCGGCGGCATCGGCTTGTTGGGTGTGCTTGCTGACGCTGTACTGGCCGCAGGCGGCGAGGTGGTCGGGGTCATCCCCGAATTCCTCACGCGGCGCGAGGTGGCACACGCGGGCAACACCGAGTTGATCGTGACCGACTCCATGCACAGCCGGAAACAGCGGATGTTCGAACTTGCTGATGCATTCGTCTCGTTGCCGGGTGGCCTTGGCACGCTGGACGAGACCATTGAGATCATTACCTGGCGTCAGCTTGGTCTGCACGACAAGCCGATCCTGATCTGCAACGTTGCCGGGTCGGCGGCACTCTTTCTGGCCGCGATCGAAGCCGCGATTGCAGCAGGTTTCGCCGGCCCGGAGGTGCGCCGGCTTTACCAGGCGTGCGAGGGGCCCAGCGCTGTCCTGCGGCGATTGAGGCAGCTTCGGCCCGGCGCCCACGCGGAAGTCCAGCGGCTGTAGTCGCGCCTTGCCGCCGCGGATGCCCGGGGCTATATGCGCCGCCTTGGCCGGAGTGTAGCTCAGCCTGGTAGAGCACTGTGTTCGGGACGCAGGGGCCGGAGGTTCGAATCCTCTCACTCCGACCAAATGCCTGGTGCGCGAGGGCAGATAGGCCACTTCACGTAGGTCGTGTCAGTACTTCATTGCGCGAACAGCAGAGCGCGAGATATGTGCTGCCGGTTGCATGGTGGAATTGCGTGATCCACGATTTCTTGCAGCGTTCAGCACGATATGCTGTGTTTAGCCCTCAGGTTTCCCCTCCCCTTATTGCCACGAGTATGGCCGTCACAACCAGCGCATCAGAGCAAGAGCTGCTTCAGCGGGTGCCCGGCGTATCCGAGAACGTCCCGGTGCGCGTCAGGCTGATGCGCCTGACGCAAAGTCGTCCCCATGAGTGATCGCCCGTCGCCGTATCGATCTTAGCCCGCATGGCGGTCAGCGGCTTCGTCATCGCCTACAACCGAGCTCCGCTGCTGGAGATGTGTCTCCAGGCGCACTGCTGCGCGCGATCTACGGCATGGTGGTACCGATAAAGTACGAGGAAGCGCAGCGTGGCCTCGACGGCGGCATACGTTTTGGTGAATTGCAGAGTGCGTATGACGAGCATGAAACCAGTCTAGGTATAAGCACGAGCACGCATGGATAGTGGGATGTGGAATCTGGCCGTATGCCTCCATTGCTGAGCCAGCGCGCGGCACTTGTTCCGTCGAACCAAGCGGCAACAGCGGCTTGGCTGCGCTGGCGACATCTTTTGCTGCGAGCGCTGCGCTGGCCAGTCTATTCGTTGTATGAAACGCGGCTTCTCACCCAGGTCAAGCTGCGCCCACCTCCGCGGCACGTCGGCATAATCTTGGATGGCAATCGACGTTTTGGCCGCCTGTCAGGCGTGATGGATCCGTTCAAGGTCTACGCTCCGGGAGCGCACAAACTGGACGAATTGCTCGACTGGTGCGGCGAGCTATCGATTCCGGCGGTTACCTTATGGGTGTGCTCCACCGACAACCTGGCGCGCCAGCCGCAAGAGGTGGCAGGCATCCTCGGTGCGTTGGAATTGAAGCTGGCCGCGCTGGTGGATGATCCGCAGATTCATCGCCGTCGCGTCCGGGTGCAGGCAATCGGGCGGCTCGAGTTGCTGCCGGAGAGCACCCTTGCGGCTATCCGGGCGGCTGAGCATGCCACTGCCAATTATGACGCCATGCTTCTCTCGATCGCCGTTGCCTATGGTGGTCGCGAGGAGATTGCTGACGCAGTGCGCGAGATGTTGACGCAGGCGCTGGACGAAGGTGTGCCGTTGGCCGAAGTCATCAAGGGAGTCTGTCCGGAGCGGATCGGACGGTATCTTTACCTTGGCGAGACGCCGGAACCTGACCTGATCATCCGCACCAGCGGCGAGTTGCGGCTGTCGGGCTTCATGTTGTGGCAAAGCGCGTATAGCGAGTTCTATTTTTCTGACGTTCTATGGCCCGCGTTCCGCAAGATCGATTTCCTGCGGGCGGTGCGTGCATTCCAGCAGCGGCGCCGGCGCTACGGCCGCTGACCGGACAGGTGCTTGCGCAGGCGCGGCAGATAGGTGCGCAGAAAAGTTCGCATAGAACCCTGCAGCACGGTGTGTTTCTCTTGCAGCGCTTGAAACTCGCATTGCAGCGCATTGACGTGACGCTGCAACGAGCCGAGTTCGTCTTTCAGTGACGCTAGCCGCGCCTCCGCCTGTACTGCCCGCTCTCGTTGGGCGGTGGTTTCGGCTTGAGCGCGATTGCACTCGATGACAGCCAGTTCAGCCCGCTCTTTCTGCGCCTCAACAGTGCGCCGGGCTTTTTCCTGTTCCTTCGCGAGCGATTCAAGCTCGCTTGCTAGCCGCACTGACTCGGCGGCCTGCGTGTCCCGCTCCACCGTCAAGGCATCATAGCGAACCCGGAAATGCGTCAATCGCCTCCGCAGGGACTCATGCTCATCGACTGTTCGTGGTACATACGGCGCTGCGGTCACCATCTCACCAGCGGCGATCCCTGACGATACCAAGTGCCATGTATGCAGCGTCGAGCTGCGCACAGATCCGCTTGAACTCGGCCAGAGCGTCAAGTCCGCGCTCATCCTCCCAGACCTTGAGGCGGTCTATAAGGTCGTAGGTCACACGCAACACTGATACCGCTTCGGGGTAGCGGCCGGGAGATGTGTCACGCGTTCTCGACAACCAGTAATCGGTCCGTTCGTGGGCAAAGCGCGCGAGACTGTTTCCGTAATGGGTTACGCGCTCGCGATCGACTCGCGACGTGTACCGATTCGTCTTGTCAATCCACTGCGCTACGTCTTGGTGGGAAAGATGGTGAATAGCGGCTCCCGTGTCCTCGGTCACGTGCAACACGTTGTCAGAATGAATCTCGATGCCGCTGTGGACCGTGCTGCTGAAGGTCACGGCCCCGCGGCGGAACAAGCGGATCTGATGTTCAGGCCAGTAGTATGCAGCTTCGTCGTGCGCGCCGAGAATATAATGGCGTTGTAGCAACCCATAGACGTCCGCACGTGGTGCTTCGAGTTCACCCTGAATGAAGCGGATTGCTTCGGGGCTGAGACACTCGTCGTCATCAAGACAAATGATCCAGTTGTTGTTGCATTGCGCGACGGCAAAGGCACGGGTCTCTTCCACCGTCGGCGACCAGGGGACGGTGATCACGCGATCGGCGTACCTCGCGGCAATCTCGGCGGTGCCGTCGGTGGATGACTTGTCCACCACGATCACCTCGTCGGCGAAGCCGAGGGCGCGCACACATGTTCCGATCAACAATGCACGGTTGTAACTGACGACGACTGCGCTAAGCTTTTCGCGCAACGCGCCCTCCGACACTTAGCCTAATTCAGGCGCGTTCGGAGCTCTTCCATCGCACCGCGGATGCGGTTGGCGGCAGCGCCCTCCGGCACCAGTGCGAGGAATCGTTCGAAGCAGCGCAACGCGGCGCCGACGCGATCGAGCCGCTGGTTCATCACGGCCGCCTGGCGCCAGAGGTCTGCGTGGTCAGGCGCCATGCGAAGCATGTCCTCGATACAGGTGAGTGCGCCATCGAATTTGCCCGACTGTAACCGTCGTGACACGATATTGTTCTGCAGTCGCAGGAGCACGCCGCGAGCGTTCATCGGCCGCAGCAGGCCGGGCCGCAGTTCGGCGTCTTGTCCCTCGATCCGCTTGAGCAGCACACGCAGATCCCGGGCATCGAGGGTCACGCCGCCGCCGAACACGTCGATCACAGCCTGCACACTGCGGCCTTCGAGCGCGACAAGGAAATGCGCGGGAAAGTCCACACCATGCGCGCCCCATCCGGCAGCGCGCGCGGTATGCAGCCAGATGATGCCGAGAGCGACAGGCAGTCCCCGCCGCCGGTGGATCACATTGATCAGGTTGGCATTGGCAAGATCGTCGTAGGTCTCGGCGTCACCGGCATACGTGTAGCGTCCGGCAATCAGACCCGCGAGCGCTTCAGCGCGCATCGACAGGTCATTGGTGTCGATCATTCCGGCAAGCTCGACGGCGTCGCGTGCCAGAGCAGAGAGATGCTCACGTGCTGCATGCCAATCGGCGTCGGGCGCATCAATGCGCGCAAGCTGCAAGGCGGCGTCACCGATATCGATTTCGGTGTCCGGCAACAGGCCGATCGCTTCCAGCGCCGCGCGTGGGTCGCTCATACGCGTCAGTGTGAGCGTGATGGGCGCCGGGTGCAAGTGATCCCGGCGCCCATAAAGAGGTGTGCTATTCCGCCGCCGGCAGGTAAATCTCCTTGCCCTTTTCCAGGAACTCCTTGCTCTTCAGCTCCAGACCGGCCAGCCGTTCGGCATCCTGCCGCAGATCCTGCGTGATCTTCATCGAGCAGAATTTCGGCCCGCACATCGAGCAGAAATGCGCGACCTTGTGCGCTTCCTTCGGCAGCGTCTCATCGTGGAAGTTGCGCGCGGTGTCCGGATCGAGCGACAGGTTGAACTGGTCCTGCCAACGGAACTCGAATCGCGCACGACTGATCGCATCGTCGCGCAGCTTCGCGCTCGGGTGGCCCTTCGCCAGATCGGCAGCATGCGCCGCGATGCGATAGGTGATCACTCCGGTCTTCACGTCATCTCGGTTGGGCAGTCCGAGATGCTCTTTCGGCGTGACATAGCAAAGCATCGCTGTGCCGAACCAACCGATCATCGCCGCGCCGATCGCCGAGGTGATATGGTCGTAGCCAGGTGCTACGTCGGTGGTCAGCGGGCCAAGCGTATAGAACGGCGCCTCGCCGCATTCGCGAAGCTGCTTGTCCATGTTGACCTTGATCTTGTGCATCGGCACATGGCCAGGACCCTCGATCATCACCTGGCAGCCCTTCTCCCAGGCAACCTTGGTCAGCTCGCCCAAGGTCTCCAGTTCCCCGAACTGCGCTGCATCGTTCGCATCCGCCTGCGAGCCAGGACGCAGCCCGTCGCCCAGGGAGAACGAGACATCGTATTTGCGCATGATGTCACAGATCTCGTCGAAGCGCTCGTAAAGGAAGCTCTCCCGATGATGCGCGAGGCACCAGCGTGCCATGATCGAACCGCCACGCGAGACGATGCCGGTCACGCGCTTCGCGGTCAGCGGGATGTAGCCAAGACGCACTCCGGCATGGATGGTGAAGTAGTCGACGCCCTGTTCGGCCTGCTCGATCAGCGTGTCCTTGAACACTTCCCAGTCGAGCTTGTCAGGTTCGCCGTCAACCTTCTCAAGCGCCTGGTAGATCGGCACAGTACCGATCGGCACCGAGGCGTTGCGCAGGATCCAACCGCGAATGTTGTGAATGTTGCGCCCGGTGGACAGGTCCATGACCGTGTCGGCACCCCAGCGAGTGGCCCATACCAGCTTCTCGACTTCTTCGGCCGCCCCCGATGTGACGGCCGAGTTGCCGATGTTGGCGTTGATCTTCACCAGGAAGTTTCGCCCGATGATAACCGGTTCAAGTTCCGGGTGATTGATGTTGGCCGGGATGATGGCCCGGCCGCGCGCGATCTCGTCGCGGACGAACTCGGGAGTGATGAACTCGGGAATCGAGGCACCGAAATCCTCGCCATCGGCTCGACGCTCCGCTGCTCCCTCTAGCGCCTTTTGCCGTCCGAGATTCTCGCGGTGCGCCACATAGATCATTTCTTCGGTGATGATGCCGGCGCGTGCGAATTCAAACTGCGTGACCAGTTGACCCGGCTTGCCGCCGAGTACCGGGTGATCGGCGGGGCAGGCAGGCACCAGGCGGTCACCGGACGCGCCACCATTGTCGACGTCCTTGACGGTGCGGGCGGCAATGCGGTCGAAGCCGCGTTTGGCGATCCATCCGGCTCGCACCGGGGACAGACCTGCTGCGAGGTCGATGGTGACAGTCGGATCGGTGTACGGGCCCGACGTGTCGTAGGCGCGGTACGGTTCCTCGCGCGCGGTTGCATCCAGCGCGATCTCGCGGAACGGCACGTGGATGTCTGCGCGACCCGCTGGAGAGGTATAGATCTTGCGGGATCCGGCGATCGCGCCGGTGGTGACGCTGCTCGGGCGGGCGGCTGCCTTCGACTGGACGGTCATCGACGTCTCCTCAATCGCACTCGCGGGCTGTTCGGGAAGAACGGGCGCTGCGATCACGAAGACACCCGTCCCTACGCCGGCATGACCCGGTTCAGGTTCAAGGGTCACCGCGCCGCTGCTGCAGGCAGCATTAACGGTATCTCAGCCCCCTAGGCGGGGCCCCCCTCGGTAGCCAATTAACATGCGGTGCGATGGAAACCATGTCAAATGGACGGCCATGAGAAACTCTGCTGCTGTGCCGAAGTCCACCGAGGATAGCGATCGTGTGCCAGCATAAAGTCGATAAGTTGCGAAGCCGGTGCGCCATCGATGACTGTCGGTCGCGATGACGATCAGGCTCTACGCCTTCACCTGCGGCACTGTGACAGGCGAATTCGGGCGTTTGATGGAGGGCGGCGAGGGTGACATCACTCTGCCGATTCCGGTCTACCTGGTTGAACACCCAAACGGAGTGGCACTGTTCGACACCGGGCTACACACCGACTGTCAGCACGATCCCTCCGGCCGGCTCGGAGCACGCCTCGCCGGACTGTTCCAGATCGCGTTCGCGGCCGGCGAAGAGGTAAGCGCGCGACTTGCTGCGATCGGGCGTGATCCCGCCAAAGTCGATTTGCTCATCAACTCGCACTTCCACTTTGACCACGTCGGCGGCAATGCCCTGATCCCGAATGCGACGATGCTGGTGCAGCGTCGTGAATGGGACGCCGGCATGGATCCCGACACTGCTGCGCGGCATGGCTACAATCCGCGTGATTTCGATCTCGGCCATAAGCTGCGCCTGATCGATGGTGAATACGACGTATTTGGCGACGGTTCGGTGGTTTGCCTGCCGACCTACGGGCATACTGCTGGGCACCAGTCGCTACGACTGCGACTCGACACCGGCGAGGTCGTGCTGGCTGCTGATGCCTGCTACTTTTGTCGAACGCTGCGCGAGCGACGACTGCCACGCTATGTACATGACAGAGAGGCGATGCTGGCCTCGCTCGATCGTCTGGGAGCGCTGGAACGCCAAGGAACGCGCATCTTCTTCGGCCATGATCCGGAATTTTGGCGCGGCGTGCCCCAGGCGCCGGAAGCTGTCGTATAACTTACGATTGCGCAGGCGGCTGTAGTACCCAGGTCCGAAACAGCTGCAGATCAATGTTGCCGCCGCTGACGATCAGGCCGATGCGTTTTCCAGCCATACGCGCGCGCTCGGCGAGCAGCGCCGCGAGTGGCGCCGCACCGGCACCCTCGACCAGATTGTGCGTATCCATCCAATAGGCTCTGATCGCGTCGGCGATTTCCGCGTCTGACACCGTGACGATGCGCGCAGCGCCGGCGCGGATCATGGCGAACGCATCGGGATCAGGCTGGCGCACCGCAACACCATCGGCGTGCGTCTCGGCGCGATTCAGCGCTACGACGCGGCCCTCTTCGAATGAGCGCGCGTAGGCCGGTGCACCGCTTGACTGCACGCCGATGATCTCGGTCTTCAGTCCGAGCAGATCACGCACCTTGATCGCACCGCAGATGCCGGAGCCGAGCCCGATCGGGACATACAGCGCATCGAGCGGGGGCGCGGCACAGAACAGTTCAAGCGAATAGGTCGCAACGCCTTTGACAAGGTCCGGTGCGAAGGATGGCGCAAATTCGTGACCCTCGGATGCGGCAAGTCGGGCGGCCTCGTCGCGCGCCATTTCGAAATCATTGCCATGTTCGACGAGCCGTGCGCCGAATGCACGCATCGCCGCATTCTTTTCCACGCTGTTGCCATGCGGGACAACGACAGTGACGGGAATACCGTAGCGTCTGCCAGCCCAGGCCAGCGATTGGCCATGGTTGCCGCGGGTGGCAGAGACGATGCCGCGGACATGTGGGCGTTCCCGGCGCAGGCGTTCGGTATAAATCAGTCCGCCGCGCAGCTTGAAGGCACCGGTCGGGGTGTGGTTCTCGTGCTTGACCCATACCTCTGCGCCGCAGCGTTCAGCCAGCAACGGCCAGGCGTATTGCGGTGTGCCAGGAAAGCTGTCGTGCACCAGTGACAGCGCAGCTTCCAACTCGCTAAGCGAGAACATGGACCTGATCCAAACCGACACGGGCCGCCACCGGGATACCGGTCACGGCCCGCGGTATCAAAAAGGGAAGTCGTGCGTCAGGCGAGCCTGAGATTCGTGGCGGCAGCCTTGCCGCGCTCCATCGCCACTTCGTAACTCACTTTTTGGCCGTCATTGAGGCCTTTCAGCCCCGCAGCCTGGACGGCAGTGATGTGCACGAACACGTCCTTGCCACCGTCCTGCGGCATGATGAAGCCATATCCCTTTGTCGCATTGAACCACTTCACGGTCCCAACGGCCATTTTGATTGCTCCTTCCATTGCGCGTCCCCTGCTCGCGCGATTGGGGGGTTGGGTGATTGGCGCGCAGCGCGCTGGTCAGGCAAGCTTAAGGTTGGTCGCGGCGGCCTTACCGCGCTCCATCACTACCTCGTAGCTGACCTGCTGGCCTTCATCGAGGCCGCGTAGACCAGCCGCCTGCACTGCGGTGATGTGGACGAACACGTCCTTGCCGCCTTCTTGCGGCATGATGAAGCCGTAGCCTTTGGTCGTATTGAACCACTTGACTGTACCGGTAGCCATTGTCTGCGAAACTCTCCGTCAGGGCGCGCCGAACAACAGCGTACGGCGCTGGGTCGACAACCGGCCCTTTGGAAACTTGAGGGCACCCGATCGACGGAGGCGCAGCAAGCCTAGCCAAAATGCGATTGCGTTACCCATCTGGCACAGAAAGGCTACAACCTGTCAATCACAGACGTTTGTCGTTAACGAGTCTGTGTGCAACAGCCAGTGCAGAGTGCGAGAACCGTCGCAAGAACGAGAAGTCGGTGTATCAGAAGCCGCTACGCGACCCGCGCGATGTCATTGCTTTCGCAAATTCGCCACCCGATGCAATCGCACGTCGCGCTGCAGAAAGTTCCGGATGATAGATGTGCCACACGTGGATCATTTCCGGCCAGATTTGCAAATCGACAGGAACGTCGGCTGCTCCGGCCACCTGCGCGAGGCGAACTGCATCGTCGAGCAACGTCTCTGCTGCACCGACCTGGATGAGCAGCGGCGCGAGGCCGCGCAGATCTGCGTAGATTGGTGCGGCATGTGGCGAACGCGGATCGGCACCGTTCAGATACTGCTTCGCCATATCCAGGATGCCGGCCTTTTGCACCGTAGGGTCGATCGCAGCCTTGCTGATCATGCTGTTGCCGATCGCCTCCATGTCTACCCATGGCGAGATCGGCCAGCCACAAGCCGGCTGTGGTAATCCAGCATCGCGAATCGCAGCCATCGTCGCCACGACAAGTCCGCCGCCCGCCGAATCGCCGGCGATGGTGATCCCGGTCGATGGCACGCCAACGGACAGCAGGAAGCGATAGGCGGCGAGCGCATCGTCCACCGCGGCAGGGAACGGATGTTCCGGGGCAAGTCGATAGTCGATGGCCAATGTGCGCGCTCGTGCCGCGCGACCGACCTCGGCGACCAGATGGCGATGGCTATCGAGCGAGCCGATGACATAGCCGCCGCCGTGCAAATAGAGTACAACCTTACCGGGATCCGCATCGGGGGTTGCCGTCCATTCCGATCTGATGCCGTTGACATCGATCGTTTCCACCGTGATATCAGGCGGCAGCCCGTAGGCGAGACCACGTGCATCGATATCACGGCGTCGCTGGGCGATGTCGTCCGAGCGCACCCGTTTGGCGAGCGTCTCACGCAGCGCAGCGATTTCCGGATCGCTCACGTCGCCGTCTCCTGCTTTTCGTGCTTCCCGTCGACATCATTGCGCCGCAGCTCGGCCACCGGCAACTGATAGAAGCGGGCGAACTCGTAGACAGTCGTATCCTCCTGGTTCCAGCAGACGTAGCCGCGGCAGTCGCGCGGACGAGCCTCGTAGACTGTGCAACGCCTGTTCTCGCCGAGGAACTGGCAAGTGCCGAAGCCAGATTTGATGCGCTTGCTGCCCTTGCGGTTGCGCTCGACGATGTGGCGCTCCTCGAAGTCGCGCACCGTGAGGCCGAGGAACCTGGCCAGTCGCCTGATGTCGTTTCGGCTGACTTCGACATATCCAGCCGTCCGACAGCAGAACGCCGGGCATTTCAGGCAGTCGAGCGACTCGCCGGTCATGCCGCCAGTCTGGCACAGGCAGGCTGGCGGGCAAGAGCGATCTGCAATCAGGAAGCCGCTCACATGATCTGTGGGGCCAGCAACGTCGGGTTCTGCTGGTTATGCTCCACCATGCCGGCAGTGACCTGTGCGGGAGCAACGCCGGTCAACTGGATGGTGTTGCCATAGAGCTGGACGATCGCCGACCCGTCGGGTGCCTCGGTCAGGCCGACATTGCTGAAGTCCATCGGGGTCATGGTGTTCTCGAAGTCGAGCTTGTCGGTCGCGGGATTGAAGTTTGTTACGGTGTCATGGTGACCCGAACCGATGAAAACAAAGGTGTTGTTCGGCCCGCCCCCGGTCAGTTGCTGATTTATCCCAAGCCCGGCCACGATCGTGTTGTCGGCCTCCGGTGAGCCGGCAATCACCGCATCATCGTCGCCAACGCCGATGATCAGCTGTGGCGTTGCGGGATCGGACCATGCCACATCGCTTGCGTGACGCTCGGCGGCGACAAACGCGTCAGCCTGCATGGCGGTGGTATCGGTGTTGCGCATGATGAGATCCGAGAGCGTCGTGTTCTGGATCTGCGTCATGAGTTGGGGACTGAAACGCTGGTTGAGGTAAAAGGACGGGTCACCATCCCGCAGGTTCTCGAACTGCTGGGCGATGACAGCCTGGAACGTCGGGCCCACCATGGACGCCCCGCCAGAGGCGGGATCCTCGGCCAGGCCGCCGACGAACAGATCCACCTCATCGACGCTGCCGTAAGCCTGCGCCAACTCGTTCGCAAGCTGAGGATCGCTGGTGATCTGATCGAATGAGGTGTACGGCGTCATGCCGAGTGCCTCGCGCGTCTGGTTCAGCGTGGCGATGCCGCGATCGCGTTCCCGCAAGATATCGATTGCCGCGAGGTCACCAACCTCGCCGGGCGGA
>JBKPSV010000263.1:0-5021 GCA_046735215.1 Pseudomonadota bacterium | reverse complement strand
ACACTGGCAGATGAAACCGCCGCCTGGCACGCACATCGCAACAACAACCACACCAAGGCAGACTGGCAGTTCACCACCGCCAGTGCACGCATCAAGCTGAAACGACTATACCCAGCACTATGAGCGACTCAGGGCACTAGGCGCATGTCTGGCCGACGCAGTGGCTCTCCTATGCACTGCATAGTTATCAGTCGGAGCTCTATCCAACCCGCATTCGTGCTCGGAGCGTCGGGTTCGTGTATTCGTGGAGCCGTTTAAGCGGCATCCTGACGCCGTTCGCCGTTGCGTTTTTCCTGCGGAACTTCGGTGCAACCGGCGTATTCGCCTTCGTCGCGATGTGCATGGCGATCGTAATTGTCTCGGTTGCAGCTCTCGGTCCGCGCAGGGGGCGACTGCAGTTAGAGGCGGTCGCGCACTGATGCGGATCACCTTTCATGCACCGGCAGAGTGACGCCGGCGCGGCGGAATGCTCGGTTTGTTCCGTTTCGATATGGTAGGTTCGCCAGTACTATGGCTGTGTTCGGGATGCTGTAAACACAGCATCAAACGCGGCGGCCGACGCGCCGAGCTCCGCTGTTTGCACAAGGGAGGTTGCGTGTTCCAGTCATTTTATCTGTCGCGTCGGTGGATGCCGTGGGCTTCCCCCGGCGCGGCGCTGATTTTGTTTGTGACCTGGTACAAAGTCCAACTCGACGTCAGGATCAACGAATGGTTTGGCGATTTTTACAACCTCATTCAGAAGGCTTTGAGCAAACCCAATACGATCACGCTCAATGAGTATATGGATCAGTTGACCACTTTCGGCACCATTGCCGGTCTCTATGTGACCGTTGCCGTCTTCACCGACTTTTTCATCAAGCATTACGTGTTCCGCTGGCGCACAGCGATGACCGAGTACTACTCGGCGCATTGGCACACGGTCCGCGCGATAGAGGGCGCGTCGCAGCGCGTACAAGAAGATACCATGCGGTTTGCCCGCCTGATGGAGGGGCTGGGTGTCAGCTTCATGCGAAGCGTCATGACCTTGTTCGCCTTCCTGCCGATCCTTTGGACGCTATCGGAAAAGATCACGGAGCTGCCCTGGATCGGCCCAGTCAGTCAGTCGCTGGTCTGGGTTGCAATTGTCTTCGCCATGGCAGGCACCGTGCTGATGGCAGTGGTCGGCATCAAGCTGCCAGGTCTCGAGTTCCAGAACCAGCGCGTTGAAGCGGCATTTCGTAAGGAGCTCGTTTACGGCGAGGATGACATGGACCGCGCGACGCCAGCGCGGTTCAGCGCGCTGTTCGCAGATGTTCGGCACAACTACTTTCGCCTGTTCTTTCATTACATGTATTTCGACGTCGCCAGATACGCGTATCTTCAGTTCGGTGTGCTGGTTCCCTACATCGCCCTCGGGCCCACTCTGGCGACCGGTGCCATCACACTGGGCATCATGCAGCAGATCGTGCGCGCCTTCGGCAGAGTGGAATCGTCTTTCCAGTATCTCGTGAACAGCTGGACCACGATCGTCGAGCTCATTTCCGTATACAAGCGTCTCCGCGCCTTCGAGCGCCGCATCGTTGACGCCTTACCGGGAAGCGAAGCGCCGATGCAGGACGCCGGGGTGTTGTAAAGCAATCAGCGGAAGGCGCGCCACGTCGCACCTGGTCTACCAACGTGCCGCAATTATTTCCCATCACGGAAGGAAGATTGAACATGGCACAAGAGCAAGAGAACAAGGCGATCGTAGGTCGCTGGTTCAAAGAGTTCTGGGGCACCCCATGGAACCCTGAGGTTATCGATGAACTCACGACGCCTGACATGCTTCTCCAATATTCGCTGCATGCACCGCGTCGTGGCCGCGACGATGTGCGAAGCTTTATGATCGGCTTTCGCGAGGCGTTCCCCGACCTCAACTTTTGGGGCACTGCCGATCTGATCGCGGAGGGCAATTATGTGGTTGGCCGCTGGGAGGGCGGCGGCACGCACACGGGGCCAGCGTTCAGTGATTTTCTTGCGGGTTCGCTTCCGGCGAGATCCGGCCGCAGGATGCGCTTTACCGGTACGACCGTGCTGCGGGTCCAGAATGGCCGGATTGCCGAGGAGATCGGGTTGGATGACGGCGTGGCCGCGCTTCAGCAACTGCGCCTGATGCGGGCAGCCTGATGCGCTAAGCGTCTGGCTCGGGTGACGCCGGCGTTGGTATCGCTACACCACCAACGCCGCGCGTTCGCCTGCCGCTCGCGCCCAGGCGGCATCCATATCTTCATCGAACAATTCGGTGAGCTTCTTCATCATCGTGCCGCCGAGTTCCTCGGCATCGACAATGGTCACCGCACGACGATAGTAGCGCGTTACATCGTGACCGATGCCGATCGCGATCAGTTCCACCTGGGCGCGGTTCTCGATATCGCGGATCACCTCCCGAAGATGCTTCTCCAGGTAGTTGCCCGGGTTCACCGACAGCGTTGAATCATCCACGGGTGCGCCGTCGCTGATCACCATCAGGATGCGGCGATGCTCGGGCCGCACCAGCAGGCGGCGATACGCCCAAAGCAATGCCTCCCCGTCGATGTTCTCCTTCAACAGCCCCTCGCGCAGCATCAGCCCGAGATTCTTACGCGCGCGGCGCCAAGGCGAATCAGCGGCCTTGTAGACGATATGGCGCAGGTCGTTCAGCCGCCCGGGATTGCGCGGCTTTCCCTCCTGCACCCATCTTTCCCGACTTTGCCCACCCTTCCACGCGCGGGTCGTGAAGCCGAGCACTTCCACCTTCACTGCGCAGCGCTCCAACGTGCGCGCCAGGATGTCGCCGCACATCGCCGCCACGGTGATCGGCCGACCGCGCATGGACCCGGAATTGTCGATCAGCAGCGTCACCACCGTGTCGCGAAACTCCATGTCGAGCTCGCGCTTGTAAGACAATGCCTGCAACGGATTCACCACCACGCGCGACAGTCGCCCTGCATCCAGCAGGCCCTCGTCCAGATCGAATTCCCAGGCACGTGTCTGCTGCGCCAACAGTCGGCGCTGCAAGCGGTTAGCCAGTTTCGAGATCACTCCCTGCAGATGCTGCAACTGCTGATCCAACTGCTGACGCAGCCGCGTCAGCTCATCCGGATCGCACAGTTCTTCTGCGTCGGTCTCCTCGTCGTGCAGGCGCGTATAGGCACGATAGACCGCTTCGTTGTCAGGGTTGGGGCGCTCGCGCCGCGGCTGCGGACCGCCCGGCCGATCGTCGCCTTCGGCGACCGCAGCTTCGTCGTCCGACTCTGTGCCTTCGTCGTCTGAGGCGTCCCCTTCCATTTCCTCTGGATTGGCTCCCAGCATGCTGTCCTGTTCGGACTCGCTCTGACCGGAACCATCCTGCTGCTCGTCCTGCTCGCCGGACTGTTCACCGCCTTCTTCGCCTTCCTCGGTCTTGTCCTCGGGGTCGGCATCGGCCTCCGCTTCGGCGAGATCGAGCGCTGCCATCAGCTTGCGCGCGGCACGCGCATACGCCGTCTGATCGTCCTGCGCCCGGTTCATCTCGGCGAGCGCGGCGTCTGCGGTGTCGCCCAACGTGTCACGCCACATATCGAGGATGCGGCGCGCTGCCTCGGGTGACCGCTCGCCCGACATCTGTTCGCGCGCCAGCAGCGTCAGCGCGGCCTGAACCGGCAATTGATCCTTGCGAGTCATGCGATCGTAGCCTTCGGCCTCGCACTCCTCGATAAGTTTCGATTGCAGGTTTGCCGCCACACCCGCCATGTGGCGCGAGCCGACAACCTCGACGCGCACCTGTTCGAGTGCGTCGTATACGTCCTTCGCCTCGCGCCGCGCGGGCATCCGTGTCGCGTGAACAGCGTCGTCGTGGTGTCGCAGACGCAGCGCGATGGCGTCCGATTGTCCACGCAGCCGAGCCATCTCCTGCGGCGGCAGTGCGCGTGTGGGCAGCGGCAGACGTGCGCGCTTCCCGGACACGCCGGAAGGCCCCGGCTGGAACGCCACCTGCACGTCCGGCACTTCGGCAATCGCGCGCAGGACGCCGGCTGTCGCTCGTTTGAATTCTTCGGTTCGGGTGTTGTCTTTGTTCGTGGCGCTCATGTCAGCCGTTGGTCAGTTGAATTTCCGTGTGGTGAACCCGCCGGTCGGGATCTCTTCGTTGAAGCAGCGCTGGTAGTACTCACCCACCGTTGCCCGCTCGGCCTCGTCGCACTTGTTGAGGAAGGTGACTCGGAATGCGAACCCAACGTCGCCAAAGATCCGCGCATTCTCCGCCCAGGTGATCACGGTCCGCGGCGACATCACGGTGGAAATATCGCCGTTGATGAAGCCGGCGCGGGTCAGGTCAGCCAGCGCGACCATGCCCTCGATGCGCTTCTTCGTCGCTGCGTCCTTTGCATCCGCTCCCAGCTTGGCGATCACGATGGATGTCTCCATCGCATGCGGCAGATAGTTCAGCGTGGCGACGATGTTCCAGCGGTCCATCTGCCCCTGATTGATCTGCTGCGTGCCGTGATAGAGACCGGTCGTGTCGCCGAGCCCAACGGTGTTGGCGGTCGAGAACAGGCGGAACGACGGATGCGGTCGGATCACGCGATTCTGGTCGAGCAGCGTCAGCTTGCCCTCGACCTCCAGCACGCGCTGGATCACGAACATCACGTCTGGACGGCCGGCGTCGTACTCGTCGAACACCAGCGCGCAGGCATGCTGCAGGCACCACGGCAGGATGCCTTCGCGGAACTCGGTCACCTGCTTGCCGTCTTTCAGGACGATTGCGTCCTTGCCGATCAGGTCGATGCGGCTGATGTGGCTGTCAAGGTTCACGCGTATGCACGGCCAGTTCAGCCGTGCGGCGACCTGCTCGATATGGGTCGATTTGCCAGTACCGTGGTAACCCTGGATCATGCAGCGCCGGTTGAAGGCAAAGCCTGCAAGGATCGCCAACGTGGTCTCGCGATCGAACTTGTAGGCGGTATCGATGTCCGGCACATGCTCGGTGCGTACCGAGAACGACGGCACGACCATGTCGGTATCGATATCGAACGCCTCGCGCGCCG
>JBKPSV010000262.1:0-15127 GCA_046735215.1 Pseudomonadota bacterium | reverse complement strand
CACCGTGTCTGGGACAGCTACGATGCCATCATCGCGGCGTGCTGCGACGGCTGGAACAAGCTGATGCGAATGCCCAACCGCATCGCCTCACTCACCAGACGAGCCTGGGCAATAACGGTGATCGGATAGGGCACTTGGTATCAGTTGGCGTTGCCGCCAGCAGAGAACAGGTGACATGCGACGAGGCGGTCATCGGCCTGCAACAGCTCTGGTTCCCGCTGGCTGCAAATTGGCATGGCCATCGGACAGCGCGGGTGAAACCGGCAGCCTGAGGGAGGGTTCAGCGGGCTCGGCACCTCGCCGGTCAGAACGATCTCATCACGCTTTTCGTCCGGATGGCTTGGCAAGGCAGCGGAGAATAGCGCCGCCGTATAAGGATGCTTTGGCGTGCGCGCCAGCGTCTGGGCGTTCCCCATTTCTACGATCTTGCCAAGATACATCACGACGATCGCGTGGCTCATATGGGCGACAGCCGCAAGGTCGTGGGCTATGAATAGATACGACAGCCCCAGTTCCTCCTGGAGATCGCGCAGAAGGTTCAGGATCTGCGCCCGAATGGATACATCGAGCGCCGACACAGGCTCATCCAGCACAACCAGCTTTGGCGCCAAAGCAAGCGCGCGCGCAATCGCGATCCGCTGACGTTGTCCGCCGGAAAACTCGTGCGGGAAAAGATCCGCGGAGCGCTCCGGCAACCCAACGAGGTCGAGCAATTGCAGCACACGCTTGCGGACGCCTGCGGACGTCACGGTTTCATTGGTGATCAACGGCTCGCTGATGATGTCACTGATCCGCATTCGAGGACTCAGCGACGCGTATGGGTCTTGAAATACTGCCTGTACCGATTTTCGATATTGCTTCCGTTGCAGGGGATCCAGTGTCCGCAGGTCCTGACCTTGGAAGCGGATGCTGCCACCGGTGGGTTCTTCCAGTCCCAATACAAGCTTCGCGGTTGTCGTCTTGCCACAGCCTGATTCGCCAACGACTCCGAGAGTACGTCCATTCTCTACTGAGAATGAAATGTCATCCACCGCGCGCACCACTCCGCGGCTTCCGCCAAGCAGGCCGCGCCGCGCGCTGAAGTGCTTGGTCAGCCCATCTGCCTCGAGTACGTTCATCAAGCCGCTCCGGACCGTGTCGCAGCAGTTGTCAGCCAGCATCGGGTGGTTCGTCCGCCATCGAGATTGAATTCTGGCGGCGTCTCCTTGCGGCAGCGGTCAAACACGTCGGGGCAGCGCGCGGCAAACGCGCAGCCGCGTGGCAGTGCGGCCAAGTCGGGAGGCTGGCCCTCAATCGCAGTCAATCGCTCCCGCCTGTCACTCATGCGAGGGATCGCATTGAGCAGGGCCCTCGTGTACGGATGCGCCGGGGTGTTGAAAATCTGCGAAACCGGACCCGATTCGACCACGCGGCCTGCGTACATCACCACGAGCTTGTCACACATCTTGGCAACTATGCCGAGATTGTGGGTGATGAAGATCAGCGCCAGACCATGTTCGCGTTGCAGCTCACGCAGCAGGTTCAGATACTGCGCCTGTATCGTCAGGTCCAAACTCGTCGTCGGTTCATCGGCGATCAGCAGGCGCGGCTCGCAGGAGATGCCGATGGCGCCGACGATACGTTGCCGCATACCACCGGACATTTCATGCGGGAACTGCCGCACACGGGTCTCGGGCGAAGGGATCCTGACCGCCTTCAACAGATCGCGGGCACGCCGCCACGCCGTGCCGCGGTCGGCCCCTTCATGCACGCGGATCGGCTCCGCCACCTGATTGCCGATGGTGAACAGCGGGTTCAACGAAGCCATCGGATCTTGCAGGATCATGGCGATCCGCTTGCCACGCACATCCTGCATCTCGGCATCAGTCTTGCAAACGAGGTCCTCGCCTTCGAACCATAACTGCCCCGAGACAATTTGCGCGGCGGTAGGCAGCACGCGGAGTATGCTCAGTGCGAGCGTACTCTTTCCAGATCCCGATTCACCGACGATGCCGACGGTCTCGCCGGCGTTGACGCGCAGCGTGACGTCATCGACAGCGCGAACCACACGCTTCCCTTGCGCGGATACATAGTGGGTCGAGAAGTTGTTGATCTCCAGCAGCGGTCGGCCAGCCCTTACAGCTGGGCTGGGCCGAGGATCAGAGCTGACGGAGCTGAGGGTCGAGTTTGACACGGAGCCAGTCCCCGAGAAGGTTTGCGGAGAGTACCATCAGCATGATGCAGCAGCCCGGCATGACGGTCAGCCACCAGTAGCCCACCATCAATCCTTGCTTGCCATCGGATAGCATAAGGCCCCATGCAGGCTGTGGCGGTGGAACGCCGACGCCAAGAAACGACAGCGACGCCTCGGTCACGATGACGACCCCCAACATCAGCGTCGCCAGCACGATGGCGGAATTGACCACGTTGGGGAGAATATGTCGCCGCATGATCGCCATCCTCGAACAGCCAGCGACGACAGCAAGGCGCACGAATTCTCGCTCCTTCAGCGAAAGAACCTCGCCGCGAACGACACGTGCATACCGTGTCCAATAAACCGCGCCGAGAATGATCACGATATTCCACATGCTCGGCCCGACGATCGCCGCCAGAAAGATTGCGAAAGTCAATCCTGGTAGGGCGAGCCAGGCATCGGTCAGCCGCATGATCGCCTGGTCCACCCAGCCGCCGATATAGCCGGCGAGAATGCCCAATGTGGTGCCAATCACGCCGGCGACGATCACCGCAGTGAAACCGACCACCAAGGAGACGCGCGCGCCGAAGATAAGTCGCGACAGCACGTCGCGCCCGAGCTGATCCGTACCGAGAATGTGATTCATGCTGCCACCCGCCTGCCAGACCGGTGGACGGAAGCGCGCAGTAAGGCTGCCGACTTCAGGATTGTGCGGCGCCAGGAGGTTGGCGAAGATTGCCGTGAGCGCAATCACTGTGAGAATGGCGATCGGAATCACTGGCAGATCGCGCGACCGTCGCGTGGAGGCCCGTGGAGGCGACGATGCGGGAAGAACCAAAGTCTCTGTGGTGATACTCATGGCCGCTATGTCTCCACTCTGATCCGTGGGTCGATCACGGCATAGGCGATATCGACCAGAAAGTTCACGACGACGATCATGGCGCCCCCCATGATCACCACGCCCTGCACGACGGGGAAATCGCGAAAGCTGATGCCTTCGTAGAGCAGCCGCCCGATCCCTGGCCAGGCGAAGACCGTCTCTACCACAACCGCGACGTTGATCATGAGCACCAGATTGATGCCGGCCAACGTCAGGACCGGTATCAGAGCGTTCTTGAACGCATGCTTGGCTATCACCAGTGACTGTGGCAGGCCCTTCAAGCGTGCCAGCTTGATGTATTCGGACCCCAACACCTCCAGCATCGAGGAACGCGTCAGACGCATGTGCGACGCGGCAAAGTACCAGCCCAATGCAAACGCCGGCATCAGAATGTGCAGCACACCTCCAAACCCGGACGAAGGCAGCCAGCCCAGATACACCGAGAACACCAGGATCAGCACCAACCCGACGAAGAATGACGGCAACGACAGTCCAAGGAGCGCAAATATCTTGCCGGCGCTGTCCCAAAAACGGCCAACGCGCACTGCTGCAAGAATGCCGGTCGGGATTCCAACCAGCAGCGAGAACGCCATGGCCACCGCTGCGAGCAGCAGCGAATTCGGTAGGCGATCAAGGTAGAGATTGAATACCGGCGTCTGATAATAGAATGAATGGCCGAAATCGCCACGGAACAGGTTCGCCATGAACAGTCCGTACTGCACCCATAAGGGCTTATCGAGGCCGAACTGCTGGTGAATGGCCGCTATATCATCCTCGCTGGCACCTGGCTCGACCAACAGGGCGGCAGGGTCGCCGGTGACGCGGACGAAGAAAAAGATGGTCAACGACAGCAGCAGCAGCGAAAGGAGCGAGTAGCCAAGCCGCCGCAGGACGAACTGCTTCATGCTATTGCCCCTAAGCGCTCTTCAGCGTGATTTCCTCATAAGGCGCCGTGTAGACGAACCCTTTGATCAGGCCCATGCCGGACTCTGCCACGCGGGGCCCAACGCCGCTAATGAAGGCAAGTTGCCAGATCGAGACGTACATCGTGCGCTCGTCCAGCAGCCGCTGCATCTTTGCCAGGATCGCAGCGCGCTTGGAGTAGTCGAGCTCCACTGCCTGTTGGGGGAACAACTCGTCGATTTCAGGGTAGCTGCCATAGGCATAATTGCCGCCCTTGACCACGAATTCTTCAAGACGCGTTGCGGCGTTGCCAAAAGCGCCTGAGGCCCCTTGGATGATATTCTTGAACTTCTTGTCGGCATAGCCTTTGAAAAAGGCTGCCCGTTCCAACGGTCGCAGCTTGGCGCGGATGCCGACTTCCCCCAGGTAGTTGATCGCCGCCTCGCCTAGATTGGCGTAAGCGACATCGCACGTATAGAAGCCAGCATCGAAGCCACCGGCACGGCCCGCATCGGCCAGCAGCTGTCGCGCCTTGTTAGGATCGTACACAGGTGGCGCCAGCTTCTCATAGAATTCAAAGTTCTCTGGAATGACACTGCCTGTTATGTGCGAATATCCCAGCGTCAGCGCCTTATTGATGGTATTGTAATCGAGCGCGAATTTGGTCGCCAACCGCACCCGCGGGTCATGCCACGGCGACTTCGGATCCCACTGCTCTGGAAAGTACAGGTAATAGGGAGCCGAGCCGACGGTCGGCCGCAACGTAAGGCCTGGGGTACGCCGCAGTTCCTCGGCAAGTTCAGCACGTATGGAGTAAGCGATATCCACCTCGCCGTTCTTCAGTGCAGCGAGCCGTGTGGATTCATCGGGAATGACCCGCAGCACGATTCGCTTCACACTTGGCGGCTTGCGCCAGTACTGATCGAACGCCTCCAGCACCAACTCGATGCCGGGCGTGAAGGAAACAAACTTATAGGGTCCGGCACCAATTGGAGCCTTCTTGAAACCGTCCTCCCCAACCTTCTCCACGTACTTGCGTGGCACGACCCAGCCGGCTCCGGAAGCGACGGTATAAAAGGTGATGAAGTCCGGCCATGGGTTTTTCAGCTTGAATACGACGCGTTGCGGATCCGGCGCCTCAACGGAGGCAACGCGCTCCTTCAGCAGTGCGTGCGCAGCTCCGCGGTACCGGTCGAACGAGAACTTGACGTCATCGGCGGTGACCGGTTCGCCGTTATGAAACTTTGCGCCCTTGCGCAAAATGAACTCGTAGCTGAGCCCGTCCTCTCCGGCCGACCAGGATTCAGCCAGCGACGGCGAAGGATTGCCCTGCGGCATCGGCTTCGCCACCGCATCATGCAGCGCATACAAGACCATGAAGGGCGTGATGATCCCAGCGGTCTCCGCCGGATCCAGCCACGTCGGCGCAAGCGTAATGTGCACACCTACGGTAAGCTGGCCTGACGGCGCAGCGGCCTTCACGGGGCGCGCCATCCCTGCGGCGATGCTGGATGCGGCGAGTGCAAGCACGTCACGTCGTGTCGTCATCTATGCTGCCTCTTCTAGCAGTCGATTGTGCGAGATCTTCGTTTAGTGTGCTGGGGTCGTGACCCAACATCCGGCCGAAGTTTGCTCCGGCGACGAGGCCGGCGAGGGCCATCGAGGAACGCCGGGCTGGCCTCCGCCGGATCGAACCGGAAGGCTCGCGAGGACATGTACGCGCCGCGGGCGTGCTGTTGCATCAGCCCGGTTCGCCTCGCCCAGACCGCCGCAGCGGCGGCGTCCAGAACATCGCTGAAAGCGGGACGTTCTCGACGCCCGCTGGACCAAGGCACAGATGATCCCATGCCACCTCCCTATTGGCTCATTGTTTTCAAGCCTTTCGCGCAAGCTTATTGGAGCTATGCGCCTCTGTCATCACCTCTTTTCCCGAGGCGATTCAGACGCAGCCGAGAGGCAGTTGTGGAAGTTTGTCGGTGGCGATTTATCCGGACGCGTCGTTTCGTCGGAAATCGGCGACGGCTCCGCCAGGGCGAGGCCTGTTCCCTGAACCACTGAACGCGCTGGTAGCCGCCCGACACAACCCCGGCCGCCGCTTGACTCAACCTCGATTGTCCCCATCTGATATGCGCATAACAGATCCGGGCCCCTCTGGCGGGGACGTCGGCCGCATGGCTGGCCAACTCCGCGATGTCGGATCGTCACGTGCCTCGAGCGTGTCGATCATTTGCTGGGCCAATTCTCCTCTGCAAGACAGTCGACCTCTCTGGGCGCGAAATACATCAACCAGGGAGCTTGACTTGTCATCGATACCCCAAGCGCACTTCGGCAGCGACGACCGCAATCAGTCGTGGACCGTTCTCTGGGCGGTCAATCTCGCGGCGGCCGTCGTTGCTCGCGCCGATGGCGGCGTTCAACCCGCCGAGCGTCTTCGCCTTGGCGCCTACTTGCGGACTTGCGGGCTCGACGGCCGGAGGTCACCTTTGGGACGCGGGCTGTTCGACAAGTGCATGCGCGAGCTTGACCGCGAGCCGGAAAGTGACAGGAGCGCGCTCACCCGCGTATTGGCCGGCTTCGACGGAACGCCATGGGCGTGGATCATCCTGCGCGCTGCCGAGCATGTCGCTGCCGCTGATGGCGCCATCCATCGCGCCGAGATGCGTGTGCTCGAGACCATCCGCACCATTCTGAACCTGCCGCCGGGAGTGCCGGAGCGTTACGCCGCGTGCGGGTTATGGCCTGCCCGGGCATGACCCCCAGGCACGACCATCTGCATCGGCTGGCGGCGCGGTTGCCGGGTCCGGTCCGGTCCGGACTGACGTGGGTACTGCGGCCGGAGGCCAAATGGCTGCGAATCCCACTTGGTGTGCTTTTCATCGCTGGAGGGTTTCTGGGTTTTCTACCGATCCTCGGGTTCTGGATGTTGCCACTCGGCGCACTCCTGCTCGCAGAGGATTTCCCTCTGGTACGCCGACCGACCGTCCGCGCGATCGAGGCGGTGGAACACTGGTGGGCGCAGCGTCGTCATTCAACGAAAGGAAAGCAACAGACACATGACAACGTATAGTCCTGATCCTCGAAACAGCGGTTCGTTGCAATCGTCGTTTCAGCCGACCCAGACATGGCCGGCAGTCGATCTCGACCTGCGCAGCTTCATGCTACGCGTATTCAACACAATGGCCGGCGGCCTGGCCGTCACCGGCATTGCCGCCTATTTGGCTGCCTCCTCAGGCCTTTATGCCGCTATCGCCGGCACGCCGTTGCTCTGGGTCGTGATGCTTGCCCCGGTAGGGCTCGCCCTGCTGCTCGGCTTCGGCATCGAGCGCATGAGCCCCGCAACGGCTCAGCTGGCGTTCTGGAGCTACGCTGCGTTGATGGGCGTATCTCTCGCGGGGATTTTTCTGATCTATACTGGCACGAGCGTCGCGCGTGTCTTCTTCATCAGCGCCGGCGCATTCGCCGCCACAGCGGCCTGGGGATATACGACCCGCACCGACCTCAGTCGCTTTGGCTCGTTCCTGTTCATGGGCCTGATCGGCATCGTGCTGGCGAGCGTAGTCAATCTATTCTTCGCCTCAAGTGCGATGCAGTTCGCCATCTCGGTGATCGGAGTCATCGTGTTCACTGGGCTGACCGCGTACGACACGCAGCGCCTGAAGGAGATGTATGCAAGCCGGTCGGACGATGACGGTCGCAGCCGCACAGCGATCATGGGCGCGCTGATGCTCTATCTAGACTTCATCAACCTGTTCATGTCTCTGCTGCAGCTGTTCGGCACGCGCAGGGACTGAGCAGACTGGCTGGGACCAATCGGCATCATGGTCTGGCTTTCGGACCCTCAGGTCTGGGTGAGCCTGCTTACCCTCACCCTCTTGGAGATCGTTCTCGGGATCGACAACCTGGTCTTTCTGTCGATCCTTGTCGCCCGGCTTGCGCCCGAGCACCAGCCAATCGCGCGGCGCATCGGCTTAGGCTTGGCGCTCGGCCTGCGCCTTGCCCTGTTGGCCGCGATTGCCTGGATCATGCGGCTGACCCAGCCGGTCTTCGTCCTGATCGGCTGGAGCTTTTCCTGGCGCGACCTCATCCTGATCGTCGGCGGACTGTACCTTGTCTACAAGGGCACAGGCGAGATCCATGAGCGGATCGAGGGCGGTGATGAGCACGATCGTCCGCGTAGCGCAGGGGCGAGCCTGATCGGCACCATAGCGCAGATCGCCCTGCTCGACATCGTCTTCTCGCTCGACAGCGTCATCACGGCGGTCGGGATGGCGAGCCAGCTTCCGGTTATGATGGCTGCGGTGATTATCGCTGTAGGCGTTATGATGCTTGCCTCTGCGCCGGTGTCGGCATTCGTCAACCGGCATCCGACGGTAAAAATGCTGGCACTGTCCTTCCTGCTGCTGATCGGGATGACGCTGATTGCCGACGGGTTCGGCGCGCATGTCCCAAGGGGCTATATTTACGCAGCTATCGGCTTCTCGCTGCTGGTCGAGTTCCTCAATCAGCTCGCCGGAAGCCGCCGGCGTAGGTTGCGCGGCAGCCCCGGAGATTGAAGCGGGGGGAGAACACGTTCGCTCCCGCGCCTTGAGCCAAGGCGCGGGAGCGGCGGAGTCAGGCCCCCCCGATCAGCGGATGAATCCCTCGAGCTCATTCTTGGCCCAGGCGATGACCTCCTTGTTCGATTGCCCGGTATGGACCTTGGCCAGCATGGTTGGATGAATGGCCCGAGCGTACATCTGCGCGGCGATATCGGGCGGTGCCGGATATGCTGTGATATTCTCATGCGCATCATGCCATGCCCGCATCGGATAATTATAAACGGTGCCCTTTGGTGGCTCGACTTCGGACCATATCTCAAAATCGGTCATGCTGATCAACGGCGGAAGGTCGTAGCCATTTGCAACCGTGTCGCGCTCTTGGACCTGCTTACGCTCTTGCAGGAACTGCGCCAGCTCCTTGGCTGCGGTCTTGTTCTGGCCAAACGCCCAGACCCCAAAGAAACAGTAGTTATAAGGATTGTAGCGCCCCTTGGGCCCTTTAGGGCACGGAAATGTCCAGCAGTCTTCGGCAATGTTGGGTGCATCGCGCTTTGCCACGGACCACGCCGATGGCGGATTCATGATCAGCGCACTCTGTCCTGATATCAATGCGCGATTGTTCGAAGCATCGTCGTAACTCACCGTATCCGGTGGCAGAAACTTTGCCAGTTTGCGCCCGTAATCGAGAACCTGATTGACGGCGTCGGACTCGACGGTGATCTCGCCTTTTGCGTTCACAAGCTCCGCGCCGAATGCAGAGTATATGATCCCGGTGTTGTTGACGGAGTCGCCGGTCTGCCCCAGTCCCAGGCCAAACGGGAAGCCGGCTTTCTGACATGCCTCAGCGGCCTTCAGGAATGTATCATAGGTCCAGTTTGCGGCGGCACTTGGCTCAGCCTTATGTGGCGGGAACATCTCCACGATATCGATCCCGGCGTGCTTCTTCAGAAGGCTGATGCGCGCGCAGCAGTTCAGGTTCAATGTCCCGGTGCTCGACGGCAGCGCCCGCCAGCTGCCTTTGATTTTCGACAGATACTCGTGAATAGGACTGTATTGTCCATACTGCGATATCATCGCCTTGACGATATCATCCATCGGCTCGAGTTGTTCGGTGTATGTGCTGACGTTCCAATTGTAGAACGGCAGGAAATCATGCCCCGTGCGCGCCTGCGCCTCAGCCGCTTGGGTGATCTGGATCTTGTTGCCGTTCGACGTGATGAAATCCACCGTCACGTCAACCTTGTTCTTCTCGGCCCAGGCGGCGACCTGCCGTTTCATGGCGTCATTCGCCGACGGCACCCAATGATCCCAAAAGCCAACGGTCAACTTGCCCGCCGCGCCAGCAGTGCGGATGTGCACGAGCGGCAAAGTACCTGCAGCGGCGGCAAGCTTTAAAACGCGACGACGCGTCGCAGCGCGCGATCCCGACATGACGTACAACACTCCCTCTGCGGGTGCGGATCAGTCCGCGCCCGTCTTGTTGTTTGACGCGAGCATCGCCCGCGTCACGGCCACTGTGTGGCTCATCCCAACGGCAGGCCGTCAGGCCCGCCACAGAGTGCGGACCCAGTTTGCCGTGGGCGCAGGCCAATTGCGATGACTTTTTGCGACGGTTGAATCGCCCAGATCGACGGCAACTCCAGGTTAGGCCATTGTCGGACCCTGGCGACCACAGGAATGAGTTGCCGTAACGGCGAGCACGTGTGAAATACCGACCAGTAGCCAATCGGACCCGTGCATCGACCGGGGCTCGACATCGGAAGAGGGAACTGCAGATGAACGACACACTTGCGGTCATGGGACGGCCGCAGGCGGCGGACAGCACGGAGTTCGACGCGATCATTATCGGCGCCGGCATTTCCGGCATGTTCATGCTCTATCGCCTGCGTGAATTGGGCATGACCGCGCGGGTCTTCGAGACCGGCACCGGCGTCGGCGGCACCTGGTATTGGAACCGCTATCCCGGTGCACGCTTCGATTCGGAAAGCTGGACCTATGGCTACTCCTTCTCCAAAGAGCTGATGCAGGAATGGGACTGGAAGGAGCATTTCTCGCCCCAGCCCGACACTCTGGAATACCTAAACCTCGTTGCCGACAAGTTCGACCTGCGCCGCGATATGCAGTTCCGCAGCACGGTAACCGCCGCACACTGGGACGAGGCATCCGGCCAATGGACGGTGACCCTGGAAAGCGGACAGCAAGCGCGGTCGCGGTTCCTGTGCACCGCAGTGGGCATCCTGTCGGCGCATACGATGCCGACCATTCCCGGCGTAGAGAGTTTCCAGGGCCCGGCCTACCACCCGGCACGCTGGCCCCACACGCCGGTGGATTTCACCGGCAAGCGTGTCGGCATCATCGGCACCGGCGCCACCGCCATTCAGGCGATCCCCGAGATTGCCAAGCAGGCGAAGCAACTTACCGTTTTCCAACGTCGGCCGAACTGGGCCGCGCCGCTGCACAATGCAAAGATCAGCAAGACGGAGATGGAGGCGATCAAAGCCCGCTACGACGAGATCTATACGCACTGCGCCAGCACGCCGATGTGGTTCATTCACCAGGCCGATCCCCGCAAAACCCTGGACGTGCCGCCAGAGGAACGCGAAGCCTTCTGGGAAAAGCTCTATGCGGAACCGGGCTTCGGCATCTGGCTGGGCAATTTCCGCGACATTGGCGTCAACGAAGACGCCAACGCAGCAATCAGCGAATTCATCGCCAGGAAGATTCGGCAGCGCGTCAAGGACCCACAGGTTGCGGAGAAGCTGATCCCCAAGGATCACGGTTTCGGCTCCCGCCGCGTGCCGCTGGAGAGCGGGTATTTTGAGGCCTACAACCGCGACAACGTGCTGCTGATTGATACGCTGAACGACGAGCCGATCGAGCGGATCACGCAGCGCGGCGTCAAGACCAGCAAGCATGAGCACGAATTCGATATCCTGATCTATGCCACCGGCTTCGACGGGGTAACGGGAGCGTTCGACCGGATCGACATTCGCGGCACCAACGGCGTGCAGCTGAAGGATGCCTGGACCGATAGCCCTCGAACCTATCTAGGCATGCTCGCTGAAGGCTTTCCCAACATGCTGATGGTACTAGGGCCGCACACTGCACGCGGCAATATCCCGCAGGCCATCGAGCACAGCGTGAACTTTCAGGCCGGTCTTCTGCGGTTCATGCGTGAGCATGGCTACACCCACGTGGAAACGCGGCCCGAGCATGTGGCGGAGTGGACCGAGACCGTGATCAAGGCAGCGGAGAAGCTGCTGTCATCCAAGGTCGACTCCTGGCAGACCGGCGTGAACCGCAACGTGGAGGGCCGCAGTGTGCGCCGCGTCCTCGGGTACAACGGCCACGGCATTCACTTCCGGCGTAAGACGGACGAAGTGGCCCAGGGCGGATACCAGGAGTTCGCATTCCGCTGATCACTCGCAGCGTAGGCTATCCGGGGGTTGGTCAGGGATACCTCCCCGCGCGCGAATCTCCGACGATGATGTGTCAAAGCGGAAACGGTGCTCCGGAATCTCGGTGAAGAGATCCGCATAGCGCCGCGGCACCGGGATGTCGTTCAGCGTGCATACGCGCCCCGCCGCGTCAATGCGCACAGCCACCAGGAAGCTCGTCCCGGAACCGGCGATCTCCTCTAGCGCCAAATGCATGCGGATCTCGTCATCGCCGTAATATCTCGGCGCGATCAGCCGCGCCGCGGTATCGGCACCGATCACAAATGTGGCGTTCGGAAACAGGCGCGACTTCTCGACGAAGGTGGGCGCTCGCGTGAGTTCCACCGGCGATTTCCAGGCGAACTGCGCAAGCCGATGTCTTACGGTCTCCCCTGCCAGTGGTGGCTTGTCCACATTGGTGACAGAGATTTCGAACGACAAGGGCTGCTGCTTGAGCTCTTCGGCAACTCGCGCCAGCAATAGGTGTCCTGCATGCACCGGGTTGAAAGAGCCTGGGAACAGCAGAACGGGCCTCGGTGCTGACAGCATCATCTGGCCATCGGGCTGAATAGTCAGTCGATCGAGTTCGCCAGTCAGCAACTGATCGATACTGTCCACGGCAGGAACAGCCGTCTCGGCAAAATGTTCATCCACGTCCAGCAGGCTGCGAGGCGACGGCGCCGCAACCCGACACGCCCGGGCCAACCACAGGACGATGGCTCGCGCGACAACGTCTTCTTCCCCAGCGCGGTCGCGCCGGCCCTTGGCCAGCACCCCCGTACAATGCGTCGTGCCGGCAGCATCGGTGAATGCGATGTGAAAGCGATGCTCGCCTCGACGCGGACGATCGCTTACCAGCGCGGCTGTCGCCCCGAGACCAAACAGGTCGGCGCCCGGCGCCACCAACTGGATCGCGCGTGCCCGTGCGCTACGTGCCAACGCGATCGCGGTGTCTGAACTGCACGCCTGCGCCGGTGCAAAACCAAGAAACGTCGCGAGCGCCCGCTCGTCATAGGGAACCTGCGCTTCGATCAGCAGCCGCGAGCCGCCGGGAACGCGCAGCAACTCGCTGATCGCGCCACTACCGCCCCCTGTGATGGCGAGTGCGACCTTGCGGCCGGCGCCGTGCACGGTGGCGATCAATTGTTGCCATGTAGCGTCCGCCGGGCTCATGGTGCGTGTCGGATCCAAGCTGAAAAAGGTCTCATAAGCAGTGAGAGACAGCTCGGACAGAGTCAACAGAGCGGGCAGTGGCGACTACATGCAGCCCCGGCCGAACTGCCCACACATCGAATGCTGCTGCCTGCATACCGCTGCCCATGATGGAGCATCGAGGATGGTCGCAAGCTACGGCTTTGCGGAGTTCTTGCGCGAGCAGCTCGCGCCACTGGGCCACATCACGATGCGACGGATGTTCGGCAAGACTGGCGTGTTCTGTAATGGGCTGATGTTCGGGATGGTAACAGACGACACGCTTTACGTCCGCGTTGATGACCACACCGAGTCGGTGTTCAAGGAAGCTGAGTCTGTGCCGCCCCTCAATTACGAGAAACAGGGTCGCACCATCGACCTCGCCTTCTGGCCTCTCCCAGAGCATCTGCTGGACGAACCCGACGAACTTCTCACCTGGGCACGCGCGGCCCTGGCGGCCGCACGTCGGGTCGTAGCCTGGCGGAACCGGACAGCGGCTAAGCATGCTCAGCGTGCAGGAGAACGCCCTGTCTCGGTGGCAAAGCGCGCGAAGAAGTCCGACTTATAGGCCTGGTCGCGATCCACGAGAGAAGACATCGCGTCACCCCGTTCTAGCTCGGAGCGCAGGCGCGGATCGCGGCTTCGAAGCGCGCCTTGGCGTCAGGGCCGCGCGCGAACGGACTGATGATCGGCACGTCAATCCCCGATTCCCGGTACGCGTCAAGCCGTGCGCGGCATTGCTCGGCGGTGCCGGCAATGCTGGTCGCATCGACCATCGCATCGCTTACCGCTTGCTCTGTCGCCCGCCGATCGCCGCGCGCCCATGCGTCGGCGATCGCAGCGGCCTCAGCGGCGAAGCCGTGCGCGGCCATCAGCTTGTTGTAGCGGGGAAAGAACCCGGCATAGAAGGCCAGCCCGGGGCGCAACGCGGCGAGTGCGTCACTGCGCGTATTGCCGATGGCGGTTGGCAGCAACGTGGTGATCTGGATCCCGCCGGGGTCACGTCTGGCAGCCAGCGCGCCCTCGGCCAGCTGCGCCCGGACCAACCCAGCTGTCTTGAGTGTGCTGCGCGTCAGGATGATCCCGTCGGCAATCTCACCGCAGAGTGCGATCCCTTTCTGGAACACGGCCGATAGGTACACCGGTACATCTCGATGTCGCGGCGGGTACCACAGGTCAAACTTCTCGATTCGGATCGTGGCACCGTGGAAACTCACCTCGCCATCACGGAGCAATGCACGAACGATGGCCACGGTTTCGCGGGTACGGGTCAGCGGCTTCTCATACGCAACACCATGTTCGGGGCCAACCTGAGCCTTGTGGCTTGACCCAAGCCCGAGAATGAACCGCCCCCCGGACAGATCGGCAACCGAAGACGCTGCCATTGCGATCGTCGGCGCGGTGCGCACAAAGACACTGCTGATACTGGTTCCAAGCAGAATGCGCGACGTCCGCATGGCGCAGGCGGCGAGCACCGCAAACTGATCTCCGCCGTGGCCTTCCGCGACCCAGGCAGACTCATAACCCAGGCTCTCCGCCAGGACGACAAGGTCGACGATTTCGGCCGGGTTGGGTCCACCCGAGATGGCGATGCCTATCCTGCTCATTGTGCCGCTCTGCTCTTGCGGCTGCCATTTGACGCCACTTCTGCGATTTGGAAAATGTGGCCCGCAACCACACAGCAGACCTCTGCGGCCGCGGCCTGGCGACCATGGGCCAGACTTCTCGAAGCCATGCACAGTCATCAGGAAGCAGCGCGCGTGGCGCCATGATCGGCCCACTCTACCACCTTGAGGCCGCATTCGACGGTGGCGACCTGCACCTCCGGATGGAGATGTGAAGCCTCACCCCCCGCTGCGGAGATGGGCTAGTACCCCCCGTCGTTGATACTGCGGCCGATCTCTGAATCGATCTCTCCGGCAATTCCGGAGATGTGTCGTGACCGCGCAACAACCTGCCGTCAAGAAGTACATCGTCAAGCTTACCGCCGAGGAGCGTACTCGGC
>JBKPSV010000261.1:0-17821 GCA_046735215.1 Pseudomonadota bacterium | reverse complement strand
ACGGTTGGGTCATCCTGTTCTGCGCCTGTTGTGCTGGTTTTTCTCGTCAAGGCGGCGCGGTCGCATCCTTGTCGATCTTTGTTGAGCCAATGACGCGCGAATTCGGCTGGTCGCGCACGGCGCTATCCGGCGCAGTGTCTCTGGGTGGCTTGCTGGCGGCGCTGACCTCTCCAAGGCTGGGACGCCTGCTCGATCGGTCTGGAGCCCGCATCGTGTTGTGCGTCGCTGTGCTCACGACCGGGACCGCGAACCTCCTGTTGTCACTGACTGGTTCGCTGGCGACGTTCTATTTGCTGTTCTGCGTCGCACGAACCAATTTTGCGGGCCCGTTCGATCTCGGCATCTACGGCGCCGTCAATAACTGGTTCGTGTCGCGGCGACCCCTGGCCACCGGCATTGCTACCGTCGCGCAGATGTCAGGCTTGGTTTTTCTGCCGCTGATCACCCAGGCAGCGATCGTTCGCGATGGCTGGCGCGCTGGCTGGGTGGCTGTCGGCATAGCTGTACTGGCAGTTGGTCTCATCCCAAATCTGCTGTTCGTGGTGCGCAGGCCCGAAGATGTCGGGCTGCTGCCCGATCGCTACGTTGCCTCCACCCATAAACGGCGCTCACAGGACGAGCCCGAATTCTCCCGAGCACAGGCGCTGCGCACTCCATCGTTCTGGCTGCTTTGTATGTTCACACTGTTCGCCTATCCAGTGCAGGCGGGCGTCAGCCTGCATCAGGCACCGTATCTGGTCGAATGCGGGCTCTCCCCCACGATCGCCGCGCAAATCGTCAGCCTGTTCTCGTTGATGTCAGGCATCGCCAGTCTCGGCTTCGGCTGTTTCCCCCGTTCCGTTCCGATCCGATATGCGCTGGTTCTGACAGGGATCGCGCTCAGCATCGGCACATCGATGATGCTTGGGGTCGCGTCAGCCCGCGATGGGTTCATCGCGGCGTCGATCTTCGGGATCGGAATCGGCGGATTGCTGACATTGCTGCCGATTGCCTGGGCCGACTATTATGGCCGGACAAGTTATGGTGCCATTCGCGGCATCGCTCTCTCGATTCAGGTGCTCGCGCAGGCATCCGGTCCTCTGCTGTCCGGCATCTTGCGGGACTGGTCCGGCAATTACGCGCTGTCGCTGCAGTGCTTCGTTGCACTGTCCTGCCTGAGCATTGTCGCAGCACTGCTGGCGCGCCAGCCGTGACGGTCCAGCCAAAACATTGTAGGCTGCCCCGATCCGAGCGAAGAGGCTGAAATGTCACTCACCAACGCCCCCGATCCGGCGATTCGCCAAGCGGTCGTGCAGCAGGATCTGGACAACGTTCTGCACCCTATCGTTCAGCACAGGGCGCTGGAAACCAAGCAGATGGTCGTGACGGGAGCGCAAGGCTCAACGATCTACGACGCCGACGGGACGGAATACCTCGACGCCATGGCAGGGCTATGGTGCGTGAATATTGGCTACGGCCGCGCCGAACTGGCGGAAGTTGCGGCAGAGCAGGTCAGGCAACTGGCGTATTATCCGCACACCGCCATGAACGTGCCGGCGTCAGAGCTGGCGGAGAAAATCAATGGTTTGATGGGTGGCGGCTATCACACCTACTTTGTCAACTCGGGCTCCGAAGCGAACGAGGCCGGGTTCAAGATCGCCCGCCAATACATGAAGCACGAATACCCGCAGCATTATCGCTTCAAGACGATCAGCCGCTACTTCGCCTATCATGGCACCACGCTGGCGACACTAGACGCCGGTGGCATGGGGGACCGCAAGGCAAAGTTCGAGCCCTACTCAGGCGACTTTGTGCATGTCGCACCACCGTACTGTTATCGCTGTCCGTTCGGCTTGAGCTATCCAAGCTGCGCGCTTGCCTGCGTGAAGAACATGGAGTTGACGATCCTTGGCGAAGGTCCCGAGACCGTCGCCGAGGTCATCGTGGAACCGGTCATGAGTGGTGTCGGTGTTGCTGTGCCGCCTGACGAGTACCTGCCGGAAGTCGAAAAGCTGTGCCGCAAATACGACATCCTGTTGCACGTCGATGAGGTGATCAACGGCTTCGGTCGCACTGGCAGGATGTTCGGTCATCAGCACTATGGCGTCTCACCGGACATCGTTGCGGTCGCCAAGGGCATTTCCAGCGCCTACCTGCCGATCGCGGCCACTGTGGTCAAGAACAGCGTCTTCGGTAGCTTCCTGGGCGAGGCATCCGAGAACCGCCAGGTAGCGCAGGTGAACACTTATGGCGGTCACCCGGTTTCCGCCGCTGTCGCGCTGCGCAACATCGAGATCATGCAAGCCGAGAAGCTGGTGGAACACTCGGCAGAGGTGGGATCGTATCTGCTGGAGGGCCTACGCAGCCTGATGCGCCACGCCGTTGTCGGCGACGTGCGTGGGAAGGGGCTGCTGCTGGGGGTTGAGCTGGTGAAAGACCGAGCGACCAAGGAGCCGGTGGGAGCCGAGCAAATTTCGGCCGTCGCTGACTTCTGCCGCGACAACGGCGTTCTGGTAGGGCGCGGCGGTGGCGGGCGTCGTTACGGCAACACGATCACGCTATCGCCTCCGTTGGTGATCACGCGCGCTGAGTGTGACCGAATCGTCGGCACGCTGGATCGTGCGTTGTCGATCATCCGCTTCGATTGAGAGGGGCACGTCGCAGGCATAGTCGAATGGTCGGAGCAACCGCCGGATGGCATCACTCATCCGTCATGCACATCATGTGGGAATGAAAGACACCCACACCATCGATCGTCTGCCGGACGAGCAGCTCTGGAACCAGGTCATCCGCCGGGAACCTGGGGACTTCCTCTACGCTGTGACCACCATGGGCGTGTTCTGCCAGCCCGGCTGCCCGTCTCCACCCCCGTTGCGAAAGAACGTGCAGTTCTTTCGCAGTGTGGCAGAGGCGGAGGCTGCCGGGTTCCGGGCCTGCAAGCGCTGCGATCCGAAGGGTGAACGCGCACGGCTGGCCCAGGCGGTTGTAGAGGATGCCTGCGCCTTCATCGAGGCAGCGGACGCCATCCCGTCGCTTGATCAGTTAGCGAAGCGCTCTGGCTACTCACGCTTCCACTTCCTGCGAATGTTCCGCGACCATACGGGCCTGACACCGCGCAGCTACGCCGAAGGCGTCCGCGCGAAGCGCTTGCATGCCGCGCTCAGAAGTGGGGCACGGGTCGCCGATGCCGTAGCGGACGCCGGTTACGGGTCGGAGAGTCGCGTCTATGAAAAGACCGGCGAATTGCTGGGCATGACCCCAGGCGCGCTGCGACGCGGCGGCGAGGGCGAGGTCATCCGTACCGCCTTCGCGGACTCCCCCTTCGGACGGTTGCTGATCGGAGCGACTGCCCGCGGCGTTTGCTTCATCGGCTTCGCAGAGCCCGACGACGCGTTGCTGGGAGATCTGCGCCACCGCTTCCCTCGCGCCCAATTCGTTGCGGACGATGCCGGGCTGGCAAGTGCGGTGTGCGCCGTGTTGGACTTCCTCGAGGAGCCCAAGCAAGCGCTTGACCTGCCGCTCGACCTGCGGGGCACCGCGTTTCAGCAGCGCGTCTGGCTGACGCTGTGCCGGATTCCCATCGGCGAGACGCGCAGCTATGCCGAGTTGGCACACATGATCGGCAATCCCAGCGCGGTGCGGGCGGTTGCGCGCTCCTGCGCTCGCAACCCGGTGTCGCTGGCAGTGCCGTGCCATCGCGTCATTGGCGGCGATGGAAACCTCACCGGTTACCGGTGGGGGGTGCCCCGTAAGCGGGCACTCTTGGAAAAGGAGGCCAAAGCGCGGCGGCGGGCAGAGGCCTGATCGCTCAAGGGCGATGCGACGTCGACGCTATTCGCCGACCAGCGGCATCACCTCGGCAGCAAATCGCTGCAGTCTTGCGATGCTGTCAGCGATGGATTCGCCGCGGAAGTCCAGGATCAGTTCGTGCACGCCGATAGCGGCAAAGGCGCGGATGTCGCCGGCAATGTCATCCGCGCTGCCGGAGAAGCTCCTGCGGGTGCCGTCACGATCAGCGATGGCGGTGTCATACGGCGGCGCCTTATAGGAGATGGTCAGCGCAGAAAAATCGCGTCCCTCAGCCGCCGTCAGTCGCTTCAGCGTCGCCAGATGCCGCTGCATTTCCTGCGGAGGGAGAGGCGAAGCTGCAATCGCACCGACTGGGTGCCAGCCATCACCGAGCCGCGCCGTGCGGCGCAATGCAGCGGCGGAATGACCGCCGACCCAGATCGGCGGGTGAGGCTTCTGCAAAGGGAAGGGTTCCGCGCGGATATTGGCGTAGCTGTAGTGCTCACCGTCGAAGCTGGCGGGTGATTGGCCCCAAAGCTGTTTGAAGATAGCAATCCACTCATCCGTGACCGCACCACGCTTCGTGAAGTCCGGGCTGCCAAGCGCCTCGAATTCCTCCTTCAGCCAGCCGACACCGACGCCCAGCGTCACGCGCCCGCCGGACAGGACGTCGAGCGACGCCACCATCTTTGCTGTCAGCACTGGTTTCGGTAGGGCAACACCAGTACGGAGGTGACCAGGCGAATCCTTTCTGTCGCACCTGCGACGACACCAAGGATCGAAAAGGTTTCCAGCGCATCGCCACCGCCTGGATGCCGGCGGTCGAGGGTGTATGGGTAGAGCGACTCGCTCTCCACCGGAAAGACGACGTGGTCTGCGATCATCGCAGAGTGCAGGCCAAGGCGCTCCCCCTCGCGTGCAAGGGAGAGAATGCCCTCGCGCGTCGCAGTGGGACCGCGTGTAGGAAGATAGAAGCCGAAGCGCACTATCGAGATTCTCTGACTGGTCCTATTCCGCCGCCATCATCCGCAGTTCCTCCTCTGCCGACCTGATCGGCAGACCTTCAATGGACTTGGAGGGCTTCCCGTCCACTCCGACCAGCGGTTCCCCCACCAGCGTGATCCGATAGAGCTGGCGATCGAAGTCCGATTGGAAAATATCGCGCGGCGCCAGGTGTGCTGTGGAGCGATTGTCCCAGAAGGCGATGTCTCCCGGGTTCCACTTGAAGCGCACGGTGTATTCGGGCCGCACCGCGTGTTCCCACAGAAGCTCGAGAAGCTTGGCGCTTTCGCGCGGTGTCAGCCCGACCACCAACTTCAGAAAGGACGGGCTGGCGAACAGAACCCGCTCGCCGGTCTCGGCATGCACCGTCACCAGCGGATGCTCGCTTTTTAGGGCGCGACGTTTGACGCTTTCGTTGTATGTGCTGCCGCCACGCGGCTCGAAGGCATGAATGGCGCGCAGCCCATCGACGAAGGCGCGCATCGGTTCGGACAGGCCGGCATACGCGGCCACCAGATTGGTCCAGAATGTGTCGCCGCCATAGGGAGGGATCGTCACGCCGCGCAGGATGGAAGCGCATGGCGGGTTGACGGCCGCCGTGACGTCGGTGTGCCAACCGAACCAGGGGGTAACCATCATCGCCTCGTATTTCTCGTTCGCAGTGCGATGCTTGGCGACGGAATAGATCTCGGGATGGCCTTCGACGTGGCCGAACACGGCATGACCGATCGTCGGGTCGCCGAACTGGCGCGCCATGGCGACGTGCTGCGTGTGATCAAGGTGCTGGTCGCGGAAGAACACGACCTTCCACTTCAGGAAGGCGTCTCGCACCGCCTTCAGATCCTCCGGCGGCAGTGGCCTGGTCAGGTCCACGCCTTTGATTTCCGCGCCGATATGAAGAGTCAGCGGAACGACCTCGATCATCTGTCAGTCTCCTCGATCGCCTGATCCGACGCAGCCAGACCGTGGTCCGCCGTGCGGGGGCTGTCAATTTCTGGTGGCGATTTGCAGCTGGGAAGTGGGCTCCGTAAGCTTGCTTGAACGCTGCAAGCGGGGACCGAAGGTATGAACCGTCTCGATGACAAGGTGGCTCTGATCTCCGGGGCCGCGCGCGGCATTGGCGGAGAGACCGCACGACTGATCGCCAAGGCCGGCGCCAGGCTGGTGGTCGGCGATGTGCTCGATGACCGCGGACGCCAGACCGTTGCCGCCATCACGGCTGACGGTGCGCAGGCGGAGTATGTGCACCTGGACGTGACAAAGGAGGAGGACTGGACCGCCGCGGTCGAACTCGCCGTCAGCCGGTTCGGCAAGCTCGATATCCTGGTGAACAATGCCGGCGTCTTCATCGGCAAAGGCATCGAAGAGATCAGCCTGGACGAATGGAACAAACTGGTCGCGGTGAACATGACCGGCGTGTTCCTCGGCACCAAGCTCGCAGCGCCGGCGTTGCGCGAAGCAGCGAAGTCCAGCGAGCATGGCAGCGCCATCGTCAACCTTGCTTCGATTGCCGGCATCGTCGGCTCGCAGCTCGACCCGCTGTATTCGATGACGAAGGGTGGCGTCACGCTGTTCACCAAGTCGGCGGCCCTCGAATTCGCGCGTAAGGGCTATCGCATTCGCGTCAACTCAATCCACCCCGGCGTCATCCAGACTGACATGGGCGAGCAGACCTTTGTCGCGCGTGCGCAGCGCTTCGGCGCCAATGATACGGCGCAGGTGCGGCAGACCGTGACCGAAACAGTTCCCTGGGGTCGCTTGGGCGTGCCGTTGGACATCGCCAAGGGCATCGTGTTTCTCGCATCCGACGATGCCGGGTATATGAACGGTGCCGGTCTCGTCGTCGACGGCGGCGTGACGGCGACTTAGAGCGCGAGGCGATCTAGTGGCGCGCCTGATAGAGGAACTTGCGGCATTCGTCGCAGCGACGACTTGGAACGATGTCCCTGCGCCCGTGCAGCAGCATATCAACCTCGTCTTGCTCGATACGTTGGGCGTAATCCTGGCGGGAGCCGAGCGCCCCGAAGTTCGCCGGCTGCGTGATCAGCTTGGCACCGGCAGCGGCGCCACAATCTATGCAAGCGGCTTCCCCACGCATGATCCACGGACCGCTGCGCTGCTGAACGGCATAGCCGGCCGATCGATCGAATTATGTGAGGGGCTGCGCTTAGTATCGGGTCAAGCGGCCATGCAGGTACTGCCTGGCGTGCTGGCGGTCGGCGAGCAGGCACGCAGCACCGGCCGCGAGATGCTGACGGCCCTGCTACTCGGCTACGACGTCGCTGCGAGGCTCGCTGGCGGGTTCACGCCGCGACCGCTCGCTCACCAGAATGGGCAGGTGCCGCTGTTGGCGGCCGCGGCTGCGGGAGCAAAGTTGCGTGGCCTGGATGCAGCCGGAATCAGTCGCGCGATGCGCATCGCCGCGACGCTGCTGCTGACCCCCAGCTATACCAACGCGGTGGCGGGCGCGACCGCATTGAACGTCGCTGGCGGCATGAGTGGCTTTGCTGCCGCGCTGGCCCCCGAGCTCGCACTGGCTGGCTTCGAAGCGGAGAACGATGCGGTCGAGCAAGCATTGGGTGAGCTGGTCGGCGACGGCTTTGCCGCCGATGGCGCGTTGGATGGAGTGGGTTCGACCTGGCATATCACGCGTAACTACTTCCGTCTTTATGCGTGCTGTAACCCGATTCATCCGGCGCTTGATTGCCTGCAGCAGGCTCTGGCGGAATTACAGCCGCGCCCTGATGAGATCACACGCATCGACTTTTCGACCTACCGGTTTGCGTCCGTCATGCGCAATCCCGATCCGCCAAACTTCTTCGCCTCAAAATATTCACTGCCGCATGCCGCGGCGACCATGGCGGTGCGAGGCCACGCTGGACATGCCGCCCTGGACGATGCGGCGCTACATGACCCGGCAATTGTCGCGCTACGCCATCGTGTCACGGTTGTGGAAGATCCGGCGATGAGCGCACTGGTGCCGCAGCTGCGGCCGGCGCGGGTGACGGTGGTGCTGACCGATGGCCGCAGCGTAACGCATGAGTGTGACAGCCACCGGGGCGACTTCAACCAGCCCTTTACCGTTACCGAACTGCGCGACAAGTTTCGTGACCTCGCCGGGACCGTGCTGACGCCGGATGGCGTAAGGCTGGTGGAACGGGCGGTCGATGACTGCGAGACATGGGAAAGCGCCGATGTTCTGACGACGCTGTGTCGTGTCAACGGCCTCCATTAGGCGCGACGCCGCCGCCGTTTGAGCGATTCAGTGAGTAGGTCGAGGGAATCTTGACACACAGGTAAGCCGTTACTATCGAGCCTTCCCTGGCTCGGGCGCACGCATGCAGAAGATCTACGACTATATCATCGTGGGCGGCGGATCGGCCGGGTCGATCCTTGCCAACCGCCTGTCCTCGCGAAGCGGCAATCAAGTCCTTTTGTGCGAGGCAGGAGTAGATACGCCGGACGGGCGTGTGCCCGAAGCCATCCTGGACAGTCGTTCGGGATACGCTTCACGCGATCCTCGGTTCATCTGGAATCAGTTGCGTGTAACGACTGAGGCAATTCCCCACAACGATCCGGATGCCAGGAGACCGCGCCTGGTGCGCTATGAACAGGCGCGCGTACTCGGTGGGGGGTCCTCTATCAACGGACAACTGGCCAATCGCGGCGCTCCGCACGACTACGACGAATGGGAACAGCGGGGTGCCACCGGCTGGCGCTGGGAGACCGTGCTTCCGTACTTCAAGAAGATCGAGCATGACATCGACTTTGACGGTCCGTTGCATGGTTCCGACGGGCCCATTCCCGTGCGACGGGTCTTTCCAGACAACTGGTCCGATTACGCCAAGGCCGTTGCCGAAGCCTTTCAGCTTGCCGGCTATCGCTACGTGCAGGATCAGAATGGAGCATTCCAGGACGGTTACTACCCGCTCGCGATGTCCAACCTTTACGACCGCCGGGTTTCCGCGGCGGTTGCCTATCTCGGTGCGACTGTTAGGCAGCGGGCAAATCTGACTGTGATCACCGAGGCGCAGGTCGCCGATCTCCTGTTCGAGGACACACGATGCGTCGGTATCCGCGCGATGGTCGATGGCCAGCAGGTCGAGTTTCATGGCCACGAAACTATACTTTGCTGCGGCGCGATCCATTCGCCGGCGGTTCTGCTGCGCGCGGGGATCGGGCCGGTCGGGCACCTGCGGGATCTCGGCATCGAGGTGCGCGCGGCTCGTCCCGGTGTCGGACAAAGATTGATGGATCATCCATCGATTTCCGTCGCCTCCTTCCTCAAGCCGGGCGCGCGCAACAACTCCTTCAGCAAGCGCTCGCTGCATCTCGGCATGCGTTTCTCCTCGGGGATCGAAGGCGCCCCGCTTGGCGACATGGCGCTGACCGCGTCGAACAAGTCCGCGTGGCACGCCATAGGCGACAGAATTGCAGTAATAACGCTGTGGGTGAACAAGACCTTCTCCGAGACGGGACAGGTGCGGCTGTCGTCAGCCGATTGGCGGCAGGAACCGTTGGTCGATTTCAACCTCCTGTCCGACCACCGTGACCTGCTACGCTTGGCGCGCGGATTCCGGCAGATTGCTGCCTTGCATGAATTGCCGCCGCTAAAGGCGATTACGTCCGATGCTTTTCCGGCAAGCTTCACCGATAAGATACGCAAGGTCGGAACCTACAACACGAAGAACCGTATCCTCACGCGCATCGGCGCAACCTTGATGGACGGACCGCCCTTTCTGCGGCAATTGGTCATTCGTGGCTTCATCATGGAATCGGCTGGTCTGGTGCAGGCGTTGCAGGATGACGAGGCGCTGGAAGCATATATCAAACGCGCAACCGTCGGTGTATGGCACTGCTCCTGTTCCTGCCGCATGGGAACCGTCGATGATCCGATGGCGGTAACGGACAACGAGGGCCGTGTGCACGGCATGCAAGGACTACGTGTGGTGGACGCCTCAATCTTTCCGGTCGTTCCATGCGCCAACACCAATTTCCCGACCATGATGGTGGCGGAAAAGATTGCCGACGACATGCTACGAACCGGGTTTTCAATTCAGTCCGCCCATCAGGTCGCGGTGGCTTGAAGTGTCTGTAGCGTCGCGCTTATCGGTCAAATGACGCCGTCTTCTCGCAGTGCGGCAATCTGTGTTGCCGACAGCCCCAGCCAACCACCATAGATCTCCTCGTTGTGCTGCCCGATGGTCGGGCTTGGCACAGTCGATACGCGTTCCGCGCCATGCAGTCGTAAGGGCGTGGTTGGCAGCACGATGCTGCCCAGTTCCGGATGGTCGATCCGCTCCAACATGCCGCGCCCGTGCATGTGCGGATCATCCATCACCTCTGGCACGGTGCGGACTGGCGCACAGGGAATGCGATAGCGCTTCGCCGCGGCGAACACCTGCATCTTTGGCAGCGTCTTCGTCCATGCCGCCACCGCGTCATCCGTCGCTTCCAGGTTGGCGACCCGCGCGGCATTGGTGACGAAGCGTGGATCGTCCGCCAACCCCTCACGCCCCATTGCCTTGGTCAGATTCTTCCAGTGCGCCTCGGTCACCACGTGGATGGCGACCCAGCCATCGGCGGCTGGAAACGCATTGTAGGGCGCACTGGCCAACGCCGATTGCCGGTTACCGGTGCGTGGCGGCTCCTGTCCGGTACGCACATAGTATTCCATGCTGGAGGCGAGCGACGAGTACACCGTCTCCTGCATTGCGACCTCGACAAGCTGTCCCACCCCGGTGCGCTCGCGCTGGAACAATGCGGTGACGACGGCGGCATAGAGATGGATGCCGCCCATGAAATCCACCAACGTCGGACCCGCCTTCACCGGTGGACCATCAGGGAATCCGGTCACGCTCATGATCCCTGACTGCGCCTGGATGGTAAAATCCATTGCCAGGTTGTCGCGATCCGGGCCCGTGATGCCGAACCCTGATCCGCTCGCATAAATCAGCCGTGGATTGACCCGCTTCAGCACCTCGTAGCCGACACCCAATCCATCCAAGGTGCCAGGCGAAAAATTCTCCAACAGCACGTCGCCCCGCTTTGCCATTTCGCGCAACAGTTCGCGACCACGCTCGGTCTTGAGATTCAGTGTGATCGCTCGCTTGTTGGCATTCAGCATCGCGACCGGCAGCGTCGTGTGCTTGCCAGGCGCAGCGCGTCGGCGCCCTGGCTCGCCGTGCGGCGGCTCGATCTTGATCACGTTGGCACCCGCCTTCGCCATCAGCAGAGTGGCATAGGGGCCTTGGAAGATCTGGCCGAAGTCGATCACAGTGATGCCTGCCAGCGGGGTATTCATCCGAAAGTCTCCGAAATCGTCGCTGCCAGGATAGGGCAGACCAGGAGGTTCCATGCAACGCCTGCGATTCACCCGCCAGGTTGCCTCGATCGGCGAACTCGACGTGCAACTGGAGACTTGTGATCTGCCTGCCCGCGCCGCCAACGAGGTGCTGGTGCAGATACGCGCCGCGGGCGTGAACCGCAGCGATGTTGCGGCCGCGCTCGGCCGCATGCCTCAGGCGCAGTGGCCGCGCACGCCCGGACGTGACTGGGCCGGCGTCGTGGTCGAAGGGCCTGCCAGTCTGATCGGGCATGAGGTGTTTGGAGCGGGTGGCGATCTCGGCATCACCCGCGACGGCACGCACGCCACGCATCTTGTGGTGCCATGCGAGGCCGCGGTCGAAAAACCTGCGGCACTGACCACAGAGGAGGCCGGCGCACTGGGTGTGCCATTCGTAACGGCGCTCGAAGGGTTCCGACGATCCGGCATGCCCGGGCCTGGCGATGTGGTGCTCGTTCTGGCGGTGAATGGCATGGTCGGACAGGCAGCTGCGCAGATCGCTGCCATGCACGGCGCACGCGTGTTTGGAGTCACGCGGCGCCTTGAGGCATTCGCTCAACCGCATTGTGCGGTCCGCATGATCGACTCGTCAGCCACCGATATCGTTGATGTGGTGCGCGATGAGACCGGCAGTCACGGCGCCGACATCGTCTACAACACGATCGGCAGCCCATATTTCGAAGCCGCCAATCGGGCGATGGCGCATGGCGGACGACAGATCCTGATTGCCACTGTTGAACGCCAGGTTTCGTTCGACATCTTCCAATTCTACCGCGGCCGCCACACCTATGTGGGCGTCGACTCGCTGGCGTTGGACGCCTGTGCTTCGGCGGCTCTGCTCCGCGAGTTATTGCCCGGCTTCACTAGTGGCCAGCTACGCCCACTGTCGGTGGTGCAAAGCGCCTGTTATCCACTGAAAGACGCTAACGACGCCTATCGCACGGTCCATTCCATTGCGCAGAATCGCGTGGTGCTGCTGCCCTGATCGGGCGTGACGGGAGAACACCGATGGCGGTGGTGATCACAGTTGCACAGCAGAAGGGCGGCACCGGCAAGACCACGCTGGCGGCCAATCTTGCGGCCGCACTGGCACCATGCCGCAAGGTCGCGCTGCTGGATATCGATCCCCAGAAGAGCCTGGGTCGGTGGCACTCGCTTCGCCGCGAACGGCTTGCGCAGGCAGCGGCGTTGGCATTCTCCGACATCTCCGGCTGGCGGCTGCCGGCGGAAGTCGACCGGCTCAAGCGGGAACACGATGTGGTGCTGATCGACAGCCCGCCGCAGCTCGATACCGACGCCCGTGTCGCCGTTCGGGCCGCCGATCTCGTGCTGGTGCCGATCCAACCGAGCATGCCCGACGTCTGGGCAGCCGAGGGCACCTTGAAGCTGGCAGCCGACGAACGGCGACGCGCGCATCTGATGTTCAATCGTACGCCGCCGACCTCCAAGCTGCGCGAGGCGATTGCTGCCGATCTGTCGAGCCGGCAGGTTCCTCTGTTGCGCGCGGCACTTGGCAACCGCGCCGGCTTCGCGCATGCCTTTGCCGCCGGTCTTGGTGTCACCGAGGCGGCGCCGCGCTCCACCGCCGCTACGGAGCTGCGTGCGCTGTTGGCTGAACTGCAGGAGCTGACGGGATGAACGTCTGGGGATGGGTTATTGCCGTGCACGTGCTGTGCGCGGTGGTCTGGGTTGGCGGCATGTTCTTCGCCTATGTCGTGCTGCGCCCAAGCCTGTCGGCGTTGGAACCGCTACAACGTATCGCCATGCACACCCAGGTGTTTCGCCGCTTCTTCCTGGTCATTTGGCATGCCATGCCGCTGATTCTGATCACTGGCTTCGCAGTGCTGTTCGGCTTCTACGGTGGACCCGCCAATGTCGGGTGGAACATCCACCTGATGATGCTGCTGGGCTTGATCATGAGTGCGGTGTTCCTGTTCATCGTGTTCGGACCCTATGCACGCTTTCGCCGCACCACCGATCGCAATCGCGCCGCAGCGGCAATCGACACCATTCGCAAACTGATCGCCGTGAACCTGGTGCTGGGCATAATCACGATTATTGTAGCATTCCTGAGCTAAGGGCTGAGGCGTTACGAGGTCCGGCTGCAGGGCCGACCTGTTCGGGGGCGATCCCAAGACGACACTTGTTCGCAGCAGATGCCTCAGATCTGGGCGAAGGGGCCTGCGGCAAGCAGCAGGTAAGGGTGCCGTGCCAGGGACGGCCGTATTATAGATGTCGTTCTCGCTGCGTGCCGACCAGCGTGTCGCTGTCGTGAGGGACGGTTCAAACCGCAGTTGCATCTGGTCCGGCATCCCTGACAATGCCTCGTTGGCTTCGGCTGGACGAGGTCGCTAGCGGCTACACGGACCAAAGTGGACCATTTGCTGGCCGCGGACATATGAGGCGATCCTTGACGCCCCAGCCTGCCCCCGCCACATGTCCCCCGAATGTCCACCCGGCTCGTCATCGATCATCGCCTGCGCCATCCCGAGAAGGCGCACCGACCGGACAACCCAGTCCAGCGCAAGCCGGCCTGGATCCGGGTAAAAGCGCCCACGCACCCGGTCTATCACGCTACCCGTGCCCTGATGCGCACGAACGGGTTGGTCACCGTCTGCGAGGAAGCGGGCTGTCCCAACATCGGCGAGTGCTGGTCGCAGCGTCACGCCACCATGATGATCATGGGTGACACCTGCACCCGTGCATGCGCCTTCTGCAACGTTGCCACCGGTCAGCCGGCGGCGCTCGCCGATGACGAACCAGCCCGTGTTGCCGATGCGGTCGCGAAACTCGGTCTAGCCCATATCGTCATCACCTCAGTGGACCGGGATGACCTGCCGGATGGCGGCGCGGCGCATTTCTCCGCCACTATCCGTGCGATCCGTGACGCCGCCCCAAGTACCACGATCGAAGTCTTGACCCCCGACTTCCTGCGCAAGCCCGGCGCCGCCGAGGTCGTCATGGCAGCCAGGCCCGACGTCTACAATCACAACCTGGAAACCGTGCCGCGGCTGTATCCCACGATCCGCCCTGGCGCCCGCTATTTCGCCTCGCTGCATCTGCTGCACCAGGTGAAGCAACTCGATCGTTCGATCTTCACCAAGTCGGGACTGATGGTTGGCCTGGGCGAATCACGCGTCGAACTGATGCAGGTTATGGACGATCTGCGCGCGGCCGATGTCGATTTCCTGACCATCGGCCAGTATCTTCAGCCTTCGGTGAAGCACGCTGCGGTCGATCGGTTCGTCACCCCCGAGGAATTTGCCGATTACGCCGCTCTGGCGCGCGGCAAGGGCTTCCATTTGGTTTCTGCCACACCGCTGACACGCAGTTCTTATCACGCCGACGCCGACTTTGCGGCACTGCGTGCGGCCCGCGAAGCCGCGCATGCCGTCTCTGCCTGATGCCCACGCACGCGGAACGCCAGATCGTCCCTTATCGACCGGACCAGTTGTTCGACCTGGTTGCCGATGTCGACAAGTATCCGCAGTTCCTTCCCTGGTGCGTCGCGGCCCGCATCCGCAGCCGCACCGAGCGGGAACTTGTTGCCGATCTCACCATAGGCTTTGGCCCATTTCGTGAGAACTTCACCAGCTACGTGACGCTTGAGCGACCGCAGCGTGTCAAGGTGCGTTACGGACGAGGTCCATTCCGATATCTGAACAATCAGTGGGAATTCCACCCCCATTCGCAGGGGACGGAACTGGATTTCTTCGTAGATTTCGAGTTTCACAGCCGCATTCTTCAGGCAGCGATCGGCGTGGTATTCAACGAAGCGGTTCGCCGGATGGTCGCCGCGTTCAGGCGACGAGCGCGCGACGTCTACGGCCCCCCGCTGGTTCCGGCAGGAACGCCTTCGCCGGCCAGCACCTGACGTCGACGTAACCGCAATTAGCGTTCTGTTAGCCGTCGCCGGGCATTTTGCGCGCAGAACCCCTGCAAGGAAGCCAGACCATGCGCCTTCCGTTCCCGCTGTTGGCCGCGGCCGTCTTCGCCATCATCACCCACGCTCAAGCCGCCCAACCAACGCGCACCCATCTCACCATGGAGCAGCGCTTCGAAAAGGCCAACGTGACGCATGACGGCCACCTGACGCTGGAGCAGGCAAGAACCGGCTACAAATCGGTCGCCAAACACTTCTCCGCAATTGATAAGGATAAGAAAGGCTACGTCACCGAAGACGACATCCACGCCTACTATAAGGCGCAACGGGCTCTGCACCGCAGATCCTCATCGGACAATCAGCAGACCAACTAAATTTCAGCGAAGGAACGGATTGCCCGCTCTCTCGGCACCGATGGTCGAGCCAGGCCCGTGCCCACACAGGAATGCGAAGTCATCGCCCAACGGCAGCAACTTCGTCGTGATCACCTCAATCAGAGCCGAGTGGTCCCCGTAAGGGAAATCGGTGCGGCCGATCGAGCCCTGGAACAGCACGTCACCCACAAGGGCAAAGCGCGCCGCATGATTGACGAACACCACATGTCCAGGTGTGTGTCCCGGACAGTGCAGCAGGTCGAACCTGTGCTCGCCGAGTGACACGCTGTCGCCCTCGATCAGCCAGCGGTCCGGCGTGACGTCGCGCACCTGGAACCCATATTGCGCACCCTGCGCTTCCAGGCCCTGCAACAGAAACTCGTCCCGCCGATCCGGCCCCTCGATCGGCACGCCGCCCAACTGGTCGCGCAGGTCCGCCGCCCCGCCGGCGTGGTCCAGATGGCCGTGCGTCAGCCAGATCCGCTCCACCGTAACCCCCGCCTTGCTGATCGCGTCGAGAATGCGATCCACGTCACCGCCAGGGTCCACGACGACGGCACGCTTGGTGTCATCGTCCCACAGAACCGTGCAATTCTGCTGGAAGGCGGTGACTGGAACCACCGCGCCCTTCAGCGCCCCCATCAACAATGGTTCCGGGCGCGAGGCCGCATCATCAGTGCAACTTTGGCGATTTCAGAAAGCTTGTCCGGTCACCCGATCGCACCGTCAGCGCTACCGGAGTCTTGTCACGCATCAGTCGCAGCCTGACCTCGGCACCAGCGCTCCCGGCGGCCCAGACCCGCCGCCACAACCCGGCCAGGTCGTTGATGTCGTCGCCCCCGACTGCCAGGATGCGGTCGCCCGCCCGCACGCCCGCCTGCTCCGCCGGTCCATTGTCGGCCAGCCCGCCGACCACGATCGCCTCATCGGCCTCGGTGGCGTACATCCCAAGCCATGGCCGCGCCGGGCGGTTCACTCGTCCGTAGCTCAACAGGTCCTTCATGATCGGCGTCAACAGCCCGATCGGCACGACCATGTTCATATCGAGGCGCCGGCCACGGCCGTCGCCCTGCTGCAGGATCAATGATCCGATCCCCATCAGCTTCCCGTCCGTGCTGATGAGCCCGCCGCCGCCCCAGAACGGATGTGCCGGCGCGGTGAACAGCGCATCATCCAGCACATACTCCCAGTACCCAGCGAATTCCTGCCGCCCGACCAGCCGTGTTTCCACGGCGTGGTGCTTTCCGCCCCCAGCGGCGAACACCACCTGGTCGCCAACTTTCAACCGATCCGAATCGCCCATCTCCAGCGCCGGCAAATTGAGCTGTCCCAGCGCCTGGACCAGTCCGAACCCCGTCTCCTGGTCGTAGGCCAGCGCATGGCCGGGGATCGCTCGTCCATCCGAGGAGGTGATCCAGATCGTCTCGGCTTCGGTGATCAGGTAGCCAATCGTTGCGACCAACCCGTTCTCGCGGATCACCACCCCGCTTCCGGTTCGTTCGGTGCCGAGGGTCTCGGCGGTAAACGCGTCCGACGGGATATATGTCTTCAGGCTCACCACGCCCCGCAGCGCCCGTTCGAGGTCGAACGAGTAGTCGTCCGGGTCGGGCTGCAGGTTCGGTGGGATCTCCCAATCCTGGTTTCTCATGCCTCGACGTCTTCCCTGGTTCGCGGGCGGCTGGGTCATGCAACCAATATCGGCGCTTTGACCCGCCGTGGCCAGAGCGCAATCGCTCTGGTCACGCAGCGCTTAGAACAGCCGGTCGGCCGGCGCGTAGGGGACGATGATTTCGGATGGGTCGGCCAGATTCAGCATCGCCCGCGCGCGCTCATCCAGAGCATCGGCATCGATGTGCCGTGACCGCAGCCCGCTCACACGACGCTCCCAGGCCTCGAGCTCGGCCAGGGTTTTCGCCTGGTCCGCTTGCGCCTGGGCCAGTAGCCGCTCCCGCTCCATATAAGCGACCAGCCCGCGGTCTCCCTGCACCGCGTTCCAGCCAAAATAGCCCACCAGCGACAGGAACATCATCGGCGCCACAATCGCCTTCAGCCTGCGCTTGATCTCACGTGCGAAGGACATCGCGTGCTCCGATTCGCGGCCACAATAGAGGCTTCGTATCGTTTCGGGAACGCGGTATCTGCAAATCCACCATCGACCTTCAGCATTTAGTTGCCGTCTTCTCCCTGGGTCCTTCACTCTGGGCATAATCAACCAGGGGGACTTCACAATGACCGTAGCCGCCGGGCGAGCGGAGCCTGCCGATTCTCCGATCCTGCACGCCGCCGTGGGAATGGCCCCGCAGATCCGCGACGCGTCCGATGAGATCGACCGGGCACGCCGCCTGCCAAAGCCAATCGTTGATGGTCTAAGGAATGCCGGCGTGTTCGGCATGGCCATGCCACGGGTCTGGGGTGGCCCGGAGCTCGATCCACTCACCCAGTTTCGCG
>JBKPSV010000260.1:0-28783 GCA_046735215.1 Pseudomonadota bacterium | reverse complement strand
CGTTGGACTGATTGTCGCCGTAGTGATCTCCACGCCGGCCACCATAGCGGTGACTGCCCTGGTAGTGGGCTGGCGTCGGGCGGTTTCGCCTGCTCCGATCACAGCGACAGCCGAGAACGTGTGAGCACCTGATACGGTTGCTCCGGCGACCCGGTCAAACCAGGCGTCAAGCGTCGCAATCATCGTCGCGGGCTCCGTCGCCTCGGAAAGCGCGGTGAAGCCGCGCAGGTCGGCACAGAACAGAGCGGCGCGGATGGTCTCGCCGGTGCCTCGACGCAGAGCACCAGCCTGTACCCGCGCGGCACTACGTCGGCCGAGATAGGCCTCGAGCAACGCCGCTTGCGCCGAGCGCGTGGCTATGGCGGCCAACGGCGCCACGGCGAAGCGTGCCGCCTGACGCAGGCCGCTCGCCTCGTCGAGAGCAAACGCACGTGTCCCTGCCCAGCCCAACACCGGACTGGCCGGCCCCGACCCGACCGTGTCCTCCTGCACCGGACCCAGCTTGGCCAGCCAGTCGGGTCCAGCCTGATCGAACGGACCGCTGCCGAAGCCCAGTGCCTCGATCACCGCTCCGGTATCAGCCCGCCACAGCCACGTGCGGCGAGCGATGATCGGGTGTGGCACGGCGAGAGCCAGGGTGCCGCCGGCAAGTGGCAGGCCGTTCGCCACCAGCCCGCTTCCGAGTTCGGCCAGGAAGCGGTCGGGACCAGCCGAGCCGCTGGCCTCATCCACCAGCCAGGCAAGGGGCGGGGGCAAATCCATGCGATGATGATGCTGCCCTGGCCCCCGGCCTGTCATCAGCCTCGGCGGGGGTTTAGCTTCGGGCAAGCAACCATGGGCCAGGACCGATGCAAGAAACCCTCGTTGTCCGCCGCGAGACACGTATTCCCGCGCCGCCCGCCGCGGTGTTTGCGCTGCTGACCGATCCGGACAAGATCCTGCGCTGGATGGGAACCGAGGCTCAGATCGACGCACAGCCCGGCGGGCTCTATCTGGTCAATGTGACCGGCGCTCGCTGCGCCCGTGGCAATTTTCGCGAAGTAGTCCCGGTGCATCGCCTGTCCTATAGCTTCGGTTGGGATGACAGCGAGGAGGTTCCACCTGGGTCGAGCCTTGTCGAGATCGACCTGCTCGAGCAGGCGGATGGGACGCTGGTGCGCATGACACACACCGGCCTGCCCACTGCCGAGCAGTGCGCGAGCCATGCCGACGGCTGGGCCCACTATTTGGGGCGATTGGCAGTCGTCGGAGCTGGGCGCGACCCGGGACCGGACCCGCGGCACGGCCGCACGGGCGGCGTTTGACGGCGTTTCACGCTGCCATCTCTCATCACGGGCTGGAGTAAAACGCAGACGATGACCGCCTGGACCGAGACCTATCGTGGCGCGGTGCCACCGTGGCAGTGCGATGTGACCGAGCATTTCACGGTCGCCTACTACTTCGACCGATTGGAGGAGGCCGACGCCGACCTTGCCGATGAGCTTGGCCTCGGCGACCTGTTGCGACGCGATGACCTGCGCCGACGGATCGACGCGCACTTCGCGCGGGAACTGCGCGCCGGCGCCAGCTTCCATGTGGAGAGCGCCGCCCTGGGCATGGAGAAGGGTTTGCGCCTTGGGCATCGCTTTATCGATTCGACCAACGGCGAGGTGGTGACCTGGTTCGACGAGCATTGGCAGCTTCCCGCACCACTGACGCCGCAACAGCGCAGCGCAATCGGAGCCCGGATTGCGCATTGGAACGGTCCGGCCGCTGAAACGCGGCCCGAGCCAAGCAAGACCGATGGCTTCATTCCGACCGCCCGGGGACGGGTCAAGACCACCGATATCGATGCCGCCGGGCATTTCGCACTCGGCGCCATCGTGCATCGCTTCTCCAACGCCTCCGGTCAGCTGGACGCCGCGATCGGTATGAACGCCGATCTTATGCAACAGCAGCGGCGCGGTTTCTCAACTTTCGAATTGATCCTGCAGATGTTGGGTGCATTGCGGCTCGACGCGCCTTACCTGGTCGAAAGCGGAATCGCACATCTCGGCAACTCGTCGCTGCGCAAGGTCCATCGCATGACCGACCCGCAGACCGGGGCTGAGATCGCCCGGCTCAGCCAGTTTGGGGTCAATCTTGACCTCGACGCACGCCGCCCTGCCGGCTGGTCGGATGATACACGTCAGCGTGCCACCGCGCTGCTTGTGCCGGTCGGCTGACGCTTATTCGAAGCCGTTGCAGATAGTGCTGCGGCTACGAGCACGCCTCCCGTTGGAACCGAGCCGTTGTTCTCCGCCGGCACGGTGCAAGGTATCGTTGGTCCATTCAGTAGGAGGGGTCCGGCTATGGCGACATCGGCAAAGATCGCGGTCATTACCGGGGCCGGTAGTGGCATCGGACGGGCAACCGCACTTGCGCTCTATGCGGACGGGTTCTCGGTTGTGCTGGCCGGTCGTCGTCGTAAGATGCTGGAGGAGACCGCTGCGATCGGCAAAGCAACACCACCGCGGATGCTCGTGGTGCCGACTGACGTTACCGACCCGACTTCGATCACATCGCTGTTTGACACGATCAAAGCTGCTTATGGTCGTATCGACCTTCTGTTCAATAACGCCGGCACCAGCACCCGCAACATTCCGATCGAGGACCTGACGCTGGAGCAATGGTCGAACGTCGTCGCGGTCAACCTGACGGGTGCGTTCCTGTGTGCGCAGCACGCGTTCCGCATGATGAAAAGCCAGCAGCCGCGTGGTGGACGCATCATCAACAACGGGTCGGTATCGGCGCATGTGCCTCGCCGGAACTCGACGGCCTACGCGGCGACCAAGCACGCGCTGACCGGGCTGACCCGGTCTTTGTCGCTCGACGGGCGCGAACACGACATTGCCTGCGGCCAGATCGACATTGGCAATGCCGCAACGACGCGCAATGAAGACACCGCACGAGGTCGCCTGCAGGCCAGCGGCAAGGTCGAGCCGGAAGCACGGATCGACGTGAACGATGTTGCCCGAGGGGTCGCCTACATGGCCAGCCTGTCGCTCGACGCGAACGTTCAATTCATGACCGTGATGGCGACCAAGATGCCTTACATCGGCCGAGGCTGACCACCGTTGATTCAGACGGGCTGCTAGGCTGCTTGGCGAACACTCAGCCGCTCAATCACCGATTCGAGCCTCGCGGTGGAAGCCGCGTCCAGTTCAAACGCCAGATGCAACGCATCATCCCGAACTGCGCGCACGCTGAACGGCAGCATGAAATCAATGCCATCCATCGTGAGTGTCCCTCTCGTTCCAGCCGATGCGGTGGGTGCATTGCGGACCAGCGCGCCGCGCAGCGACAAATCAGCTAGTCTTGCCGGCGAAGAGCTGCCACCGATGGATAGCCGGCAGCCAATGTCCACCGCCTGCCGTTGCTCCAGGCGGCGGTTCACCTCAGACGTAGACGTGCGAACCACCCGAATGACGGAATGGCGGAGTTCGCTAACGGCGGCGTCCAAAGCGACCGCACCCTCTCGCACCTCGGCGGCGCGCTTGCCGGTTTGTTCGGCTTCAATCGAAACATCCTGCGTCCGCTTGGACATTTCGTTCGCGGCGGACGCCGTCTCCGCCACGTTGCGAGCAATCTCAGCCGTTGCCGCCTGTTGCTGCTCGACTGCCGCAGCGATCGTGGCAGCAATAGTGTTCACTTCACTGATAGTGTTTTCTATCTCGACCACAGCGTCCACGGACTCTCCCGTCGCGTTTCGTACCTGACCGATGTGCTGTGCGATCTCCTGCGTGGAGCGGGCCGTTTGGGTGGCAAGCTGCTTGACTTCGGAGGCGACGACCGCAAACCCTTTGCCGGCATCGCCGGCGCGCGCAGCCTCGATCGTGGCGTTCAACGCGAGCAGATTGGTCTTGGCTGCGATTTCACTGATCATGTCTGCCACGGTTCCAATACGCGCGACCTGCTCATTCAACGCCTCGATGCGTCCGCGCGTCCTATGACCGGCAGCGACCGCACTTCCGACCACTTGCGCTGAGTGGGCGACCTGGGCGCCAATTTCGCGGATCGAGGCGCTGAGTTCCTCGGCGGCACTCGCCACTGTCTGAACATTTGCCAAGGCCTGTGTCGCCGCTGCTGCCGCGCTCGCTGCTGCGTTCCCCGTCCGCACTGCCGAGGCGGTCATCTCATCGGCGGTCGTGGACATCGCGGTTGTTCGGGCATCTACGTCATGGAGTGCCGCGGTCGTATCGGTTTCGATCTTGTCAGCCATTCCCAGCAGCGCACCATGCTTTTCGCTTTCGGCACGCTGCCTTTCTTCCGTCTGTTCAGCGGCGAGACGCTTCTCGGCGACCATATGAGTTCGAAACACCAACACTGCCGCCGCCATCGCACCAATTTCATCGCGCCGGTTCTGATCAGACACTGTCACCGCGAGATCGCCGTCAGCCAACCGACGCATGGCACCGGTCATACGCGTCACCGGATGGACAACCCACACGATCGCCAGAACGCTGGCGACGGCCACCAGGATGATACCGAGAGCGCCCAGCAGTGCGGTGGTCCAAACGAGCCGGTCACCACCGGCTTCGATCAAGCCGATCTTGGCGCGCAGTTGTCCAGCGGCATCGCCCACCACAACGTCGACTATCGACAACAGCTGGTCCATCTTGGCTTGCAAAGCTTCCGATGACTTGTCGAACTCCGGCATGATCGGGTTGCCCCCCGCCGGCCCTTCCTGGATATACGCCGCCGCCATGCGCTGACCGGTCTGATAGTACGGTTGGAAGGCCGACTTCGTCTCCGACAGCAGCCCAGCTATGTCCGGTCGATGAATAGTGCCTGCAATCTCTGCGGCGACACTTGCATCCCGGATGAACTTGGCGGCGACTTTCTGTGCCTCTTCCAGTCCATCGTCCAGCCCGTCCTGACCACGCGTCGCCGAGACGTCGGACAGGAATTGCTGGACTTGCACCACGTCCTGTTGAATGTCTTTGGCCGCTCGTATCAGTGCGATGGAAGGCCCCACCACAGTGTCGGCAGCCGCGTGAACATCATTCAGCGCAGCCCGCTGCTGCCGAACGGCGAAATAGGTCAACCCGGTGCCACCAAGAACCGAGGCAACAATCAGCGTGACTGCCAGTACAGCCTTGGTCCGGAGAGACGTGAACGAGATCTTCATGAGTCGGCTTCCGCTAACATTGCAGCGGCGGATGACTACCGTTGAATTGCGACCATCCGCGCTGTGTTCGCCTCTGACACCCCGTTGACCCGCACCGCCCACAGCCCCGGGCATCAGGACCAGAAAGCAATGGTCTATCGGTAGCTTATTAAGGATTGGTAGCTAATGCCGTTAAGGCAGCAGCGGACGCTCATTCGTGGCGCATCCGACAACGAAATCGCAGGTGGTCACCGAGTTCTGCGGCATCGCGCGGCAAAGGATGCGCCAGGGGCAGGGGCGGCTCGACGTGCAGCAGTTGAAGCCCCCGGGTGAAGTGCATCACACCGGCGCGGTGAAGCACTTCAGTGCACAGCGCACCCTGACGTGCCCTCCTGTCCCGACCAAGCCTCTGGAGGAGAACACCAATGCTGCCCCTGCTGATCGCAATGGGAGCCCTGGTATTTGCGGTAATAGGGTACGCGCTGCTTAGCCCGGATCAGGTTGGAGGCAATGCGGGCGACGAAGGCATGAAGAACTGACGAGATGATAGCGCGGTCGCATTGGGTAGGCACGTCAAATCAGCTACCATGCTAGCTGCCAAGCGCCTTCGGCCAAACGCACGCAGCTCGTTCTCCCTTCAGTGGGCCACTATCAATAGGTGGTGGCCGCTTGCTTTGGCGTTACGGTAGAGTGCGGTGCATCCGTGAGAGTGGCCCGCATGCCCTCCCCATTGACCCGCCACCAATCGTAGAGGATGCGGACATCCCAACCGATACAGAAGTGTTTCACTCCCATTTCCAGATACGGCGCGGCCTGCCTGATGTCGGCGAGTTCTACCCGAGGATGCAGACCCTTTTTTAGCGCCATCTCGATGGTCTTGCTTTCTGCCTTGAGAACGTCGGGGTGATTACGTTGACCAGTCAAGCCAAGGCTCATCGCGTAGTCTGATGACCCGAACTGCACCATGTCGAGGCCTTTGACCGACAGGATCGCATCCAGGTCCTCGACGCATTCCCGCTTCTCGATCATTACGGCAATAACCACGTCATTCAGAGCTGACACATAGGCAGGAGAACCGCCTTCGCGCACCGTACCGACGTCGCGACGCATTCCGACACCAAGTCGACCGCCGGTACCTGGCGTTTCTGCGCGCACTGCCGCGACGCAGGCACGGGCGTCCTCAATGGTGCGCAGGTCAGCGAACAGCACGGCTTGGAAGCCGGAACCGATCGCACGCATGGCTTGGTGCGTCCATTGTGTCTGTTCGATCTTGATCATGCCGCCCAGATTCTTCAGCTCCAATGCGCGGCCAATGTTGTCCAGGTCGTGCATGTGAAATGGCGCATATTCCGCAGTAAATTCGATGTAATCGTAGTTTCCGGCATCGCCAACCAGCTCAACCAGCGTGGGCCAACTCGACAATAAGTGCGTGCCGATGGAAGGCTCTCCGGCGGTTAGCAGTGCACGCAGGCGATTGTGGCGCATGGCGAGTTCCTTTTGATCCTCCCAACGATAGAGCCGATCATAAGGCATCGGCAACAGCAGCTACCTCTCGCGGCGGCAATGGCCGCCTTTCAGTTGGTCGTTCCTGCCAACCTAGCGACCAGTCGCCGACAGTCCTCCATCGAGTGAACGAGGTCCGATGTCGGGATTGCAGAGGATGCCTGTTGCAGATCTCGATAATGCGCGGGGGTCAGGCTTGAAATGAAAGCGTCAAGGTCGACGGTGGGGTCGCTTAATAGAACTCCTGCTCCGCGGGCAGCCAGCCAATAGGCAGTCTCTGTTCCAACGAGTGCAATTGCAGGGCAATTGAAGTAGCCGCCCTCGTAGAGGCGGTTTGGCAGCAGCCAGTCCGAATTTGAGCCTTGCTCGTAGTAGTCGATGGCCCACGTCAGATGGCAAGGTCGGTAGCTTGCGGCAAGGTCCTTCTGCTGATACGGGCCGCCAAATCGCATGTTCGGCAAGGGCAGCGAGCGGTCGATCAGGGTCTGTATCTCGTCAGTGGGGCGACCGCGGAGTTCGACGTCTACCAGTGTCGGATGGCGACTCGCAACAGTGTGAAGGATGTGAAAGCTCTGTGCGCATCGGAGATTACCAAACCAGCCGATACGCCATGGTGGCCCAACGTTCAGGTTCATGGACTGTGACCGATCGGGGTGATCATCCAAGATTACACGCTTGTTCTCGGTCACAATCAGGGGTGGCAGACGAGCACCTATGAGTTCAAAATGGTTTTTGACAAAGCCTGGGGAGCTCACCATCAGGGCCGAAGAACTACGCAGCACATGTCGTTCCCAGCCGCGTAGCAGTCTTGATGGCCACCCGCTCCGCGAGAGCAGCCGGTGTACATCGAGGCACTCGTAGACTATCGGAACACGCAACCCGGCCCATACACAAGCCGCGCGCGCGATTGTCCACATTTCCAAATTACGGGCCAGCACTACATCCGTGCCCCGCATCATATCGCGCCACCGCATCGAACTCATCGAGCGAAGCAACACCTTAATAGTGCGGTGCCACATACGTCGCGGGAACGTTCGGCCAAGATCGATGGCGGAGACACCCTCCACGCTGTGGATTGGCGTTGCGCTTCGACGAAAACCCAGGAGTCTTAGATCAGCACCACCCAGTCGCAGCATACGGACCCGCTGCGCCACCGCCGGATCCGACAGGTCTATGACGAAGTAAGTAATGCGGGCACAATCGCTGGATCTTGCGCCATACTGCACGGCGCCTGGGGTATGTTCTGGCCAGGAAGTCATTTCTTCGTCGGCAATGGCTCAGCGTCGGTCGATGTGGACATCCGTGGCAAAACCTTCGGCCCGGCATGGGGATGGAACAGTCCGGCATCGTCAAGCCCAACGGAGCCCGGCAATTGCAGGCAGCCGAATGTAACCAGGATTGTGGAAGGGTGAAAGACCCACGCACCGCCGACATCAGGGGTCTTCGCCCGGACCGAAGTGAAGTATGGATGTCCGCTAGCCGCAGCACGCGCGGCAGCGCCCCGGCAGCTATGCAGCAGCCATCGCAATCGAAAGGATCAGCGTCACAATCCGGCCCGCGGTCCTCTGCCGCATGGCAGCAGGAAAATGCCTTCGGCCAGCGCGCTGATTCTGGCGGTCAGGCCGTCGTGGGAGCGGCCTTAGTGGCAGAAGCGACGGTGAAAGCCGGCTGCACCTAGCCTATAGCTGAGTAGCCTCAGAGCGCCATGGCTGAGCGCCCGCGCAGGACGTCTCTCAACCTACAACGAGGGGATGGCTCACCGTGCTCCCCGGGCTACCCAGCCACCACGATCGGCCATCAGTCCGGAAAGGCGCTCGCCAGCTCGTCCAGCACCCTTTGCTCAGCCGCTGACACCTTCCTGCCGATGCCGATGAACCCGCCGGCCGCCTCCGCCACGCTGCGTGCGCGGTCCAGGACGCGCCCCTTGAAGAAGCGCCTGTCTTCCGCACTCATGGTCTCCACCAGGGCCCGCACATAGTCCTTCCACAGAGCGAGGAGATTCGCCGGAGGACGCTCTGTAAGCCACCGCTCGAATAGTTCGTGGCTGACGTCGCCCTGTGATACGCCATCCTCCTGAGCCTTGGCGAACACGGCGGTCCGCTCCTTGTCGTCTATACTGCCGTCGGACCAGGCGATCGCGATCAGTGGCACCAAGGCCAGGGCAGCCACCGTCTCGCTGCTGATGTTCAGCGCGGCCAGCTTCTCGAGCACAGCATCGTTGGTGATGCCCGAGGCCGCCGCAAGCGCCTCCTTCTTCCGCTTGGTGTTGTCCAGATCACGCAACTGCTGCCGCAGCCTCTCGTTCTCGCGGGCGAAGAACGCCTCTTCCAGCGCGACCCGGGAACCGCCAAGAATCTCGTCACTCACCAACACCTCCTTCAACAAGGGAAGAACAGTCTGAGATCCGTTCCCCACCGCTGTCCGATGCCTACGTTCCCACGAACTGCCCGACCGACACGGGTGGTCCGGATCATCAGCAAGATAATTGGCCCCCCCTGCCCTAGTTCCAAGTCATCGCCCAGCATCCGGGCTCCTACTCAACTTGCCACGGCTGCACCACCACTTCGCGCTTTCCCGTCAGCACCCTATCGGTTATGCGTGAGCCCCGCTGGGCACAGCGGAACTCTGGACACCTATCGGACGGAATTTGCCGAGAAGCGGCGCCAACCCTAGTGAAGGTGGTCATGCCCAAATTCATGTTCGGGATTCACACCAAAGACGGGCGCTTCATTGAGCGCGTGGTTGACGCGCTGAACGAGCCCGCGGCACGAAAGCTGGCGCTCGAAGGGTTCGTTGATGAAGAAATTCGGCTCTGCATGGTGGACGCAGAACCGGAAGGCGACCCGAAAAAAACAGAGGCTCTGGTAGAGGCACTATTCGAGTTGGCACGTCGAGGGACCCTGCCCTAGACCGTCGCCTGCCGCCCTACACAGTCCGCGGCGGCTGCATGCCCTGTCACTTCTGGCTCAGCTTTGCTGCTCCATCGCGTTACGACGGAAATCCTCCCTTCCTCACTTCCTCCGTGCGGTCTCATAGGCACTGATGCCGGACACCGGGGGCGTCCCGAAAAGCCGTCCGCTACACTCCCAGATAGGCTCGCCGGACGTAATCATTTGCCCGCAGGCTCGCCGTGTCACCCCATGCCATCACGCGACCGGTCTCCATCAGATAGCCGCGACTTGCCAGCGCCAGGGCCATCGCAGCGTTCTGTTCCACCAGAAGGATCGCAACGCCCTCCCGATGAATGTCCCGCAGCGTGCGCGACAATTCCCGGACCATCAGCGGCGCCAGACCGACAGTCGGTTCATCTACCAGCAGCAGCTTCGGCCTTGCCATGAGCCCGCGCGCAAACGCCAGGATCTGCTGCTCGCCGCCCGACAGGCTACCCGCCGCCTGCCCCCGCCGCGCGCCCAGGATCGGAAAACGGGCAAACATCGCATCGATGTCTCGCCGGGCCAAGGCGGTGCCCCGCAAATAGGCTCCCAGCTCCAGATTCTCACGCACGCTCATCCGAGGGAACAGCCGCTTGCCCTCGGGCACGTGCACCAATCCCAACTGGACACGCCGGCGCGGGGGGACTGTGTCGATCCGCGCGCCGCCAAACCACACCTCGCCACTCGCCAGCGGGGCCAGGCCAGAGATTGCTCGCAGGCATGACGTCTTGCCGGCACCGTTGGCACCGATCAGCGTCACCGACTCCCCGCCGTCGACAGTCAGCGAAACTCCATCCAGCACGCGTGCAGTGCCGTACGCCACCGCCATGTTGCGCACCTCAAGCAGCATCGTCCTCGAACACCCCTAGATAGGCCTCGATCACCCTTTCATCGGCGGCAACCTCCGCAGGCGTGCCTTCCGCTATGACCGCTCCGAAATTTAGCACAGTGATGCGATCGCAAACCCGCATCACCGCCTGCATGTTGTGCTCCACCAGCACGACAGTGATCCCCTGCGTGTCACGCAGGCGCTGCACCAATCCCATCATGCGATCGACGTCTTCGTGCAGCAGCCCAGCCACCGGCTCGTCCAGCAGCAACAGCCGTGGCGCCGGCGCCAGCCCCACCGCCACCTGCAGCAGGCGCTTGTGGCCATGCGACAGACTACCGGCGATGTCCTCCTCACGCCCCTTCAGACCAACGAAGCGAACGATCTCCAGCGCCCGTTCGGCCAGGGCGGCGTTCTGGCGGTGCACCGCAGGCAACTCCAGCAGCCCAGCCCAAAAACCGCTGCGCGCATGCACGTGCAGAGCGCTCAGCACATTGCGGTACACGGTGAAGCCGGTGAACAGTTGCGAGAGCTGGTAGGTGCGCACGATGCCGCGACGGACCAGCCGATGTATCGGCTCGCCGGTGATATTGGTCCCCTCGTACCGTACTAGCCCGGCCGTGGGACGCAACACGCCAGTCAGCAGATTGAACAGCGTCGTCTTACCGGCGCCATTCGGGCCGATCAGGCCGCGGATCGCGCCCTGCGCGACAGACAGCGTCACGTTGTTCACCGCGATGAGCCCGCCGAAGCGACGCGTCAGGCCCACAACCTCCAGCATCATGCCTCCGGGTTCGCGCTGAGCGACAATGCGCTCTCTGGCACGTTGCTATGAGCGCGGCGCGCGCGGAAGGCGCCGTAGGTACCCATAATCCCCTGTGGCATCAGACGCATCGACAACAACAGGATCAGTCCGAACGCCAGCAACTGGTATTTGCCAGTGACCCGGAACAATTCCGGCACCAGGGTTAGCATTACAGCACCCACGATCGGCCCAGTGATCGAGGCAAAACCGCCCACCACGATGAAGATCAGCATGTTCACCGAGTATTCGAAGGTGAACACCAGCGGGCTGATATAGGCAAAATAGGCGGCATAGAAACTGCCTGCGACGCCGGCGAACAAAGCAGACACGACGAACGCGACCAGCTTCGTGCTGGGCACGTCGATGCCCACCGAGGCCGCCAATAGCTCGCTTTCGCGGATGCTCCACAATACATTGCCGAACCACGAGCGGCTGACGCGGTAGATGATTCCGCAGGTCAATACGGTAAGCGTTAGGCACAGATAGTAGAACGGAACTTTGTTCAGAGTGGTGAAGAGTGTGGTCGGCTGAGGCGGCGGGATGTCGCGGATGCCGTACCAGCCGCCGAACGGCTCCTGGAAATAGGCGAAGACGCCGTTTACCACCTGGCCAAACGCCAACGTGACCAGGAAGAAATACACTCCGCGCACGCGCAAGCTCAGCCGACCTACGGGAGCAGCCACCAGTGCAGGGATGGCAGCCGACAGGGGTAGCGCGACCCAGAATGGCCAGTGCAGATTCTTGGTCAGCAGCGCTGTGGTCATGGCCCCGATAAACATGAAACCGGCCTGGCCGAATGAGATCAGCCCGGTGATGCCCAGCAGCCACATACTGACGGCGACCATCACGTTGATGCCGATCAGAATCAGCACGTGCAGGAAGTATGCGTCGTGCACCACCAGCGGCAAACCCAGCAGCGTTGCGATAAGCACGACTGGCCCGACGCCTCGCTTCATGATCGCGACGGTGCTTTATCGTCGTCATGGCAGGGGTTGGTCGCGCCATCCACGTCCCTTCTTCTCAGCCTGCAGGGAAGACGTGAACACCGGGCCCCGCCTCGGCATGGCGGCACGGGACCATCCTGTGGGCCCAACTCAATGCGACACATCGTAGCCGAACAGGCCGCGCGGCCGGATGATCAGAATCAGCATCAGGATCGAGAAATCGATGATGAACGCCAACTCGCCGCCGAACAGAGTGCCTGTCGCACTGTCTGAGAGGCCAATGAACAGGCCGGCCAGCACCGTGCCGGCAATGCTGCCCATGCCGCCGATCTGCACGATGATGAACGACTTCAGCAGCGGTTCGGCGCCCATCTCCGGATCGATGCCGAACAGCGAACCCAGCATCGCCCCGCCAACCGCCGCCAGCCCGGCACTGATGATGAAGGCCATGACATAGACTTGCTCGCTGCTGATGCCCATGAGCAAAGCGGCTTCGCGGTCCTGCTCCACCGCACGCATCGCCTTGCCTGGGCGGGTGAAATGCAGGAACACATACAGCAGGATTGCCAAAGCCACGCACAACCCGGCGGCGAACAGCCGCTGCTTGGCGATAAACACGCCGCCGATGTTCAGCACGCCTGGGATGGTTGCCGGGATTGCGATCGGTTCCGGCCCGAAGATCGCCCAGGATGCCGAACGGATGGCGAAGGATGCACCGATGCCGATGATGAAGCAGTTGAGGATGTCATAGTGAAGCGGTCGGAACAGCAGGTACTGGCAGACCACTGCCACGGCAGCGGCGGCGGCGATCGCCGCCAGCAGCGCGGTCCAGAACGGGAGTCCCGCTTCCTGACTGCCCAGGAAATACGTCGCGAAGGCCGACAGCATGACCAGCTCGCCGTGCACGAAATTCACCACGCGCATGATGCCGAACAGCAGCGTCACGCCCAGCGCGATAAGCATATAGATCAGCCCGGTCACCAGCCCGCTGGTGACGATTTGCAGCGCAAGGGTCATGCGGCGGCGTCAGACGCCGACCGGCCAGTTTACCACCGTGAGCTGCACCGGCTTGCCGCCCTTGATCACCGCGATCGGTATGGCACGCGTGATTGTGGTCTCGATGCCATAAACCGACTTCATGCCGAATGCCTCCGGCCCATATAGACCGTCCCATTTGGCGCCACGCAGCACCTCGGCGATCTTCACCGGATCAACTGACTGAGCCTTCTGCATCCCCATGGCTAGGATGAATGGTGTGTCCCACACCGAGAAGGCGAACGTCGGGAACGGCGGGCCATACTTCTTCAGCCACCATTCCTGCAGCTCCTTCTGCTGCGCATTCTGCGGATCGACCAACGTGTCGAACAGCAGCGTGCCCTCCGCCGCATCCGCACCGGCCACTTCGACGAATGACTTGGCATCGGAATAGCCGAGCATGATCTTGCCCTTGTAGCCCAGCTCGCGCAGTGCCTTGCAGCCGAGTGACTGGTCGCGCCCGATGGTACCGCCGAAGTCTATCAGATCGGGATTGGCAGCCGCCAGGCGTGTCGCCACCGGATAGAAATCGGTTGACCCGCGCTTGAAGTATTCGTTCGCGACATTCTTGAAGCCGTTCTTCTCGGCGATCATCCGGCGGTCTTCCGACTCGGTGAATCCGGCCTCGTCCGACGGATTCATGTGACCGATCTTCTGCACGTCCTTGTATTCCGTGCGCAACCAGGGATACACGGCATAGGCGGTTTCATTGGTCGGCGCGACACGGAAGCTCAGCGGAAATTCTGGCGCGGTCAGGTGTCCCTTGCCGGATGCGAACGACATCTGCAGCGCCTTCACAGCATTGGTCTTTGCCACTACCGGCACAGAGTTGCCGGAGCCAAGTGAGATCAGAAAGCGCGTGCCGTCCGCCAGCAGCTTCTCGACAATCGTTACTGCCTCGGCGGGGACGTACTTGTTGTCGTAGAATGCCAGCCTAAGCGTATAGCGATCCGGGCCAATCTGAATGCCTTCGGCGTTGATCAGCTCCAAACCGTGCTCCAGCGTCCGCTGCGTGGTGATGCCTGTGGCCGCTCCTGGACCGGTGAGCGGGATGCTGACGCCGATCGCGATCTCCTTGTTGTCGGCACGCGCGGGAAGGCCTGTGCCGGCTGCGATGGATGCGGTTACCATCAGCAGGTCCCGGCGTCTGACGTTCATATTCATCCCCCGTTTGAGCACCATTTGACGGCTCGATCGCGTGCTCTTGCTGATGCACCTTCCGAGACGACCTGACGCAAGTCAAGGCATCGGGGCATAGTACCTCTCGACGCGGTACGCCGATTTTTCGTAGAAAGCCAACAGCTTTGGAGAGGTGCGATGATCCACCACGTATCAATTCCGGCGCGCGAGCCGCGCCATGTGGCCGAGGTCCTGGCTGAACTGATGGGCGGGACATGCCACCCGTTCGGGCCTCTCGCGGGTGCCTTCATGGCAACGAGCGGCGATGCGCATGGAACGATGATCGAAGTGTATCCAGAGCGTGCCACGCTCGACATCCCAGACAGCGAGGATCAGGTCGTGTTCGGCGAGAACAAGACACCACCGGATACGTGGCCCTTCCATGTGCTACTTTCGGTGCCGTTGGAGCCGGCAGAGATTGAGCGCATCGGTGCGCGCGAGGGCTGGCGAGCCAAGACCTTCGGCCGTGGCATGCAAGGGCAGAAGCCGTTCTTCCATGTCATCGAGTTCTGGCTGGAGAACCGCCTGATGATCGAGATCGTCTCACCGGCGATGGCACGTGAGTATGAGAACTTCTTGAAGAACGCGCAGATGTCGGTCATGAACGATGCAGAGTCGCTGCGACTGATGCGCGCCACGCACATCAAAGAGCAAGCCTGAAGGCCTTCCAGCGGGGGCTTACGCCGTGTGCGAGATACTCAAGTGCGCCACTGACCAGTGCCGCAGAATGCCTACGTCAGTGCCGCCAAACCCGAATGACGGCACTGACGTCCAGCCGCAGGCTTGAGCGCCTTCGCTAGTCAGCGGTGAAGGAATAAGCGGCAATCTTATTGCCGTCGAGATCGCGGGCATAGCCTGCATAGGCATTTGGCGCCCAACCACGTGGCCCGACGGCGCCTTCATCGGCGCCACCGGCTGCCAGTGCAGCCTTATGGAAAGCCGCGACAGCTGTTCGATTAGGCGCCTGGAAACTTACTGTGCCGCCATTGGCGAAGGTCGCGGGTTTCCCATTGGCGGGCTTCAGGACAAAGAATTCTGGAGCGGATACCCCCCAGATCGAGCCGTTGTCGCCCAGGTCCGTCAAGCGCTTGTAGCCAAGCGGGGCCAATACGCTGTCGTAGAACGAGCGGGCCTTCGCGAGGTCGTTTGTGCCGACCGTAACGTGGGTGAACATAGCCATGGCGGTTCCTCCTGTTGATTCGAACCAATAGCTGGTGCTCCGCTGAGCCGCGCCAGCATACTGTTTCGTTCCAAGGCTAACTTCGCAGCTAAGACCCGCTCCGTCGAGCCGGGAAATTAAGCGGAGAGGTCGATGCGAAGGAGGCCAAGAGCGACCCCCAGCGAAATGGCGGCGCACATGTGGTTCGGTTCAGAGTGGCGGCCAAACGGCTATCGTTGCGCCTTCCATCGTGATATGCCGCGGATCACTGTCGTCATGCGAACCGTTTGTCGGTGAACAGGCTGCCCCAGCGGCCTCCGGGCCGTGTGGGTTCGCCAATCAGCCGCAGGCACTTCCACACACAAATTGACACTGAATCGTAAATGGGGATCCCGGTTGCTGCCTCCAACTCAGCCACGAGGTGCGCGCCGGGGAAGTTGGTGCAATAGAGGATGACTGCGTCAGGTCGCTCCGCCGCGACGGTCCGCACCATTGCAGCGATGTCAGCGTCGGCAATCGTGCAGTAAGACAGATTATCGCTGAGCCCGGCATGCGCCTGGGCTACACAGGCATAGCCCTGTGCCTGGAAGTGCGGCGGGATTCGACTGGCGTAGCCGGGCGCATACGGCGTCACGATCCCGAAGCGCCGGACGCCGGTGGTCGCGAAGGCCTCCAGGATCGCCAGGCTTGACGTCGTTGCCGGCTTGCCGGTGGCTGCCGTGATGCGCTCGCATAAGGTGCGATCCGCATCCAGTCCAATGCTGCCGCCCTTGCTGCCGTTCCAGCAGATCACGTCAGGATCGGCGTGCGATAGCAGGTCCGCAGCGTGCATCATGCCTTCCCAATCGTAGTTATCCTTGTACGGATCGGTCGAACCGACCACCTCGATGCGGGAGAAGTGACCCGACACTACCGGGAAATCCGCCAGGATCGCTGTCGTCATGCGTTCGACTACGATGTTGCCCGAAGGCGTGATCGTACCGATGCTCTTGTTCTGCGTCCGGTATCGCGCGCGCGGGTCGGTCTCAAGCATCGTCGGACACCATTCTGTTGCGTTCACTGTGCCAGCTTGCGATGACCGATGCACGGCGCCCCGGGCACCCGCGCGCCGCGTGAACTCCGGTTCGGCCCTTCGGCATGGACCTCCGGTTGCACCTGCCTGTCCGTCGGCCACAGCGCAATTGCAACCGCAAGCTGCCGCTGCGGTTGACTGCGATTAGCGGTAGAATTCGACCTTGGCTTCACGCCACCAGAGGAAATTCGCTGGCGCGGCGGAGATCGGCCCGTTGATGGCAAACACCGCGATTTCGAACCGCGCCCCTACCACGACGGTGTCGTGCAGTACCAGCCTATTGGGCATGTTGAACCCTTGGATGGCCGCTGGACTGGGCCTGCCGGCCGCCCGCGGCAAGACGCCGTTGACCCATACTTCGGCATAGTCATCTATATTTGCGGTAAGTACAACCTTGGCCCCTTCAGTATCGAACCCATCGACACGCGCCGGTATCGTCAGGACCGTGCGGAACCAGAAGAAGACACCATTCCCCCGCCGCGCCGCGCGCCAAGGTCGGTGGCGGCGATCTCCGTCCAGTCCGAATCATCAAACCCGACGAGCTCTGCATGCGGCTCTATGTCGTAGGTCGTCCTGAACTCCGGCATCGAGTCCGACAGCGCCGGACATTGCACGATCTTTGCCTCCCGGCCCTTCCACCGCGCGCCAAACACCATCGAGCCACTGGTGGTCATCAGGTCGACCACGTAGGTCGGCGGTATCAGCGGTGCGATCGGCGGTTGTGGCATGAGCAACGGCGGCATTGCCGGCGCGGCCGACACGGTCGGCCTGGTGTATTTGGCGTTAGGCATTGCGTGTGCTCCCCCGTAGCCGCTAACTATAGGCAAACGGATGACCCGGTCACGCCCTGGCGCGTTTGCGCGATTGGGAGGCGGATTTGGCTGGGAGTTCAACGTCCCTTGCCAGATGCCAACGCTGGTGGTTCGTGCTGCCGGCGCTGCGAACGGTGCCCCACATCCCGCCGGGCAAGCGTTCCGTTCCCGGTCGGAGATTCAAGGTCGCGCGGTTCTGGAACGTGCACCGGGCTCAGTCACGATCGCGACCTGGCGTCCTCCAGGATCATGTCGGCGGCCTTTTCGGCAATCATAATCGTTGGCGCGTTGGTATTGCCGGCAGGTACAGTCGGCATGATTGCCGCATCGACCACTCGAAGTCCATCGATGCCATACACGCGAAGCCGCGGGTCCACGACTGAATCACCCTCCGGGCCCATGCGGCATGTCCCAACCGGATGCAGATTGGAATTCGCAGTCATGCGTATGTTCTCTTCGAACTCAACGTCGGTATTGACCTGGGGTCCGGGCAGTAGCTCTTCCGCGACATAGGGAGCCAGAGCCGGTTGTCGGGTGAACTTGCGTGCCAGTCGCATCCCAGCAGTCAGCGCTTGGACGTCGGACTTCGTCTCCAGGAAATTGAAGCGAATGGCGGGTGGTTGCAGTGGATCAGGGCCTTTGATGCGCACGCTGCCACGAGCATCCGGTCGAAGGTGCACCGCGCTCAGGCTGAAGCCCGGAAACGGATGTGCCACAGCACCGCGGGCATCGCGTGATGCGTAGCTCCAGGGGGTGAAGTTGAACTGTAGGTCCGGGCGTTCCAGGCGCTGATCGCTGCGCGCGAAGGCGCCAGCGATAACGCCATTCGCCGCCAAAGGACCGGAACGGAACAGCAGGTACTGTGTTAGGGCGAACGCTTTGCGCGCCGAGCTATTGGCCAGTTCGTTCATCGTGATAGATCGAGTGCATCGAAACATCAGACGGACATAGAAGTGGTCCTGCAGATGCTTGCCGACTGCGGCGAGGTCCCGGACGACCGATATGCCCATGTCCTGCAACAAGTCGCCTGGACCGACGCCTGATAGCTGCAGAAGCTGCGGGGAGTTGAACACGCCGGAGCAGACGATAACTTCGGCATGGGCCCGCACAGTGCGCTCAACTCCTCCCATGACATAAGTCAGGCCGGTAGCACGACCATTTTCGAGCAGAATTCGCATCGCCTGCGCATTCGGGCGCACGACCAAATTGCTACGTCTCCGCGCTGGCTTTAGATAGGCAGTCGCGGTACTCCAGCGCCGATGCCTGCCGGTCGTACTTTGGAAATATCCCGCACCTTCTTGGCTTCCATTGTTGAAGTCGTCTCTTGGCGGCAAGCCCGCTTGAACGGCGGCCTCTACCAGACGATCGGCCAGCTCGGACTTATGCGGCTGATCGGAAACGTGCAGTGGACCACCGACGCCATGATATTTGTTGGCTCCACGCTCTTGATGTTCTGCTTTCTTGAAATACGGCAATACGCTATCCCAATCCCAACCAGCACAGCCGCGTTGCCGCCACTCATCGTAGTCCGCAGCATTCCCGCGCATATATACCATGCCGTTGATCGAACTGGTACCGCCAAGAACTTTACCTCTCGGCTGATAGAGACGCCGCCCATCCAGGCGATCCTCCGGCTCGCTCTCATACATCCAGTTCACGTGCGGATTGGCGTAGACCTGGGAGAATCCCATGGGGATATGGATCCAGAGATTGCGGTCTTTGCCGCCAGCTTCTAACAACAGCACGCGGTAACGTCCGGATTCACTTAGCCTGGCTGCGACAGCACAGCCCGCTGAGCCAGCGCCCGCGACAACATAGTCGAAGCACTCAACTTCCTCCCTCATCTTCTCCCCCTGGGCAGCGTTTCTGGTTTCGTCGGCATGATCCTAAAGCCCAACGTGCGGGTGTCCACAATGTGCACTGTCTCAAGCCATACTCGGGCAAACCAACTTCGCCGTTGGGATGAATACCATCAGTTTGGCACCGAGTAGCGGGCGCCAGCCTTGGGGCGACCGGCGGTTCATCTTGATCCTCGGGACGGAAGGACATTCAAGGATGCCGCCGGTCACTGACCGCGCCCAGCTTGACGGCGACCTGTTGGTTGCCAAAGGTACCGATAGCGATCAAGTCAGAAGGAGACGCCGATGCCGCCTTTGATTCTCTCGTCTGACTCACACGTGTTCGAACCGCCGGATCTCTGGCAGGCTCGCATCGACGCTCCATTCCGCGATCGCGCGCCACGGATACAGCGGATCGACGGCACTGATCAGATCGTGGTCGAGGCGGATCAGATCCTCTCCGGGATTGGCCTCATCTCCAACGCCGGCGCACGGTTCGATGCACCCGAGACCATCTCCGCCCAAGGACGCTTCGAAGATGTGCATCGGGGGGGATACGACCCCGAGCAGCATCTTAAGGACATGGCTCTCGACGGGATCTCTGGCGAAGTGCTTTATCCCTCGCAAGGGCTGTTTTATTTCAAGGTGGCAGACGCATCACTGATGTCCGCCATTTTTCGTGCTTACAACGACTGGCTCGCCGAATTCTGTCGCGCGGATCCCGCCCGACTCAAGGGGATCGCAATGATCAACCTTGACGACATCCCGGACGCGATCAGAGAACTGGAACGGGCCGCCCGTCTTGACTTGGCCGGGGCGATGATCACCGAGTATCCGTTCGAGGACCGGCGCTACGACCAATCTGAATACGAACCGTTCTGGGCCGCCGCGGCGGCGCTCGACTTGCCGTTGAGCCTGCACACGGCCACGCGACGGCAGGGCAAGATCCGCGGTGTCGGCGATATGACGCTGCGCGATGCCAGCAGTCGGGCGACGAAGGTGTTCTATCCCGCGCTGTCGATGTGCGACCTCATCTTTTCCGGCGTCTTCGAACGCCATCCACGCCTGATAGTCGCCATCGTGGAGTTCGAGTTGGCCTGGGTACCCCATGTTCTGTCGACCATGGATTATACCTACCGCGAGCGCCAGGGCGAGGCGATCTACCGGTTCAAGGACGCTATGCTGCCGAGCGATTTTTTCCACCGAAACGTCGTGCTGGGATTCCAGGAGGATGCCATCGGTATTCGTCTGCGAGACATCATCGGGGTGGACAACATGATGTGGGGCTCAGACTACCCCCACAGCGAGTCGACGTTTCCGCAATCACGCAAGATCCTGGCGGAGATTCTGGCCGGGGTGCCGGATGACGAACAGGCCAGGATCGTCGGCGGCAACACGGCTCGGGTGTACAATTTCGATGTGACGAAGTTGACCGTGCCAGTTTGACCAGTCAGCCCCTCCGCACGCCATGCTGGAGGGGCCGCTGATCCGGCGCTACTGGGCGGCAGCTGCTAGTGTTTGCGCTCCGGCCGCCGGCCGATACGCCCGCAGGAAGGTGCGAATATGGCGCACCGCCAGCGGGATCTTGTCCGGTGTATCCTTCCACGGGTAAAGGCTCACCTGCGCATTGGGCGCGAGATGCACGGTTTCCATGGCGACCGCGTAGGGATGCGCCGGCACGTCGTCAGGCAACACCAGGATGGGCGTCTGGCAGCTGCGTACGAAACCGCGCGTCACGGTGTAAACGAAGTCGGCGCGGTTGCGATACATATTCGTCAGGAACGCATCGACCATAGCCATGGTGATGTCGGGCCGGCGGGCACACAGTTCCGGCCCCCAGGTCTTCATGTTGTTGTCGTAGGAGAGCGTGGGCATCTCTGGACGCCAGCCGCTAGGCTGCGCGGGCACGGCCGCGATGACGCGGTCGCCTGCACGCTGCAACATGTTCCAGATGAAGGGACCGCCGATGCAGAAACCGAGTACCAGAAACTGCCGGATGCCAAGGTGATCCATCAAGCCGAGCTGATCGTCCGTATAGGCATCCCAAGGCCGATTGGTCTCCAGCGGACCTGTGGACTGGCCACCCTTGGCATTGCGCAGATCCGCCGCGATGACGCGGAATTCGTCCTTGAATGCATCGAACGGGTTGAACGGGTGGCTCTGAGTCGCCAGGCCCGCGATCGTGGAGTTTAGTCCTCCACCGGGGATGACCAGCAACGGGTAGCCCGAACCGGCCTCTTCATAATGAATGCGGACATCGCCTCTTTCGTAGAACGGCATGATGGTTCCTCCTTGGGCAGTAATGTGTCGGATAAGGCGAGTCGTGAGCGTGCGTACGCGGGTGAACAAGCCAGTAGGCTATAGACGAAGCGTCGGCCAGCTAATCGCCGACGCAATTGTGGCGCCGATAGAAACCACCGGCAAATAACTGGCCGGCCCCACGACCTTGATACAGTGGCGAGTGGCGTAACAGATTCCCGCCATGACCTCTGCGCAGCTCCGTGCCTTCGCCACATCCGACTGGAGCACATACAGTCCATCGAGGTCGCATAGAATCATCCCTCACGGGCCATGCAATTCGAACAGCGTCGCGCTACACTCTGTAGGCACCGGGGGCCTCCTCTGCTTCGCCAAAAGCCTTTGTCGCAGAAGAACTTTCGCAGATCCAGAGCCCCGGTGCAGCTACTCAGTTTGCGATACCTCCGGGTTAGGTAGATCGTGCAATCACCGCGACGCCTGCACAGATCAACAAGATTCCCGCGATGCGAAATGGCGTGACAGCCTCATTCAGAAACAGCCATCCCATCAACGCGGCGAGAATATAACCCATCGAAACCATTGGATAGGCGACGCTCACCGGAAGCCGCGAAAGCACAAACAGCCAAGGACCCATGCTGACTACATAACAGATTAACCCCATCCACAGCCAAGAGTTCGTTAGCATAGAAAGAACCAACGCCACTACATTGGTTGCGGGTGACTGAGCAGACATCATCAGCATGCCCTTGCGCAGCAGCAATTGCGCTGACGCCCCCAACATAAGGCTGGCAAGAATCGCGACGCCAATAAGATATTTCACGTATAGACCGCCGCCAGCCAAAAGATCACTACAGCAGCCCCATAGCCCCAACTCACACGATCCTTGAGCGCGAAATTCACAGGATCATCGTGCAAAATGCCACGATGCGCCAGTACCCAGACGCGCATGACCCACAGTAGCAGCACCAGAGGAATCAGAAACAGCGGTGGCTGATTGCCGTACAACCCGAGATTCATGGCTTCCAAGACCATGTACAGCACCATCACCAGAACGGCGGTAATGCCGCACGCGACACCGACTGAGGTGGTCAGCAAGACATCACCAGCGCTGTATCCGCGCCCGGCGATATGACGCCCGGCTGATGCCGCACGCACCATTTCACCATTGCGTTTGGCTAGCGCCAGTGACGTGAACAAAACTAGGGTCAGGGTGCACAGCCATATTGAAATTGGTTGGTTCAGGACGGCCATGCCTGCCACCACGCGCACACAAAACAAGCCACCAATCGTAATCGCATCCACGATCAACTGCGCTTTCAAGGCAAATGTGTATAGCAGGGTGATGATCACATAACTGATCGCGACGTTGGCCGATTTCAGCCCGAGACACAGCGTTCCGGCCAATCCGCCGATGAGCATCAGGGTCGCGACGGGCAGCGCGATTCTGATAGGTAAAACGCCCGCCGCCAAGGGGCGCCGTCGCTTGCTTGGATGCAGCCGATCGGCGGTGAGGTCGCCCAGGTCATTTAGAACATACGTTGATGACGCGATAACACCGAACAACAAGAACATCGCCACGCTGCGTGCGGTCATAGTGATATTACCAAATCGCTGTGACAGCAGCAGCGGCACTAAGATCAAGGCATTTTTTGACCACTGATGCAGTCGCAAGGCATGCGCCCAGGTGCGCAGCGTTGGTGTTGGTCTCACCAGCACGCGATCGACCACTACGTCTTCGCGGTCGAGTGATCGGCGCAACGTGTTCGACGGCTGCACGACGATAACCTCGGTGGCGGCCTTCCATACCGGAATGTCGGCAACGCAATCACCGATATACGTAAAGCCATCTGGAAAGCGTGCTCGTAGCAGATCCGCTTTCGTCGCACCTTTTTTGTTGACATACCCATCGCTGCCCGTGGCGCTGTCGAACAGCCCCAAATGGGCCGCAATACCATCGGCAAGGCGCTGATCCGCCGCTGTCATGAGGTGGACAGTTCCGCCCGCTGCCCGGCGCTGCTGGATCAGATCAAGCACGTCCTGATTATAGGGCAACGCGGCGGGATCAAGCGCGACCGCCGTTGTCGCCGCGCGCTTGAAGGCCGCCCGGTCCTGGAGCAAGGCGCCAAAAACCCTCGCCAAGTCACGGGGGGCCTTGAATGCAACACCCACAAGCGTCTCGAGTAATGTGTCAGTTTGTACTAATGAGTCGTCAAGATCAACTACCAAAGGCAAAAGAGTGGTGACGTGTTGGCTGTCACCATTAGATGGCAACATCGCTTCGGGCATTCCAGTCATGCTGCGTTGGCTTGCTTGGTCATGGCTAATGCTCGATGCGGGTGGCATAGGTCCTCAAGCTTCCCTCATTTTTGGCTGAGAAGATAAAGGCTGAGCTGCAGTGACTTGCGCGGCTGATCCTTTCCCCTGTCGCCGCCCGTCGTCTTGTCTGTGCTTGCTCAATCAGTCCGGTAAATCCGCCCAGATGAGGCTTGCTTACTTCGTCTGAGCGCAAGCGCTTCATTCAGCGAGGAAAAAATGAAGGGAGCCCTGATGGCGTAGGCGAATAGGATGACCAGTCCAGCCTCGGCTGGATTGCGTAAGCGAGCTTGAGCTTCATCTACGATTATTCCGCTAGCCACTACGGCAAACAGAATTGCCCCGGCCGTCAGCACGAAAGAGAATGATGAAACCCCCAAGCGATCCATGACCTTGCTCGGTTGCACCAAGGCAAACAACAGAAAGCCGACCGAGATAAACACGACACCTGCAGTTACCGCGCTAAAGATCATCTCCGCGATCAGTACCACGATACTGCCGAGATTACCTTTAACCATTTCTGCCAAGACCGTCATATCGCCACGGAGGAATACTCTTGGTAATCTCTTGATGTTGGTGTCCTTAGCGGTTCCAAAATAGTCGATCATGAGTTTGGTGAGATTACCTCTGCCGAGGACGACAGCGGAACTCATCACCGCGTCATGAACAAACATTACCGGGTGCTGTGCCGCGATCGCGAGGAAGCGCTGAGTACTGACTCCGCCATAGTCGGTAGAGAACTGCAAGTAATCAGTAACTTTGGCCACCTCGGGTGGACGATCGGCAATATTGTTGCGCTCATATACGATGTAGATTTTGGTCCGCAAGTTCCACGCCAAATTGGCAACACCGCTTGTGTAACCGAACTTGCCGGTCGTAACGGTAAACGCTGCGATCCATACGGCCAAGGGCAGGAAGGCCACGGCACCGATCGCACTGTATCTGATCGCCGTGGCTCTGCGTGAACCACTGGCGTAGAGAACCGGAAGCACCACCAAACACGGCAAAGCCAAGACCAGTGACGGTCGGACGAAAATTGCCAAACCATAGAATAGCGCCCCCACCAGCGCCAAGGTTAAGCGATTGTCCCGTAATGACCATACTAGGAAGTATAAGAAAAAGACCGTACATGGCGTGGCGATAGCTTCGGTAACAAACTGATGCGGGAACACGAGGTTCTGCGGCAATAGGGCGTACACCAGGCCGCACACGAGCGCAGCGCGGCGCCACGGCACGAGCATTGCCGCAATCTGACAGACACAGACGATCGAGAGCACGCTGAGGACGATTTGGAATAGGATCACCGCCCCTGCACCGCCTGCAACATAGAGCGGAAGTTGGAAAAGATATTCGCCGGGTCCGATCGGCGCGTTCGCCATTACCGAAAGATAATCAGCCGGAGTGGCGTGCATCAATGCAAACATCACTGGGGGGCGGTCGCCGCCACGATCGCCCTCTAAAAATGGTTGGAATGCTGTGTGGACATCGAATGCGAACATGAGAAGGTGGACCGTGATCGCTACCGCGAGAACGAGAATAATGTCACGGTTTCTGCTTTTTAACATGGTGGCACCTTATACGCGCGTAGCGTGCACTGTAATGCTGGGCCAATTTCACAAGGCGTGCAACATCGTCGAACGGCTGCCCACGCTTCTGCACACTTCGGTGCGTTGCGACAGGCATGGTAACTAGACGAACGCCGCGAAGGCCGAGCGACTACTGCGCAATCTAGCGCGGCGGCTGGAGCAAGTGGCCGCAGCACTTCCTGCTTCCGCAACGTCGGATTGAGCCGCCGCTAGTGCCCATGATTTGGCAGCCTTGGCTGACAATGCCGAAGTCGCTGGCCAACTTGAAGGTCAGCCTTGGCAAAGATCACCTTTTGTTCTCTGGCCACGGGACGCTGGGCTTGTAGTTGACACTGGCAAGGTGAGCGAGAAACCGATCTGCCAACATCATGAAAAGATTTGATATTCAAGCGCTGCTTCATTGCCCCGAAAGCAACTCGCGTTGCAACGTTGAGCTTCGCTGATCGCAAAGTCTTGCTGGCCTCACTCGCTCTTGGATTATCAATTCGCCTTATCAATAAAGTCGAAACCCCGGTCGCATATGGTCATTGGCAGCAAGACGAGTGAGTCAGGCAAATAGGTCGGACTCCGCGGGACCGGGCTCAGGAATGCCTGAGCCGCGTCCAAGAACGAGCGAAAACGATAAACGACCGGCTTCTTCGGTTGGAAGCCATGTTCACTCAGTAGGAAAGATCTTATGGCAACAACACTTGCTTCAGCCGTTCCGGCTCCGGCCGCTGCGGTCGGTTACAACACGGAAACTTATGGTGGCCCCATGACTCTTGGGACCAACTGGTTCCCGATTAACGGCGATGCGGCATCGTCCGGTCTGACGCAGAACTCCGACGGCAGCATTACGATCCGCGGCGGCGATATCAATCATTACAACGACCAGCTCAACTCAGGCAGTGTGCTGTTCGGTGGCGGCGCCTATATCCAAGCCGACATCCGGTTCGACAACCCGTCTGGCGGCTGGTATCCAGGCGCGGATGGCTGGCCCGCGTTCTGGATGACCTCCTCGGATTCAAACAATGTCGAGGTTGATTTTTTTGAATTCATGGACCCTGGGGCAGCCACCTTTAATTCAGGGATGATCGACTGGGGACGGGGCGGCCCCAGCAACGGAAGCTTCAACGGCAACTCGCATACCAACGTCCCTGGCCTCGATCCGTCGCAGTTTCATACATATGGCTACCTGTGGGTGCCGGCGACATCGTCGAGCCAGGGCTACACCAAACTGTTTGTAGACGGCCAGGAGATCGCCCAGATCGGCACCTGGAACCAGGGCGATATGTTCAGCTCGCTGGATAGCATTCACCAGCAGATCATATTCGGCACCGGTTCTGCCAACCCGATGACGGTGGCCAACGCACAGGTCTGGCAGGGACCTGGCGCCAATAACATCGGCATTCTCAACCCACCTATAATCGAACGTCCCCCCGAACCTCAGGCAGTTGTAACCGGCACCGGTCCAGACAGCCTGGTGCTGAAGATCAGTGAGGACGCTTTCGCCAATCGCGACGGCACCAGCGACGCGGCCGGTGATGCGGCATTCACCGTTTCCATCGATGGCAAACAGCTGGGTGGCACGTTCACCGCACTGGCATCGCGTGCGGCCGGCACCGAGCAGAGCTTCACCTTCAACGGCTACTTCGGCACCGGACCGCACAACGTGGCGGTGACGTTCCTGAACGATGCCTATAATTGGAGCGCACCCGACGCCAACGGCTCGGCCGACCGCAACCTGTATGTGAACAGCGTCACCTACAAGGGGGCGAACACCAACCAGTCGGCAAGCTTCTGGGGTCCGGGTTCCCAGAATTTTGTCCTCTCGGGCGGAACCGCCCAGCCTCCTCCTCTCGTCACGCCTCAGGCAGTTGTAACCGGCACCGGTCCGGACAGCCTGGTGCTGAAGATCAGCGAGGACGCGTTCGCCAATCGCGACGGCACCAGCGACGCGGCCGGTGATGCAGCGTTCACCGTTGCCATCGATGGCAAGCAATTGGGTGGCACGTTCACCGCACTGGCATCGCGTGTAGCCGGCACCGAGCAGAGCTTCACCTTCAACGGCTACTTCGGCACCGGACCGCACAACGTGGCGGTGACGTTCCTGAATGATGCCTATAATTGGAGCGCACCCGACGCCAACGGCTCGGCCGATCGCAACCTGTATGTGAACAGCGTCACCTACAAGGGGTCGAACACCAACCAGTCGGCAAGCTTATGGGGCTCAGGCTCCCAGAACTTCGCTCTCTCCGGCGGAACCGCCCCGCCTGTTATTACACTGCCCTCCAATCAGGCAGTGGTCACGGGCGCCGGTTCAGACAGCCTGGTACTGAGCATCTCGGAGGACGCCTACGCCAACGGTGACGGCAAGAGCGATGCGGCCGGCGATGCACGGTTCACGGTGTCGGTCGACGGCAAGCAACTCGCCGGTATCTTCACCGCCAGGGCGTCACATGCCGCGGGCGCCACGCAGACCTTCACCTTCAAGGGCGATTGGGCGCCCGGTAGCCATGCCGTCGCAGTGAACTTCCTCAATGACGCCTGGGCCGGCACCCCGTCCACCGACCGCAACCTCTACGTCGACAAGGTGACCTACAACGGCACCAACCTCAACCAGAGCGCGGCTTTGAAATCGTCAGGACCGAAGACTTTCGCCGTCACCGACAACACCGCACTGCCCCCGGCCGTCACCGGTTCGGGCTCCGACAAGCTGGTGGTCAAAGTCTCCGAGGACGCCTACCTGGGGGACGCCCAGTTCACCGTTGCCGTCGACGGCAAGCAGCTTGGTGGGACGTTCACCGCCACCACATTGCACTCCTCCGGTGGTAGCCAGGCGTTTGCCTTCGCCGGCGACTTCGGCGCAGGCCAGCATAGCGTCAGTGTCAAGTTCTTGAACGATGCCTATGCCGGCGGCGGCCTCGACCGCAACCTCTACGTCAACGGCATTGTCTACAACGGCACGGATATGAAGGCGACCGCCGCCCTGTATGACACTGGGGCGGGTACGTTCACCGTCAGCGGCGGGACCACTCCCTCGGTCACTGAAACCAGTGATCACGGGTCACTGCAGAAGACCCTGGCGCAGACCGGCACCTACACCGTCGGCTCCGATAACTTCGTGCTCAGCAGCGGCAACGCCGTATCGGCCACTCTGGGTGCCGGGACCAGCGCACTCACCTTCATCGGGCCAAGTTCGTTGCGCCTGACCGGAGGGACGGGCAGCGCGACTGTCAAGGCCGACACCGGTGCCAACACCTTCACGGCGGGCTCCGGCAGTCTCAACGTGACGGGTGGTGGGGGCAAGGACACCTACGTGTTCCACGCCAACAGCGGACTGCTGACGATCGAGGACTTCTCTGCCGCCAAGGGCGACAAGCTGGTCATCGACACCGCCATGAAGGCC
>JBKPSV010000259.1:0-19121 GCA_046735215.1 Pseudomonadota bacterium | reverse complement strand
GAGCAGAAGCCGCGGCTGCGGCTCTTCTGCAAATCAACGCGGCGCGACACCTCGGCGCAGACTGATGGCGCGATCGCCGCGCAGGACGCGGACGGCCTCGCGGCTGGCCGCGGTGCAGGCTTTGTTCCAAAGCGAGCAGGCGCAGGATAACGCAGAGACGGTGATCGATCAGTTTGTTCGTCACCGCCTCGGAGAGCTGCCAGGCACCGGTGGCTTCGAGGAAGGCCGCGTGCCTGATGCCGAGGTTCCATTGTTCGCTCGCATCGTGCGCGCCGCCGTCGCGCAACAGGATACGATCGACAATATGCTGGCGAATGCCTTGCCGGCGGATTGGCCGCTGTTGCGGATCGATCCGGTGCTGCGCGCCGTGCTGCGTGCCGGCGCTGCAGAACTTGGGATGTCGGGTGCGGCACCGGCCAAGGTTGTCATCAACGAATATCTCGACGTGGCTCGGGGATTTTTCACCGGTGGCGAACCAGGCATGGCGAACGCGGTGCTCGACCGGTTGGCACGACTGCTGCGGCCAGCAGAATTTGACTCGTAGCGCCGTCTCTCCTGTCATCACTGCCGTGATGCGGTGAGGACGTGGGGACGAGATGACCGATCCTATTATCGGCAGTGGTGACTACCGGTACCGGTTCCAGCGCGACTGGGCGAAGCCGCCGCGCTGGTGGAACTTTGGCGATGCGAACCTCCCCAATCCGCCGCGCACCAGTGTCAAGGGCGCGGCCGCTGCCAACGGCGACATCTATGTGCTCAGCCGCAGCGCGCATCCGGTCATGGTGTTCGACGCTGAAGGTCGGTTCGTCACTTCATGGGGCGAGGGTGAATTCTCCATCTTCGTGCATGGCCTGACGATCGATGCCGCCGGAAAGGTGTGGATCACGGACACCGGCGTGCACACCGTCACGCAGCACGAACCGGACGGCACGCTGCTGCGCACTCTGGGCGTGCGCGGCATGGCGATGCCGACGCTGTACGGCAGCCCGTTCAACATGCCGACCGGCGTCGCCTTCACCTCGAGTGGCGATTTCTTTGTCTCGGACGGTTATGGCAATCGCCGCGTACATTGCTTCTCGGCCACGGGTGAGTTGAAGCATTCCTGGGGAGCGCCCGGCACCGGTCCTGGCCAATTTGCGCTGGTGCATTTCATCACAGCCGATGCCAAGAACCAGCTCTATGTCTGCGACCGCGAGAATCACCGCATCCAGGTGTTTGCGCCTACGGGAGAAGTGCTGGCGCAATGGACCGGCTTCGATATGCCAAGCGATGTCGCCTTCGGTCGCGAGGCGATCTATGTCGCTGCCGCTGATGGCGTCTCGATCTGGACGCTCGATCGACGCAAGCTCGCGCATTTCGGCCGCGACGAGCCAAGCCCTGGCGCATTCAACGTACATGGCATCTGGCTGGACGCGGAAGAGAACATCTACCTAGCGCAATTCGACCGCGCGGTCAGCAAGCTGACCCGAGCCTGATCACCACACCATCGTCCGAGTCGCCTCCTTCTTCCGCCCGTTCGCCAGCGTGCGGGATTCCCATTCGGTTACGGGCATGAAGCGGGGTGCCAGGAAGTGGTAGCTGCGGTTGAGCAGCAGCAATATGCCTTCGTCGAAGCCGATACCCGCCACATCCCACTCGCTCAGCAACGCATGCCAGGCGCGTTGCGTGCGATACAGCCAGTCTCGGTTGGATCGAATGAAGACCCGCTGACTGTCGGCGTTGCGCAATGCCGACATCACTTCGCCTGTTTGCGCATCCAACTCGTCGAAGCGGTGGCTGATCTGCTTGAACGCAATGCTGGTCAGCCGTCGGACCTGAGTAAGTGTCTCAAGATGAGAGATGTCACCGTGATAGCTCTGTGCCATGCGGTTCAGCTTGTCCGCCATCCCCTTCACCCGACGGAGCAACCGGTCACGCAAGGCTTCAATATAGGCCAATTCCTGAGCCAGTTCCTCCACCAGCTGGATGACCGCCTCGCGCGAAGGCAAGCCGAGTGCCTCTGCTGCCTTGGCAAACGCCTGCTGTACCTGCGCTTTGCGCGCCGGATCATCCTTCACCTGCAGCAGAGCCTCAGCATCCAGCGCTGGCGTCTCGGCCCCGGTGCCAGAGTTCAGCCATGCGACCAGCTGCCATTGCAGGCGGCCTTTGGCGATTTCCAGGTGCACCTGATCCGGCTCCCAACTCGCCACACCATTAAGAACTTCTGTCGGCAACGCGTCGCCGATCCGCAGAAGCGGGATGAAATCGAGCGACTGGGCGATCAGACCGAGCATGCGCCCATCATCGGAATCGTCGGCGATTGCGAATTCCCGTTGCAGCGAGCGCAGCGGGATAGCCGCTTCTCGGTCCCCCAGTTTGACGACCATGACAGGAGCACCGTCCGATTCTGCCCGGCGGAAAAATGGATCGGTAAATGTTGTGAATAGCCGATGCTGCAGGATGCAGTGCTCCGGTCCAGCGATCGCGTGCGCATCAGCGGTCATGACCGAGGTCCCGGTCGTCTCCACCTGACATCCCAGCACAGTCGGGTGAACAGACGGTAAGCGGCAGGAAACTTGCGGCTTTGCATGATCCGCGCCATGAGCGGTGCATGCGATCAGGCAATCGAGCGCCCCGATGAATCCGCTCGCGTGGCTCTTGGGACTATTTCTGCCGGCCTGCGCCGCCTCTGGTGCGGCCGGCCTTCCGCCACCGCCGCTGATGGACATGAAGTACTTGTCCCGACCAGCTCGCCCGAACAGCGCCCTTGCTGCGCCCGCTGGCAGCCAACCTGCACCAGACCTTGTCACGCCGCGCTTTCCGCTGTCTGCGTCCCGCCTCTACGACCTGCTTGTTACGGTTGCCAGCGAGCAGCCGCGGACGTTTCTGGCGGCGCAGTACGTTGCAGAGCTTCAGGCCCATTTCGTTGCACGCAGCGCCGTGCTCAACTTCCCCGATCTGATTACTGCCCAGATCGCGGAGGCGGGTCCGGATGGCAGTACGCTTGTACTGTATTCGCGCAGCGTGTATGGGTATTCAGACTTCGGCGTGAACCGGAAGCGGTTGAGCACATGGCTTGCCGCGGTCACGCGCACGATCAACCAATCCGACGAAAGATAGGCCGCTATGCGAGGTATCCGACCATTCCTGCGTGACGCCTGGAGCCTGGCCAAGCCCTATTATACCTCGGACGAAAAGTGGTCGGCCTGGGGCCTGCTGATCGCCATTCTGGTGCTGCGTCTGTCGCTTGTCGGCATGACCGTGATCCTGAGTTTCTGGAATCGCGAGTTCTTCAACTCCTTGCAGGACAAGGACTTTACCGCCTTCTTCGAACTCCTGTTCGTCTATCGTCGCACGCCGAGTGGCTTCATGCCTGGATTTTGCGAGATCGCCGCGGTCTATATTCTGGTGGCGGTCTATTTCACCTACCTGTCACAGTGGCTGCAGATCAGGTGGCGTCGCTGGCTGACGGTACGTCTGCTTGATGAGTGGCTTGCCGATCGTGCCTATTACCGGATCAGTCTGACGATGGATCGCGCTGCCATCGGCACCGACAACCCCGACCAGCGCATTGCCGAGGATATCCGCGACTACGTCGATAACACGCTGACGCTTGGCATCAGCCTGCTGGCGAATATTGTCACGCTGGTCAGTTTCCTGGGTATCCTGTGGTCACTGTCGGGGACGATCGAGTTGTTCGGCATCCCAGTGCCCGGCTACATGGTCTGGGTGGCGCTGATATATGCAATCGTAGGCACGTGGTTGACCCACCTGGTCGGGCGACCCCTCGCCGCCTTGCGGTTCCGCCAGCAGCGCGTGGAAGCCGATTTCCGCTACAGCCTCGTGCGGGTACGCGAGAACATGGAAGGCATCGCACTGTATTCCGGTGAAGCGGAGGAGAAAGGCATCCTTGGTCATCGGTTCGGAGCGGTGATCGGCAACTGGTGGGCGATCATGCAGCGGACCAAGCTGCTGAACGCATTGACGGCCGGATATGAGCAGGTCGCAGTGGTGTTTCCCTTCATCGTGGCGGCACCTCGGTTCTTCTCCGGCGAGATTCCTTTGGGTGGGCTGACCCAGACCGCCGGCGCATTCGGCCGGGTGCAGGATGCGCTGTCGTGGTTCATTTCGCGGTACCCCGACCTGGCGCAATGGCATGCGATCGTCGAACGGCTGACCACGTTTCATCGTGCAGTCGTGGCAGCACGTGCTGCGTTCGGCACGGGCCTTGCGGTAGCCGACCCGGGTGGCAGGTCGGTCGCGATGCAGGACGCAACAGTAGAGCTGCCGAACGGCATGAAGCTGCTGGAGAACGCAGATCTCGTATTGGAACCGGGCCATTCCGTGGTGATTTCCGGGCGGTCCGGTTCCGGCAAGTCGACGCTGTTCCGCGCACTCGCCGGCATCTGGCCATTTGGCCATGGCCGTGTGCAGCGGCCAGTCGAGCGCTGCCTCTTTCTGCCGCAACGACCTTATATTCCATTGGGCACATTGCGGCACGTGGTCACGTATCCATGTCCGGCCACGGACTTCAGCCGAGAGGAAGTCGTGCAGGCGCTCGAGGACACCGGCCTTGGCCAGTTCGCATCGCGGCTGGATGACGACGAGCATTGGGCACAGCAACTTTCAGGTGGCGAGCAGCAGCGTCTGGCGCTGGCGCGTGCCCTGCTGATCAAACCGGACTGGCTATTCCTGGACGAGGCGACCGCCAGTCTTGATCCGGAGGCCGAATCCGAACTCTACCGCACGCTAAAGGCAAAGCTGCCGAACACCACGCTGGTGTCTATCGCGCACCGCCCCTCGGTAGCGGCGTTCCACGAAAGGCACCTGGTGCTGGAGCGGGCGGACGGTCGCCCGGGACATTTCGTGCAAGTCCAACTCGCAGCCGCCAATGGGGGCGGAAGTTGAGCTGAACCATTCGCCGGAGAATCGCCGGGCATATCTCCTGGTGCCTGGTGTGACCAAGAACACAGCGTGCTGTCCGATGTGTGCTATAGCGATATGGTCTGGGTCGGGAGAGACTGATCATGCGTAGCCACACGACAGCCGTCGCCGTCGCGCTGCTGGCCGCCGGCATTTTTGCCGCAAGTGCGTCAGCGCAGAGCGTTCCAAGTCCCGACCAGATCATCAAATCGCTGACGCCCACCGGGCCATCCGGCACTACGCGGGGCATCCGCCTGCAGCCAGCGACAGGCAATAGCGGCGGCGCCACAGCAAGCCGCCCAAGCGTGCCCAGGCAGGCACCCGCCATCAGTCTCAACGTGCAGTTCACCACCGGATCAGCAGAACTGACCCCGGAGGCAACGCGCGTGCTGGACAGCCTCGGCAAAGCGTTGAGTGACCAGACGCTGGTTAGTTACCGATTCCGGATCGAAGGTCACACCGACACGGTCGGCACCTATCCCTACAACAAGGAGCTTTCGGACCGTCGCGCGGCGACCGTGGTGGACTATCTGGCCACCAACTTCCACGTCGATCGCGGCCGCATGGAGGCGATCGGCATGGGAGAGGATGGCCTGCTTGTGCCGACACCTGATCAAACGCCCGAGCAGCGCAACCGGCGGGTTCAGGTGGTCAACGTTGGCAGCTGAGCTCCCTGAAACTTCGAAAGCCTGAGCGCAGGGAGTGCACTGATCACTCGTCGGCGTGGTCCGCCGGGTACACCGCCCTTGGTCGGATCAGCGTCCCATCGCGCCACTGTTCCAAGGCATGGGCGATCCAACCAACCGTGCGCCCCACGGCGAACGTGGCGAATGCGGCACCCACCGGCAGGCCCAACTGTTGTTCTAGGACCAACAGTGCGAAGTCGATGTTGGGAGCAATGCCGGTCATGGTGTGCATCGCTTCAACGAGGCGCTGGGCTCGCGGTGAAGGTGGCAGGCGTTGCAGGATGGCGAGGGCGCGGGGATCCCCGTTCGGGTAGAGCGGGTGGCCGAAGGCCGGGATGCGCTCGCCGCGCGCCAGCCTGATCGCGATTGAGGCCGCAGGATCGGCCGCCACGGCCGGATCAGCCAACAGATGGCGCACCTCATTCGTCATGCCGCCATGCAGCGGGCCAACCAGCGCGGCAAGGCCCGCGAGAATGCATGCCCCTAAGGGTGCGCGCGTGGATGCCACAACACGCGTCGCATACGTCGACGCGTTCAGTTCGTGATCGGCGGTCAACACCAGTGCCCGGCGGATCATGTCGGCTGCGTCGGTGCCCACACCCCAGACGGATGCCAGCCGTTCGTGTATCGGTCGCGCCGACGGCTGAACGTCGGTGCCGGCGAGGCCGGCGGACGACCAGGCCATTCGGTTCAGCACGCGCATCGCATCCGGCAGAACGCCTTCTACGCGTCCTGTCCAAAGTCCTGCCATGGCAAGATCGGCCATCGCCGCAATGCACGACTCAGCGGCGCCAGCAGGCACCTGCGCACGCGGCCATGCGGCACGCGACCGAGGCGCCGGCAGTGCTTCGACTTGCCACAGCAAGGCCGCCACGTCCTCAAGCGTCGCGGCTTCCGCCAGGGCGATGGCGTCGCGCCCGCGGTATTCCAGATGACCGTCTTCGATGCGGGTGATGGCCGAAACAAGTATTGGCTCGCCCCAGCTGATCGTCGAGGCGGCGACCGCGCGGCGGCTGCGCCCGCTGCGCTTGCGCTGCGCCAGCCGGCCCACGTCGACGGCGTCATACAAGCTGCGGCGAGGATCGTCCGGCGCTGCGTGCGTGCCGATGCGATTGCGGCTGACATAGGCGTACAGCGTTGGACGCGAGACGCCGAGTTGGGCGGTGGCCTCCGCCGCGGTGAGCCAGCGAGCCGGCGGTGCGGCTTCATCATCTTTCATATTGATTATCTTGATCAAGATTGACGGCTGATCTGGATATGTATGCCATGTTACTGTCAACGAGCCAAGGAGGGCGCAGGATGCCTCGCGGCGAGACGATCAACGTTGCGGATGGGCTCGAGAACGTGGTCGCGGCAGAGACCGTGCTGAGCCACGTCGATGGCGAGCCGGCACGCTGACCCTGCGCGGACATTATCTGCAGGATGTCGCCGGCCGACGTAGCTTCGAGTGGCTGACCGGGCTGCTTTGGCAGGACTTCGTCCCTCGCCCGCTGGACGAGCAGACGTTACGCCGTGACCTGGGGGCCGCTCGCGTGCGTGCCTTTGCGGAGATGTCGGATCTGCTGCCTGTTGCGGGCCGCTTGCCGCCGCTCGCTGCGGTGCGCCTGTTGCTGGCAAGCGTGCCGGATGACGTCAAGGATGCCCCCTTGATGCTGACAGCGACCGTGGCTGTCGGCCTGGCCGCAGCGCTGCGTATCCGCAACGGCAAGCCTCCGGTTCCACCGGATCCCGCAAGAGGCCACGCGGCGGACTTTCTGCGAATGCTGAAGGACGCAGATCCGCAAGCCGCCGAGGCTGCAGCGCTCGACACATACCTGGTGAGCGCAGCGGACCATGGGCTGAATGCATCGACCTTTGCCGCCCGGGTCGCAGCATCGACACGCGCAAGTCTGACCGACGCGGTTACGGCCGCGCTCTGTGCCCTGAAGGGGCCGTTGCACGGAGGTGCACCCGGGCCGGTGCTCGACATGCTGGATGCAATCGGGCCCGCGGAGAATGCCGAGACTTGGCTGGACGCAGCGGTGATGCGCGGTGATCGGTTGATGGGCTTTGGGCATCGCGTGTATCGCGTGCAGGATCCCAGGAGCGATGTGGTGAAGGCGGTCGTCGGGCGGCTCAATCGGGACGTTGGCCGTCTGCGCTACGCCGAGGCGGTGGAGAAGGCGGCGTTGGCGGTGCTGATGCGGCGCAAACCGGATCGCTCACTGCAGACCAATCTGGAGTTCTACACCGCCTTGTTGCTGGAGGCTCTCGGGCTGCCGCGCGATGCGTTCACCGGCGCGTTCGCGGTCGCTCGCGTGGTCGGGTGGATCGCGCATGCGCTCGAACAGCAAGCCGGAGGACGGCTGATTCGGCCACAATCGGCATATGTGGGACCGCCGCCGAAGAACTGAGGAGGCACTGCTTATCGCGATCGCCGCACCGACCGGACGCGCGGCAAAACCGACAGCGTAATCGCGAATGCCTCCAGCGTGCCGACAAGCGGATCAGAGTGCGGGAAATACAGCCGGGCGACTGTCGGCCTGACCCAGCGAAGCGATCTGGTGGTCGACGCAAGATGTCCGATTCCACGAGCCTGGTGAAACCTCTGTGTGCGGTCGCTGTTCAAGTAGCTGTTGAAGGGATCGATAGATGCCGACGTACGTCACCATTGGATATGGCGATCAAGCAGGCTATGAGCGAACCCCGTCCAAGGTCCGCGACGCTGCCCATGCTCATGATGATGAGCTCAAACGCAACGGGGTTATGATGGGCATTGCGGGCTCGCCGGTTCAAGTTCGCAATCCGGAAGCAGCGGGCGTGCAGACCGAAGATGGGGCCTTCATGTCAGCGCCGCTTCCGATCGCGGGCTTTGCCGTGATCGTGGCAGCGAATTTAGCCGAGGCAATCGCACTGGTTTCGAAATCGCCCTGCGCCGTCGCTCATGGTGTCGTGGAAGTGTGGCCTTTGGAGAGATCATAGAGGCTCTCTCCCTCCGGGAACCCAGTGGGAGATCTTGACCAGCAGCTAGCGCGTGATCAGGCGTTAGTCCGCTGCCGCCACGGGCTGCTGTGCATGAAGGAACCGGCGCACGTGGGTGATCGCCTGCTCGATCTGCTCCTTGGTCTCCTTCCACGGATAAAGGCTCACTTCGGCATTCGGTGCCAGGTTCACGGTTTCCATCGCGACGGCGTAGGGATGCGCCGGCACATCGTCCGGCAGCACCAGGATCGGCGTCTGGCAGTTGCGAACAAAATCCCGGGTGACGGTAAAGACGAAGTCAGGGTTGGTGCCGTACATCCGCTTCAGGAAGGCGTCCACCATGTCCATCGTGACGTCGGGTCGGCGGGCACAAAGCGGCGGACCCCAGCCCTTGATGTTGTTCTGGTAGAACAGATCTGGCAGGTCAGGCCGGTATCCGCTGGGCTGCGCCAGCACGCCAGCGGTGATGCGGTCCGGCGCGCGGCGCAGCAGATTCCAAATGAACGGGCCGCCAATGCAGAAGCCCAGGACCATGAACTCCCTGATGCCGAGGTGGTCCATCAGCCCCAATTGGTCATCGGCGTAGGAGTCCCACGGACGGTCGATCTCCACTGGACCTGATGACCGGCCGCCATACGCGTTCCGCAGGTCCATCGTGATGCAGCGGTAGTCGCGTCGGAACTCCTCCATCGGATTGAACGGTGCGCCTTGCGAAAGGTACGCGATTGTCGCGTTCAGCCCACCGCCTGGAAGGACCAGCAGAGGGAAACCTTCACCCGCCTCTTCGTAGTGAATTCGAACGGCGCCTCTGTCATAGGTCGGCATCGCGGTCCCTCCCGGTTCTGTTTGTCCGCCGGAATCCGGGCGGGCTATGGCAACGGCAGGCTACCACCTGACCGCAGGCACAGCCATGGCCCGGTCCGACTGGCGAGACGACGGGCACGCGGGAAGCCGACGCGTCGGCCTAATTTACCGAACCGCATCTAACCTGCGTATTGGAAAAGAAGCGGCGCGCCGGGGGATCAGCGCGCCGGAAGTTCAGACATTGCCGATACTGTGCCAATACTCTAACGCCGTCGCAATAATCATTCGGACGAATCAAGAGCTATCCGGAGGGTAGTAGGTGGTTGCAACTATTTGACGGACGGACCGCATTGCCTTCACGCCTTGGTGTGCTCCAGCTGGCAGCATCGTTCGCATGGTATCCGAGCTACCTCCGCCGTGGGGGCCGACGGTTCAGCAGCTTCTGGAACTGGAACGCCGTTGTCGCCTGATGGCGACACAGGCCATAACAAAGCGCGCCAAGAAGGTCTTCAGGTTGCTGGCAGACCGCTATCGTGCCGAGGCCGATAGTCGGAAGAAGAAGGAGGAGTGTTAGGCAGTCTGCACAGGTTGCAGCTGCGCTAGGCAACCTTCATCTGCTGACTTCACGCGGACGACAGCTGCGGCCAGTCCATTTCCTTGCCGCACGAAGCTTTGATCCCATGTCGCCTGCCAGCGCAGTCGTCATCCAGTCGAACCTTATTGCCCGTTGGTGTAAATCGCGACTGAAGGGTTCGGCGGTGGAGTATCGCAGCTGCACCACGGAACCCGAACATCGATCAACGATAAAAGATGCCGATTGCAGAGGCATAGCTATCGGAGGAGGCTACATGGCCCAGAATTCTGATATCGTGGATCTGGCGAGTGAGATCGCCCAGATTGCAAGCAGTACGACGGACCCGGAAACTGGCCTCCGTCTTATGCGCCTGGTGCATCGCTTGCTTACCGAAGCGGGACTGGATCCCGAGCCAGAGCAGGACGGCGCCGGTGCTGGAGCATTCTCACTCCGCCTCGCGGCTGACTGAGACCTGACCTGTCTTTCGGCCTCGGCAGCTGGCATCGGGTCGGTGCGCCCGAAGTCTGCTGGCGCGGTTTGATGGTGGAGCTTCCCGAGCTCTCTCGCCGTGCCTAAACTCCTGCTCAGCGTGCGAGCCGGGGAGGCATCGATGTCTCAGTCTGTCTTGAACTCCGAACCGCGTGTCGGCTGGCCGTCGAATGGCATCAGCGAAGTGCCGTTCCGGCTTTACACTGACCCTGCGCAGTACCAGCGTGAGCAGGAGCGCCTATTCAAAGGTCCCACCTGGCACTATCTCTGCCTTGCGGTGGAGCTGGCTAAACCGGGCGACTACGTCGCAACCACGGTGGGCGAGACGGCAGTCATCGTAGTGCGCGATGCCGCGGGCGCCATCAACGCCTTCGTCAACCGCTGTGCCCATCGCGGCAACCTGCTGTGCATCGAGCGCGCCGGCCACGTCCGCGAATTCTCCTGCATCTATCATGGCTGGACTTACGACTTTGCGGGTCAGCTCACCGGAGTTGCGTTCGAGCAAGGGGTGAAGCGCCAAGGCGGGATGCCGCCGGAATTCCGCAAGGAGGAGCATCGGCTCCAGCGACTGAGGACAGCGGAACTCGGGGGCCTGGTGTTCGGCACATTCAGCGATGCGGCACCTGATCTGGAAACCTATCTCGGCCCTGACGTCACGCGCGGTCTGTTGCGGGTGATGAACCGGACGCCGGTCTTGCTCGGACGCAGTACGCAGGTGATGCCGAACAACTGGAAGCTTTACTTCGAGAACGTCAAGGATACCTATCACGCCTCGATCCTTCACCTGTTCCTGACGACCTTTCGCATCAATCGGCTGAGCATGCCTGGTGGTATCTACATCGACCGACAGGGCGGCAATCACTACAGCTACGCGAAGCTGGACTACGCAGCCGAAGATGCCGATTACAAGGCGGCGGCATTGCGCGCCGACAGCGAGTTTCAGCTGCAGGACCGCTCGGTGGTGGAGTCGGTGGACGAGTACGGCGACGGCGTGTCGGTGCAGATCCTGACGATCTTCCCAGGCATGGTACTGCAGCAGGTGCGCAATACGATCGCCGTGCGCGTGATCCGTCCGCGCGGCGTGGACAAAGCCGAGTTGGAATGGATTCATCTGGGCTTCGACACCGACGACGACGCGATGACCGAACGACGGTTGCGCCAGGGCAATCTGATCGGCGCGGCGGGCTATATATCGATGGAGGATGGCTGCGTCGGCGGCTTCGTGCAGCGCGCGCTGCAATATAACGACGATGGCGCAGGCCTCGTGATGATGGGCGGCCATGAAGCTGAGTCGCAGAACTTCCGCGCCAGCGAAGCAGCGATCCGTGGTTTCTGGAAACACTACCGTGCGCTGATGGGCGAGTGATGGACTTTCAGTCAGGCATACATGACCTGATCGCCGAGTACTGCGAGTGCATCGACGAAGATCGGCTGGAGGCATGGCCGGAGCTGTTCGCTGACCCTTGTCGCTACCTGGTGATCAGCCGCGCCAACCACGAGGCAGGGCTGCGCCAAGGGGTGATGTACGCTGCCTCGCGCGGCATGCTGCTGGACCGCGTGTTCTCGATCCGTCGCGCCAACATCTTGAGCCTCATCGTTATCGCCATGTGGTCGGTCCCGTCCGACTGAAAGATGCACAGGACGGCGTTGCCGTGGTGGCTACACACTTCCTGTGCGCGCGCATCATGCACGATGGCGCTACGACCCTGTTCGCCAGTGGCCGCTACCTGGATCGGATCGACGTCACAGCAGCGCCACTTCGCTTCAAGGAACGCATCGTCGTGCTGGACAGCGACAAGATCGATACCCTGCTGGCTATTCCCCTCTAGTCACGTTACCGCCGCTTTCGGAGCCGCTGGCCCCTCCCGCCAAGAGGCCGGAGGCGAGTAGACTGCAGGTCATGGCTGCCGACGCGCGCATTGTCTCCACGGACGAGGCGGAGATTCGATTGGACCGGTGGTTCCGCCGGCACTTTCCGGGGCTGACCCAGGGGGCGATCCAAAAGCTGTGCCGCACGGGGCAGGTCCGGGTGGATGGTCACCGCGCCGAAGCCGCGACCCGGCTCGCTGCCGGGCAATCAGTACGTATTCCGCCATTGCCAGCCTCGCCGGTGCCGAAGCCGATGCCGGAGATCGATGCGAACACCGCGCGTGACCTCCAGCGCCTGGTGATCTATCGCGACGACAGTCTCCTGGTGCTGAACAAGCCGTATGGGATGCCGGTGCAGGGCGGACCCGGGATTACGCGTCACCTCGACGGTCTGCTTGACGCGCTGCGCTTCGGCGCGCCCGACCGGCCGCGGCTGGTGCATCGGCTGGATCGGGACACCACTGGCGTCCTGCTGCTCGCGCGCACCCCCGGCACCGCGGCGAAGCTGGCTGCGGCCTTCCGCGGAAGAGATGTGGAGAAAACCTACTGGGCCGTGGTGGCCGGTCGTCCGGTTCCGCCCTCGGGCCGTATCGACTTGCCCCTTCGCCGCACTGAAGGGGCCCGCGGCGAACGCACCGAGATCGCCGACCGCGGCGACGAGAACGCCGCGCGCGCCGCCACCGATTACCGCACCCTCGATCATGCCGGACAGAAGCTCGCCTGGCTGGAACTGCAACCACTGACCGGCCGAACGCACCAGCTTCGCGTCCACTGTGTCGCACTCGCAGCACCAATCTTGGGGGATGTGAAGTATGCGCGACCGGACCAGAACAATGCGTTCAGCGCCATCGTCGCGGGACTGTCCGGCGAACTGCACCTGCATGCGCGCGCGCTGCGCTTGCCCCATCCCGCGGGCGGAACATTGCTGGTGGAAGCCGACCTACCGCCCCACATGACGGAGACGTTCCGCACGCTAGGCTTCAATGCTCCCGCGGCGCGGAAACCGCAGCGGGACTAGGAGGAACGCGCACTTATGGCATCGCGAAAGCTTTCCCGGCCTGTACGCATCGTCCTGTGGTCGCTTTTGAGCGTCGTCGCAGTCATCGTCGTCGCTGGGGTCGTGCTTGCGCTGAGCTTCGATCCCAACAGTTTCAAGCCACGCGTGATCGCCGCGGTGAAACAGGCGACAGGGCGTGACCTGATACTGCAAGGTCCGATCCGTCTCGGGCTGTCACTGAAGCCCACGCTGGTGGTGCAGGGGGCCAGCCTGTCCAATCCACCTGGCTTCTCTCGGCCGCAGATGGTGACGTTGGAAGAACTGGACCTGAAGCTGGCGCTGATGCCGCTGCTGAGCCATCGCGTGGTGGTCGATCGCCTGATGCTGATGAAGCCCGACATCATGCTGGAGACCAATGCGCAAGGGCAGCCGAACTGGCACTTCACGCCCGAGGCGGGGAACGCGCCAGTGCCGCAGCCGGCTGCCGGCGAGACGAAAGAAGCGACGCCAACTCAGATCAGCATCGCCGAGATCAGCGTGGAGAACGGCACTGTCACTTGGCGCGATGCTCGCAACGGCCGCAGCACTGTGCTGGGGATCGTCAGCCTACGTGCGGGTGCGCCGTCGCCTGACGCCAACATGCATCTCGCCGGGACGGGGGCCTACAATGGTGCGCCGTTCACGCTGGCCGGTGAATTCGGTCCCTTGGCGCGCTTGCAGGACGCGTCGGCCGGCGCACCGTGGCCAGTGCGACTGCAAGTGGACGCGGCCGGCAGCAAGCTGACTGCGGACGGTACGATCGCGCAGCCGCTGCAAGGTCGCGGCTATGCGATAAAGACGACGGCCATCATACCGGATACGGCGGCGCTCGCGCCGTTCCTTCCAGGGCAGAAGCTGCCGGCACTGCACGATGTGAACCTGGCGGCAGAGGTCGCCGATAGCGGCGGGCCGGTGCCACGGATCTCCAGCCTGGTACTGCATGTCGGCCCGTCCGACCTCAGTGCCAGTGTGGCTGGGCTGAAGCTCGACAAGCTCGATGTCTCGGCAGCGGCGCTGGACCAGCCGGCAAAGGTCGCGGCACAGGCGAACCTGAGCGGATCGCCCGTCGCGCTGTCTGGGACCATCGGAGCGCCCGCGGCACTGCTGCCAGGCGGCAAGCCGGGCGCACCGGTTCCGCTCGATGTCACTATGCAGGCGCCTGGTACAAGCCTGAGCGTGAAGGGGAGCGTCGGCAGCGGTGCTGACGGCCGTCCGTCGGTGCAGGCCGAGTTGGCAGCGGACAAGATTGACGCCGATGCGCTGCGCAGCGCGCTGGCCAAGCCGCAACCCGAGCAGGGAACACCTCCGCCTGCTGCGCCTGCGCCGCCACCACCGGCGCGCGCGAGCGGCACCATGATTCCGGATACGCCGATCCCGTTTGCGGCGTTCCGTCTGGCGGATGCCGATGTGAAGCTCAATGTTGCGCAGCTTAAGACGGGCGGCGTGCTGTATCGCGCCATTACCGGGCGCGTCGCGCTGCGTAACGGCAAGCTTCAGGTGGATCCGCTGTCGGCTGATCTGCCCGGAGGCCATATCAACGCGTCGCTCAGCGCCGATGCCATGCAGCAAAATCCGCCGGTGGCCATTCGGGCGCAGAGTCCCGCACTTGCCCTGCAGCCGCTGTTGGCGGCAATGGGCAAACCCGAAGTGATCAACGGCAGCCTGAATGTGCAGGCTGATCTGCATGGTGCCGGGACGACACCGCACGCGATCGCCGCGACGTTGGATGGCTCGTTCAACGTCAGCATGGGGAAGGGGACCATCGACAATCGCCTGCTCGGCAGCACGCTTGCGTCGGTCCTGCGCGAGGTCAACATGCTGGACCTGGTTGGTCGCGGCGGCACCAGCCAGGTCGAGTGCTTTGTGGCCAACGCCACGGTTAATCATGGGGTCGCCACGTTCCATCCGCTGGCGTTTGCCTCTTCCCTGTTGACCGTGGATGGCGGCGGCAGTGTGAACCTGGGAAGCGAAACACTTGATCTGCGGATCCGTCCGCAAGGGAGAGTGGCGGGCACTGAAATCGTTGTGCCGCTGCGGATCAGCGGCTCGTGGCGTTCGCCGGCGACAGCGCCTGACGCAGCCGCGGCGGTGACGCAGAATGCGGGCAGCGTCGCCGGCGCGGTGCTTGGCCAGACCACGCCGCTTGGCGCGATTGCCGGCGCCTTGGGTGGCAAGCAGCTGCTTGGAGGCTCCGAGGGTGGTTGCGGGAGCCCGCGCCCGGCAGCCAACCCGACAGCACCGGGAGGGCAGGCGCCAAAGCCGCCAAATGTTGGCAACGTTTTGAAGCAGTTGTTCCGGTGAGGTTGAGTTGAGGCGCTTTTGGGATACCGTTGGCGTGGAGCCGGGCGAGACCGGCTACGCCATATTGCTGGACGGCAAGCCGATGCATTTACCGGGCGGCGCAGTGTTGCGCGTGGATGCCGAAGCGCTGGCGAGCGCCATCGCCGAAGAGTGGCAGACGGCTGGTGGTGCGAACGGCGGCGAGATGTCATTTGCCGATACGCCACTCACTCGCCTTGCCGGCACAGCGCAGCAGCGCATCGCGCCGGATCCTGCGCCGACTGTCGATGCGATTGCCCGCTACGCGGAAACAGACCTGCTCTGCTATCGGGCGGAGGCGCCGGACACACTCGTGGCGCGGCAGACGCGTGAGTGGCAGCCGTGGCTGGACTGGGCAGCGATGACATACAATGCGCCGCTGCGGGTCGGGACCGGCATCGGCTTCGTGAAGCAGCACCGCGGCAGTGTGGCAGCACTGCGCAGCGCCGTGGCTGAACTGGACGTTGCCGCACTGGCAGCACTTGGTATTGCCGTTCCGGCGTTGGGCAGCCTGGTGCTCGGACTGGCCCTGGCCGAGCGGCAGTTGGACGCGGGAAGCGCGCATGCGCTGGGCGCACTGGACGAACTGTTCCAGGTTGAGGCCTGGGGTGAGGACGCCGAAGCGGCTGCGCGTCGCGCCTCGATTGCCGCCGATATCGCGCTGGCCGAGCGTTTCCTGCAGCTGACGCGGCGGGCGCTATGAACTGCAAGCGGCTGGTCATCAGCGGACGCGTCCAGGGGGTCGGGTATCGCGAATGGATGGTGGAAAAGGCACGCGCGCTGGGGGTCTCAGGGTGGGTGCGAAACCGCATCGATGGCTCGGTCGAGGCGTTGGTGGCCGGCGACACCGCGGCGGTGGAGGAGCTGTTGCGGCTGTGCCGCCGAGGGCCACGCATGGCGGAAGTCGTGAGCATTGACGAGGACCTTGCCGATCCGCCGGACCACTTTGGCTTCCGCCAAGTGCCGACGGCTTGAGCCCACCAAGAATAGCTATACTGCAACTGCCGGCGCAGTTTGATTTCCACGCGGAAGAAACTACGCCGGTGTGAGCCCACTCACTGGCAGAAGTCGTTGAAACGGACATTTTCGCTTTGTGCATGGGGTCAAAAGCGACCTGCGTGGAGGGAAAATGATTGTAGGCACAATTGTAGTTTCGGTTGGTGCGGTCGCTCTGCCAGTTCTGGGCGGCATGTTGTTGGCACCACGCGGCGGCTACCTGGCAGCCGCACACAGTGAGCGGAGCCGCAGCCGCCCAGCGAACTGGATGTTTCCGAGGCGACGCCCCTGGAGAGCACCATCGGCATGGATTGCAAGGGCGGGGGCCACCGCATTTCCAGCGCAATCAGAGATGCATTGATTTCGACCTGATCTCCCCGCGCTGGTCTCGACCATAACCCTCCGACAGCCGCACTTAGCGGGGCGTATGTCGGCAGAACACACAACGAGGACGGCATGTCAGAACTGCCGATGCTCGCTTCCATGCGGCCTGCGCTTCCGCCCGATGTGCAAAGCATTCGCTATGCCAGACGGTGTCGATCCCTGCGATCAAGCTGCTTCGCAGTCTGCGTAAGCTGTGGCCTTTGTCTTTTCCCGCAAGAGTCTTATGCGCACATCAAATGGTTCTGCGCCTATGACACGGCTGTTCCGCCGCTACCGTTCAGCGCAGTGTTCACGTCGATCTTTTCTACCGCCGCAATTGCCTTCGGTCTCCTGATGTTTCTCGCTTATGCCATTGATGCCGCAATCGGCGGATCGAAGCAGGTCGAGCGCATCGACAATGCGTTCCTGCAGTGGAAGGGTCACATAGACCCGATACTGCGTGCGGCTATAGGTGCCTTTTTTGTGTCGTTGTGGACATCGGGCGGGATTATTCTAACGCCGGAATTGAAGACATCCAGCAGCATCATTCCCTGGATACAGTTGGCCATTGCTCTGTCGATGTTGTTCCGGCCCAGCTCTGTACTGGGTGCCGCGGGAATCATGGGGCTCTATGCCTATGGTGTCGCCCACTACGGTGCATTCCATATGATGGACTATCCGCTTTTTCCTGGGCTTGCGGCGTATCTGGTGTTCACCGCGATGCCGGACCGGAGGTCGCGCGAACTGAGCCTTCCGGTTCTATATGCGAGCATTGCGCTCACTATGATGTGGGGGGCGGTCGAAAAGTTTCTTTATCCCGCCTGGACTTTTCCTTTGCTTGCAGCCCACCGACAACTGACACTCGGCCTGAACTTTGATTGGTTCATGGTGATCGCCGGCTTCGTTGAATTCAGTCTGGCCTTCTTCATCCTGACGGGGACTGCTCTGCTACGCCTGGCGTGCCTGGCGTTGCTGGCGCTGCTGACAAGTGCGGTGCCGGAATTCGGCAAAATCGATGCGGTTGGACACGCGCTGATCATCACCGGGCTGATCGTCATGATTATTGCTGGACAACATTGCATTGAAATGCCCGCCCTGCTGCGTCGCGGTGGCATAACGGCACGGGCAGGTTCCATGACGCTGGGCTATGCCGGGACCATGGCCGGGATCTTCGTTCTGTATTATGGCGCGCAGTATTTCGCGGGTCGGTAAGTTTTCGTTCCAGATAAAACTCAGTTACGGCCCGCGTCGTCGCATGCCGCCGCGGCCGCGGCGCTTGCTGGGATCGTAGCCGCCACCGCCGGGACCCATGGGCTCCGGTGTGCGATCGCGCCGCGGACGCAGTGAGGCGCTTGGGGCCGGCGGCGGTTCCAACCCGAGATCCAAAGCCTCCAGCCGGCGGATCTCGTCGCGGAGACGCGCCGCGGTCTCGAATTCCAAGTCCGCCGCAGCGCTGCGCATGCGTTTTTCCAGATCGGCGATCGCCGACTTCAGATCCTTGCCGACGAATTCCGCAACGCCGGTGTCCTTTATCGGCGCGACCGTCACGTAGTCCTGCTCGAACACGCTCTCCAGCACCTTGCCGATTTGCCGCTTGATCGACACCGGCGTGATGCCATGCGCCTCGTTCCAGGCACGTTGCTTGTTGCGGCGGCGCTCGGTCTCCTCGATCGCGGTGCGCAGGCTGTTGGTCATGCTGTCGGCGTAGAGGATCACGCGGCCATCGATGTTGCGCGCGGCACGGCCGATGGTCTGGATCAGCGAGGTCTGCGACCGAAGGAAACCTTCCTTGTCAGCGTCCAGAATCGCCACCAGCGCGCATTCCGGGATGTCGAGACCCTCACGCAGCAGGTTGATGCCTACCAGCACGTCGAACACGCCGAGACGCAGGTCGCGGATGATCTCGATCCGCTCCAGCGTGTCGATGTCGGAGTGCAGGTAGCGCACCTTCACGCCGTGTTCCGTAAGATAGTCGGTGAGGTCTTCGGCCATGCGCTTGGTCAGCGTGGTGACCAGCACCCGCTGGCCGTTCGCTGCGAGCGTGCGACATTCGGCCAGCAGGTCATCCACCTGGCGCTCCACCGGGCGCACCTCGCACACCGGATCGATCAGGCCGGTGGGA
>JBKPSV010000258.1:0-4756 GCA_046735215.1 Pseudomonadota bacterium | reverse complement strand
GGACGGCACAATGGATAACCGGGCTATGCGTGAGGAGATACTGGCCTATAAGCGCGAGCGTATTCTGGAGGAAGCAGTCAAACTGTTCTATGAACGCGGCTTCACTGGTACTACGCTTGACGACATCGCCGCAGAACTTGGGGTCACCAAGCCGTTCATCTACACGCATTTCCGCAGCAAGACCGATCTCCTCGCCGCGCTGTGCAAGCCCACCATCGAACTATCGCTCGAGGCGGTGACTCGCGCCGCCAAGACGCCCGGATCACCCACCACGCGCCTGCACGAGGCAATCGTCGGTTTCACCCAGGTCGTGCTGTCGCGTCAGGCAAATATCGCCATCTACTTTCGCGAAGAGAAGAATCTGGCCGCTGACGCGCTGACCGAGATCAACGCGCTGCGCAAGAAGTTTGATCGCGTATTGTCCAACCTGCTGACCGAAGGCGTGACCGCCGGTGAGTTCGAGACCCCAGACGTCAACCTGACGGCGCTTGCCCTCGGCGGCATGATTTCATGGGCCTATACTTGGCATCGACCCGAGGGACGCCTTCGCCTCGAGGACATGTGCCAGCGCATGGCCGACCTTGCGCTACAGATGGTCGGCGCTCGCAGCAAGGTCCCCGCTTAGACCGACCACAGCGCCTTCTTCAGCGCCGCGCTCATCATATCCAGCGCCATCGTGCCGGCGCGGATAATCCGGCCCTGTCCGACAAACCCGTGCAGCTGGTCGGAGAAATGCAGGTGGATCACATGCACGCCCTCGCGCTCCAGCCTCTCGGCATACGCCACGCCTTCATCGCACAACGGATCGTAGCTGGCGGTCAGAACCAGCGCCGGTGCCACCCCCGACAGGTCAGCGGCTCGCAGCGGTGACGCACGCCAGTCAGCGCGATCCTTCGGACCATGCAAATAGTGGTCGATGAACCAATCCATGGTCTTGGCTGTCAGCGGCACGCCCTCGGTCACCCGCGCATATGACTCGTGCGTCATTCCAAGATCGGTCACCGGGTACACCAGCACCTGGAACACCAGCGGTGGCAGCTCGCCATTCCGCGCCATCAGTGCGATCACCGCCGCCAGATTCCCGCCAGCGGAATCGCCGCCAACCGCAATGCGCGTGCGATCGATGTGCAGCGCATCCGATTGCGCGATCACCCAGCCGGTTGCTGCCGCGCAATCGTCGACGGCCGCCGGAAACTTGTATTCCGGCGCCATGCGATAATCGACCGAGACCACGCGGCACTTCGCCGCATTCGCGTAGTGTCGGCACTGCACATCGTGCGATTTAAGATCGCCCAGCAACCAGCCGCCACCATGGAAATACACTAGCGCCGGCAGCACCTCGTCCACCTTGGTACCGAGTGGACGATAGGCACGCAGCGGGATCGTACCGTGTGGACCTGAGCAGGACAGATCGCGCACCTCGGCCACGTCCTGCGGATCGGGCTGCACGGCAGCGCGTCCCGCCTGGAACCCTTGGCGTGCCTCCTCCGGCGACAGCGTCTCCATCGGCGGCCGTCCCGCCTCGCGCATCATGGCCAGCAGTTTTTCGGCATCCGGGTCAAGCGGCATGCGCTGAACTCCTCAGTCGGTCCAACGGACGATGGCAGCGGCAACTTCAGCTGGCTTATCCAGCTCCGCGAGGTGCCCCGCACCGGCGACCACCGTCGTCTCGGTCCGACCGGCAATCCCCTTTGCGAAGCGATCGGCATAGCTGCGCGGCATGACGCGATCCTGCTCACCCCAGATCAGCAGTGTCGGCGCCTGGATCAACTTCAGGCGCTTCTCCAACTTGGTATTGCCCAACGGCCAGAAAATGCGCGCCGCTGCTTCGCTGGCGCGTGTCTGTTCGATCGGCCACTCGATCGAGTTCGCACCCTCGGGCACTTCCTTCAGAGCTTTCCAGATCTCCGGATTGGCGCACATCAAACCGGGCACCGCATCCGCGCGCTGCGCCCACGGATCGGTCGGCGGATCGGCGTCGTCGAACAGACCGAACGGCGCGATCAATGCCAATCGACGGACACTCGCTGGCCACAGCGCCGCCATTTCGGCGGCCATCGAACCGCCGACCGAGCTGCCGGCGAGATCGGCGCCCTCCAGCTCCGACTTTGCCAATAGCTCACGCAGCGCAAGCAGCCAGTCCAGATGTGTGTCCAGCGCCGAATGGCCGCGATCGCCGCCGGGGAAACCAGGCAGCGACGGCACGATCACCGTGCGGCTCTTGGCCAGTTCATCGAGGAATGGCACCCATCGCGGCAAGCCACCGAAGCCGGCGAGAAACCCCAGCTTTGCCCCACTGCCCTTGCGCCAGATACGGATGGGATAGCCGTTGACATCGACGGTCAACGTTTCGGGTTCGCTCACGTATTGCTCCCCTTCTGCAATCCCTACCGGCGGGTAGTATCGGCGAGCCCCCAGTACGTCAATTGCGCCATGTCAGTCGCACGCACTTCCGGTCAGAGGCACGAAGGCCACCGGCAAGACGCTGCGCCGGGTCACATTTCCCGCCGCGTCCTTGGTGATCAACATCAGTTCCTGATCGCCCCGGTGCGGCCCCACCGGGATCACCATGCGACCGCCGGTGCCAAGCTGGGCCAGCAAAGCCGGAGGCACATCCAGTGCTGCCGCGGTGACAACGATCGCATCGAACGGGGCTCGGTCCGGCCAGCCAAGGCCTCCATCGCCGGTGCGCAATTCGACCTTCGCATAGCCCTGACCGGCCAGTGCCAACGCGGCGCGCGCGGCAAGCTCCGGGATCACTTCGATCGAATGGACCTTGTCTACCACTTCCGCGAGAACCGCCGCCTGGTACCCAGAGCCGGTTCCGACCTCCAGAACCCTGTCATCCCGCTCCAGGTCCAGCAGCTCTGTCATCAGGGCCACGACGAACGGTTGCGAAATCGTCTGGCTATGACCAATGGGCAAGGGTCTGTTTTCGTACGCTGCCGTCTCCGATCCCGGCGCGATGAATGCCTCGCGTTTCACCTTGGCCATCGCCCTCATGACTTGCGGCGACAGCGCTGACCGGCCGGTCCACCGCTCGGTCTCGCGCATTTCCTGCGCGATCTCCTCAAGCAACGCGGCGTGATCATCCATGCTGACCAAGATAGGCGGCCCTGTCCGGTCCTGCCATGCGGGTGTAGCGTGCCGATCGAAGCAAAAGAGGAAACCATTGATGGACGCTCACGATGCAGGCGTTGCAACGGAGCACGTCGCCCGCGCTCGCAGGCTGGCGCCGTTGCTCACCGCCGCTGCGCCGCGCATCGATGCAGCCTGCGAACTGCCCGGCGATGTTCTGGACGCGATGCATGCGGATGGCATGTTTCGTCTGCTCGTGCCGCGCTCACTGGGAGGCGCCGAGTTGGATCCGGCAACGTATATCCAGTGCGTCGAGGCCATCGCGGGTGGAGATGCCTCCGTCGCCTGGTGCATGAATCAGGGCTCGGGCTGCTCGCTGTCCGCTGCCTATCTGGAGCCTGCGGCCGCTCGTGAAGTGTTTGGCGGGAAGCGCGATGTGCTTGCCTGGGGTCAGGGACCCGGTGCAAAAGCGATCCGCGCGGACGGAGGCTGGCGCGTGACGGGCACCTGGGCATTTGCCAGCGGCAGCCGCCACGCTACCTGGCTTGGCGCGCACTGCCCTTGCTTCGAGGCTGACGGAACGCCCCACCGGTATCCTGATGGCCGCACGTGGGAGCGCACGATGCTGTTTCCCCGCACGCGCGCCGAGATCAACGACGTCTGGCAGGTGGTCGGTCTGCGTGGCACGGGCAGCGACACCTACACAGTGAAGGAGCTGTTCGTCGACGATGCGCACACCCTGACGCGCGACCGTCCCGAGGAGCGACGCGAGTCTGGACACCTCTACCGGTTCAGCGGCATGAACATCTACGCATCCGGCTTCGCCGCCGTCGCCCTGGGCATTGCGCGCGCTACATTGAATGCGTTCATCGATCTGGCGCGCGGCAAGACGCCGGCGCTGACGCAGAGCGCGTTGCGCGACAGCGCGATGATCCAGTCAGCAATCGGCGTTGCCGATGCAAAGCTGCATTCGGCACGCGCCTGGCTGCTTCAGGTCCTGCGAAGTACGCAGGACGAAGTGGCGATCGCCGGCGAATTGAACACCGAGCAGCGCATGCGCATCCGCCAGGCAGCCACCTATGCGATTCATCAGGCAAAGGAAGTCGTCGATGTCGCCTACCACGAGGCATGTGCCACCGCGATCTTCGATGCGAACCCCTTCGAACGGCGCTTCCGCGACATCAACACCGTGACCCAGCAGGTCCAGGGCCGCCGCTCGCACTTCGAAACTGTCGGGCAGCATCTGCTCGGCAGCGAGCCAAGCCTCCGCTGGGTATAGATCGCACCCCCCGCAAACGTCATCCCCGCGCAAAGCGGGGATAAGCCCATCCGCAACTCCTGCCTAAAAGGCTTCTCTCAGCTACGGATCAACCCGCGCAGTTGCCGATCCGGAGGCGACCTCTTTCCCATCCTGATTGGTGGTTGACAGCGCCAGATCGACGTAGTGCCTGCCACCCTCCTCGCGGAGCGCGGTGACCGTCGCCTTCGCATCGAGGTCGTCGCCTGGCCACACCTGGTTGGTGAAGCGCACGCCGAACTTGGTCAGCCGGCCGTCGCCGACATAGTTGGTCAGCATCTTGCCGGTGAGGCCCATGGTCAGCATTCCGTGCGCAAACACGCTGGGATATCCCGCCTTCTGCGTCACATAAACCTCATCCGCATGCAGCGGGTTATAGTC